>DASRDJ010000264.1:0-17721 GCA_035652655.1 Terriglobales bacterium
ATCGCGTCGTCCGGGAAACGTCCGCAGACGGTCTGCAGTTCACCACCGAGATGTTCATGCCGGCGAAACGCCGAGCCGTCGCCCAAATCATCCGCGTCGAGAATCTTAAGTCCGCGAGCCGTAAAATCACACTCGGCTTCGACATGCGCGCAGGTGTCGCGAAGAAACCTGGCCCCTGGTTCACGAACTCTCCGGGAGAGGCCGACAACCAGATCGAGTTCAACGCCAATAGCGGATGCCTGGTCTTCGAAGCTCGCCACTCGCAAGCAATATCGGTGCAAGGCATAAATCCCAAACCGGAGCGCGCTGCCGACTCACGCATGCTGACCTTCGAATTGACTCTCGGCCCCGGCGAGACGAAAGAACTCCACTACGTCAACGTCATCGATCAGGATCGTCAGAGCGCGCTGGCAACTTACGATGCTCTCCAGTCAGATCTTCGCCAAGTCGCGCGAGCGCACGAGCAATCCTTCAACAGCCTCATCCGGTCCGCTTTCACGCCGGGCAACTCGGAGTTTTCCGGCCACCTTCCCCAACTCGAAACCAACGACGAATCCCTCTGGAACCTCTACCACGCGGGAATAAAGAATCTTCTCTTTGCCCGCCGCGCATCACCCGACTCGGCCTACGGCAACACTTACCTGACGCTCGGCGGACGCGTCATTCAAACCCTGAGCTTTCCTTGGGACACGTCCCTCACGTCGCTCTCCATCGCGCTGCTAGATCCCGAAGCCCTCCGCCGTCTCGTCGAAGTCTGGTTCGTCAGTGACATGCATCAGCATCTCGCGACCGATTACCTGACCGGCCAGCCCATGGGCCCGTGGTATGCCGTGAACGATATGGCCATCACTCGCTGCGCGAAAAATTATCTGTGCGTCACCGGAGACTTCGCCTGGCTCGACAAGCGCATCGGCGACAAGACTGCGCTCGATCATCTGCTCTACCACGCAACTTACTGGAAGGAGCTCGACAAGAATTCCCACGGCCTCGGCGACTACGGCAAGCTCGAAAATAATCTGGAGGTTGTCAGCACTTACCTTCACGAGTCTGCTGGGATGAACGCGGGCAACGTCTCGTCGATGCGCTTCGTCGCCGGGTTGCTGGAACGCCGCGGCGACTCCTCGCGTGCAGCACAGTTGCGCTCCGAAGCGAAAGACCTCGCCCAGCGCATCAATCAAAAACTCTACGTCGCCGGCAAAGGCTACTGGCAGTGCGGATATCCCGACGGTTCCTTCGTGGTGGTCCGCCACTGCTACGACTTCCTCTCCGTTCTCGACAACATGCCCGGAGACCTGAGCGCCGTGCAAAAACAGGAGATGGACAACTTTTTTTGGCGTGAGTTGCACAGCGACTATTGGATGCGCGCACTTTCTCCCAACGACGCCGACGCCACCTGGAACATTCGTCCGGACCACAGTTGGCTGGGCGCGTACTGCGCATGGCCGCCCATGACGGCCAAGGGCTTGTATGAGACCGGGCCACCTTCGCGCGTTGCCGCATGGCTGAAGAACGTCGCAAAGGCCGGCAACCAGGGCCCGATCGGCCAGGCCCATTTCGTGGAGTCCTTTTTCCCACTCGAAGGTGGCGCCGCATACAAGTGTCCCTACGACCTCCCATACATGAATGACTGGTGCTGTATCGCTGGCGGAGCTTTCACGGATCTGGTAATCGACTCAATTTTCGGCGCGGATCTCAGCCTTACGAATGGTGTGCGCATCGCATCCCGCCTCGCGGACTTCGATCCAAATGCACAACTACGGAACCTGCGCCACCAGGGCAAGAACTACAGCGTGTCGGCGAAAGGCGCCACCATTTCTAGTTGACGATACAGCAGTTCACACGGAGAACTCCAAATGAAGGCACTGGCCATCGATTTCGGCGGCACCCACGCGACCCTCGGTGTGATTGAAGACCGTACCATCCTCGCCGCCGAAACCATCGACACCGATCGCGCCAAGAGCTTATCCGCAGTTCTTCCTCGCATCGCCGAAACGTTTCGATCCTTGCTGCAGCGTCTCTCTCTTCAAGTTAGCGACTGCGCAGGCGTTGCTGTGGGCTTCGCAGCGATCGTAGACTCCCGCACCGGTCGCATTCTGGCGACGAACGATAAGTATCCCGACTCAAAAGAAATCGACATTCCCGCATGGAGCAAGGAAGCCCTCGGCCTCCCTCTACGCATTGAAAACGACGCGCGCATGGCCCTGCTAGGAGAGTTCTACGCAGGCGCGGCCCGCGACTTTACGGAAGTAGTTATGATGACGCTCGGCACCGGGATCGGTGGCGTCGCGATGATTGAGGGAAAACTCTTGCGCGGCAAACATGCCCAGGCCGGATGCCTTGGCGGCCACATTCCGGTCCTGTTCACCGGACGTGCCTGCAACTGCGGTGCGATCGGATGCGCGGAGGCCGAAGCTGGAGGCTGGGCCCTCCCCAGCGTTGTGCGCGAGTGGCCGGGAATTTCTGCGAGCGCCTTAGCGAAACACAATAATGTCGGCTTCAAGGAGTTGTTCGAGGAAGCCGCGCGCGGTGACGCCGTCGCCAACGCCATTCGAGACCGTTGCCTGAACATCTGGGCGGTCGATGCCGTCGGCCTCGTTCACGCGTACGACCCGGAAATTATCGTCATCGGCGGAGGCGTCATGCAGAGTGCCGATGTCATCATCCCGTACGTAGAAGCGTACGTGCAAAAACATTCCTGGACGCCGTGGGGCAAAGTTCAGGTACGAGCGGCAAAACTCGGCAACAATGCTGCGCTGCTAGGCGCGGTTCCGTTGCTTTCAGAGAACTAGGAACTCGAATGGTTGATCCAAAACCTCTAGTTCCGATCGATCGCTTCGAAGTATATGCCGAAGGGCTCGATCACCCCGAAGGCCTCGCCTTCGACGCCGACGGCAATCTCTGGGCAGGTGGCGAACTCGGACAGATCTATCGCATCAATGCCAAAGGAAAAGTTCGCACGGTCACCACCGTTGGTGGCTTCAATCTCGGGCTTACATTCTCGGCACGCCAGCAACTCTACGTTTGCAACTTCAAGCTGGGAGCTTTACTGCAAATCGATCGCTCGGGAAAGATACAGTGCACTTGGGAACGCGCGGGCCGTTACCGCCTGCGGAATCCAAACTTCTCAGTCTTCGATCGCGAAGGCAACCTCTATTTCAGCGATTCAGGCGCATGGAGGAAGGAAGACGGCTTTCTCTTCGTCCTTCGCCCAAACGGAAAAATCGAAGAACTCCTGCGCGGTCTGTCTTTTCCGAACGGCCTTTCCCTCAGCGCTGACGAGCGAACTCTGTATGTCGTGCAGACCACCCACGACAACGTGCTGGCCGTTCCAATTGTTTCTCCAGCGACAATCGGAGAGCCCTATGTCTACGCGCATTCGCTGCACAGCATTCCTGATGGGGCGACCCTCGACGCGAACGGAAATCTCTACGTCACCTGTTACGCCTCACACAATGTCTATCGCGTCTCGCCCAATGGGTACGTGCGCCTATTCGCAGCTGACCGCGACGCGACGATGCTCGCCAGCCCCACCAATGCTGCCTTCGGAGGCAAGCACTTCGACCAGCTTTATTTCGCAAACCTCAGCCGATGGCATATCTGTCGCGTGTCCGCCGGCGTGAAGGGGCAACCGCTCGTCAATCAGCGCTGACTGCCTCGGAGACTCTATGAAGATCACCGACGTTCGCTGGACTCCCGCCTTCATCCCGATCGAAGCCCCGCTTCGTTACGCATTCGGTTCCCACCCCGGTTTCTCGCGCATCATTATTGAGGTCGACACCGATGAAGGCATCACCGGCCTGGGCGAGTGCTATGGCGGTGCCAGCCGTCATGGTCAACTCGCCGAAATGAAGCCGCTGCTCATCGGCGAAGACCCCATGAACATGGAGCGCATCCGCTGGAAGCTCGGCGCTCCAAGCGCTCTCAAGCTCTTCGGCCATGTGCTCGGATTCGCAGGCCTTGAGTTCGCCATCCTCGACATTCAAGGAAAAGCGCTCAACAAAAGCGTTTGCGCTCTACTCGGTGGTCAGGTTCGCAACGAAGTCCAGTTCTCCGCCTACCTCTTCTATCGTTACGCGAACGAGTCCGGAGCGGGTGAAGTCTCGAACGCCGAGCAAATGGTGAAATTAGCGAAAGATCTGGTGTCTCAGCAAGGATTTACCGCGCTGAAATACAAAAACGGTGTCCTTCCCCCTGACGAAGAAATCGACACGTTCATCGCGCTCCGCAAGGCCTTCCCGAAGCACCGTATCCGCCTCGACCCCAACGCTGCCTGGACGATCACCACCGCCATCCACGTCGCTCGCCGACTTCATGACTACGACATGGAATATCTGGAAGACCCGGTCTGGGGAATGCGCGCCATGCAACGCCTCAATCAGAAAGCTCCCTGGGTCACGCTTGCCTCCAATATGTCGGTGTTCGCCTTCGAGGATCTTGCCCCAGCGGTGATGGGCGATGTGCTGGACGTCATCCTGCTTGACCCGCACTGGTACGGCGGCATTCATCGCGCCAAGCTTGCCGGACAGATCTGCGATACGATGGGCGTCGATGCCGGCATGCACAGCGGCGCCGAGTTTGGGATCTCGCAGGCCGCTATGCTGCATTTGGCGGCGAGCCTGCCGAACCTTGTCCTTGCTCCCGACTCCCACTACCACCACCTCACCGACGACATCATCGAAGGTGGCAAAATGAAGTACAAGAACGGAGCGATGACGGTTCCTACGGGACCCGGCCTGGGAGTGTCGCTTGATCGCGACAAGCTCGCGCGATACCACGAACTCTCCAAGCGTCAGGAGATGGGGTCGTGGATTCAGGATCCCAGAAAGCCCGGCGCCATAACCATGCAGCCGAAATGGTGATTGGGCTGGAGAGATTCACGCGAAAGTCAATCTCATGAATCTTGAACTCAAAGATAAGATCGCCATCGTGACCGGCGGCGCGATGGGCATCGGCGAAGCTACCGCCCGCGAACTCGCCGCACAAGGCGCCACCGTCGCCATCCTTGACGTAAACGCCGAAGCCGCCACCCGCACCGCCGCCAGCATCGCCAAGAGCGGCGCACGCTGCCATTTCTTTTCATGCGACGTCAGCAAATCTGCAGACGCCGACTCCGCCATCCAGGCGGTGGTCTCCAAATACGGTGCGATCGACATTCTCATCAGCAACGCCGGCATTCAAGACTACGGCGACGTAGTCACCACCACCGAGGCGGCGTGGGACCGCCTGATGGGCATCAATCTGAAAGGGTGCTTCCTCGTCTCGAAATTCGCCGTGCCCCATATGCTCAAGCGCGACAACGCGGCCATCGTCGTTGTAGGTTCCGTGCAGAGCATGACGGCCATCGCCAACTCCGCAGCCTACGTCGCCGCCAAACACGGCCTCCTGGGCCTCGCTCGTGCCATGGCACTCGATTACGCGCAAAAAGGCATTCGCGTGAATTGCGTTTGTCCGGGCGCTGTCGACACCCCGATGCTGCGTTGGGCCGTCAGTCTCGACCCGAATCCCGAAAAAGTTTTGCAGGCCTGCGACCGCATTCACGCAATGGGCAGGATGGGGCAACCGCACGAGATCGCGAAGGCTATCGCCTTCCTGGCTTCGCCCAGCGCGTCCTTCATTACCGGTGCAGCGCTTCTCGTCGATGGCGGCATGCTCGTCCCTTCCGGCGGCATGGGATTTCAGGAAACAGGCACCGGCTCGGTGACGCACAAGTGAAGCTCGAAAACAAAGTAGCCATCATCACGGGTGCTGCCGCGGGCATCGGGGCAGCAACCGCGAAGCTCTTTTGCAAAGAAGGCGCGAAGGTCGTCGCCGTCGATATCGACCAGGCCACTCTCGCCAAAACCGTTGCCGCCATTACAGAAGAAGAGGGCATTTGTCTTGGCCTGCCAGCCGACGTCAGCAAGTCCGAAGACGTTCACAACGTCGTCCACTCCACTCTCGAAAAGCATCAGCGCATCGACATCCTCTTTAATAACGCAGGCATCGTTCCGGTCGGAACGATCGAAGCCACCACCGAAGAAGACTGGGATCGTGCCGTCGCCATCAATCTCCGAGGCATGTACCTCTTCGCACACGCCGTGATTCCCATTTTCAAAAAGCAGAAAGCCGGAGTGATCCTGAACACCGCCTCCGCGACTGCGCTCCGCGTTGTCCCCGACCGAGCCTGCTACACTGCGACCAAAGGGGCAGTCCTCGCCCTCACCCGTTCCATGGCGCTTGATCACGTGCGCGACAACATTCGCGTCAACTGCCTGTGCCCCGGTACCATCGACACGCCGTCCCTCGCCCAGCGCCTCGAGGCCCTTCCCGATCCCGACGCGGCGCGCAAGAATTTTCTCGCCCGTCAGCCCATGGGACGCTTCGGCACGCCCGAAGAAATCGCCGAAGCCGCCCTGTACCTGGTGTCGCCGCAAGCGGCTTTCGTGACCGGAGTTGCTTTTCCCATTGATGGAGGCTTCTCCCTCTAAATGCCGCCCTGCGAATGCCAGCCCGTTACCTGGAAGAATCGCAGAGGCTATCGCCTATCCAACGGCGTTATCGAACTCACCATCCTCCTCGGCGGAGGCCACATCGCGGACTTCCGCCTCAGCGGTTCGCCGATAAACATAATGTGGGAAGCTTCATGGCCGACCATCGATCCGCAAACGTTTGACGCCGGTGCGCATGCCTCGCTCTACGGAGATGCACCGGCCGGAAAATTCCTCTCCGGTTACACCGGGCACTCCGTCGTGGTCGGCAATTTCGGCATGCCTTCTGCCGACGAAGCATCCCACGGTGTCCCGCTTCACGGAGAAGCTTCTTCTTCAGAATGGAAGGTCTTGTCGGCCAAGCACGACGAACGCCACTGCGCGGTCCACCTCGAAGTCGCGCTTCCCTACTATCAGCTCGTCTTTCAGCGTGAGATTGCCATCGCCGCGGAGGCATTCACGGCTTCCCTCACCGAGACGGTCACCAACCTGGCGGCGTCTGAGAAGGAATTTCAGTGGGTGCAGCATGCCACATTCGGCGAACCGTTTCTCACCCGCGATGACAGCTCCGTTTTCGCAGACGTGTCGCGCGCCATCACCTGGCCTTTGGGATACGAGGGCCACGAGTTGCTGCGCGATGACGCCGAGTTCCTCTGGCCCAATGCCCCGGCATCCTCAGGTGGCTCGATCGACCTGGCAAATCCGTTCGCCCTCGACGGCACCGGATTCCTCGCGTCCCTTCTGACCAGCGCCGATCATCCGAAAGCCTCGATCGTAGTCCACAACCGTCGCCATGCTCTCGCGGCAGGTTATTGTTTCGATCGCTCGCAATTCCCGTGGATTACTCTCTGGGAAGAAAACCATGCCCGCCGCTACGCCCCCTGGAACGGAAATACGCGCGCCCGCGGAATCGAATTCGGAACCAGCCCGATGCCTCTTGGCATCGAGCAAGCGCACGAAACACAGACGTTGTTCGAAACGCCTGTGCTCGCCCGCATCGCCCCGCGGGCCGCTCTCACTACCACCTACGATCTGTTCGTTACGCACGTTCCTAAAGAATGGAAATCCCTCGCCGGACTGGAGCGGTCAAAGAACGGCTTGGCCGTGCGCAACGCCGCTGGCGACAAAGTGCGCTTCCTCTAGCATTCGCAGAAGTGCCTGGGCCCAATCGGTCCAGGCACGCAAGCGCCCTCGCCCGCGTTGTTTGATCTCTTTCTAGGAGTTCGCGTTCCACTCTACTGACAACTGCCGGGGTGCCCCAGGTTCGCGTCCGTTCTCTGGACGCTAACCTGGGTTCAGAACAGCTGTAATCTATCCCTTCACGCACACAACCTGGCGCAACGTGTGCACAATGTCCACCAGATCCTTCTGCGCTTCCATCACGGCATCGATCGACTTGTACGCCATCGGCGTTTCATCGATCACGTCAGCATCCTTGCGGCACTCGACGCCAGCCGTCGCCTTGGCGTGGTCTTCTAGCGTAAAGCGACGCTTCGCCTCCGTCCGCGACATGGCCCGTCCGGCTCCATGACTGCAGCTCATAAAGCTTTCCGGATTCCCCTTGCCGCGCACAATGTACGAGCGCGCTCCCATGCTGCCCGGGATGATCCCCATGTCCCCTTCGCGAGCCCGCACCGCCCCCTTACGGGTGATCAGCACGTTCTCGCCATAGTGATGCTCCCAGGTCACATAATTGTGATGGCAACTAACAACCGTGTGGGGCGGACACCCCGGTCCGCCCACACCCGATGGAGCAACGGGCGTCTCGCCTGTCGGCGCGGAGAAAGCCCCGCTCTTGTTACCACCAGTTGCGAAAGCCGGAACTAACCCCGACCCCCGCACAGCCGCGATCAGATTCCGCATCATCAGCTCGCGATTTGCCAGGGCATAGTTCTGCGCCCAGTGCACGGCGCGCACGTAGTCGTCGAAGTGCTCGGTTCCCTGCGGCAAGTACGCAAGATCCTTATCCGGCACATTGATCATCCACTGGCGCATATCATTCTTGGCCAGCTCGATGAAGAACGTGCCGAACCGGTTCCCCACACCACGCGAGCCCGAGTGCAGCAGAAACCACACCGTCTCGCTCTCGTCGAGACACACTTCAATAAAGTGATTCCCGGTCCCGAGGGTTCCGAGGTGATTGGTCTTCTGCGGGTGCGCCAGCTTCGGATATTTGCCGACAATCTGGTCGTAAGTAGCGTTCAGCTTCGCCCACACATCCAGGTGATGCACGGGCGCATCCTTCCACGCCCCGCGATCATTCTTCCCGCCATTGTCACTGCGGCCCACAGGCACGGCCCCCTCAATCGCCTCGCGAATACCGTGCAGGTTGTCGGGCAAATCGCGCGCATTGAGCGAGGTCTGCACAGCCATCATGCCGCACCCGATATCGACGCCCACCGCAGCAGGAATAATGGCACCGCGCGTAGGAATCACGCTGCCCACAGTCGCACCAATTCCCCAGTGCACATCAGGCATAGCAGCCACCCACTTGTAGATAAATGGCAACAGCGCCACATTGAGCAACTGCTCACGAGCAGCATCCTCCAATTGCACTCCCTTAGTCCACGCCTTGATGGGAACTCCAGCATCGGACTTGATTACGTTGTATGTTTGTTCAGTCATATATTTACACCTTGATTTGCCAGGGATGGGCGCCCCGAAATATCAATCGCGATTGCCGTGAAGCCTTTCCATTTCCTCGGCATATTCAGCGTCTCGGTTCATCTGGGCTTCTTCTAGACCCTTTAAAGCTCCCGACGAGTTGCTCAGAAGTGCATGCCCATGTTGGCGCAAGACGCTCGCAACGAAGCTGAACCAGCGATCGACCTTGCTTTCCGTCTCAAGATCCATCTGTTGCGGAATAGTTCGATATCGTTCGTCTCCAAATAGATAAAGTAGATCCTCAATCCAGAACGTCTTCTCGGTTCCGTCAGCACCGAATGAGAACGACATCGAGGAATTCGTAGCCCAGTTCAGATCTACGTATGTGAATCCTGAGGACAGTCTGCATTGCGTCGGTTCTTCGTCGACGATTCTGAAACCATAGTCAATGGTCAAGAAACGAAAGCGCTCGTGAATGATCCGTAAGAATCCGAGGTGTCCGTCCTTTGGCAACGGTACGTTCTCCACAATCCTGAGAATCTTGCCGGCAACCTCAAGCAGATGCGAATATCTGACCTTGTCCTCTCCACTTTTCGTCTCTATGGTCTCCCGTAGCTTTGCCAGAAGTTCTTTTTCTCCTCTCGCTCGGGCTGGGTAATTCACCTTTGTGTTGCCCTCAAAAGCCCATCGCCCGAGCTGGGACCAATAGACGGCCGCCTCAAAAATATCGTTTGCGATAGGTGCCGAATCGCGCCGATCCTTCAACTCTGGCAATTGTGATTCGAGTTCGAAAAGTGGTTCTCTTAGTAATTGCATCAACATTTGACTTGGCATCTCACGACCTGCTTTGGATCTCCGCTCCCAAACACCTTCCGCTCGAAGGTCCCGAACTTCTCCACAATCTCAAACCCCTGCGACCGCACCAGCAGATCCAACTCCTGCGGGAAAAAGCTCCGCAAGTGCAACTCCTCCTCGCGCACTTCAACCTCTTCTCCGTTCGCGCCACGCCGCACGAAATAGCACTGAATGTGGCTTACCTGCAAAGCATCGTCGTAAGCCGCACTGTACTCGAACGCCATTGAGCCCCTGCCCTCGGGATCCTCGTATTCCCGCTCCAGCCGCCGGTCTCCCGAAGAGCGAGCCAGGATTTCGACCTTCGGATTGAACACGTCAAATACAAACCGACCGGCCCCGGCCAGATGCTTGCGCACATTCGCGAACAGCGCGGCCAACGATGCATGGTCGTGCAAATGCTGCATCGAATTAAACGCCATGAAGATCAACGCGAACTTCCGCCCCAGGTCGAACGTCCGGCAATCTCCCTCAACGAATTCGATCTCAACTCCGGCCGCTCTCGCTTTCGTGCGCGCATGCGCCAGCATCGCTGGGGACAAGTCGAGCCCCACGATCTCCACACCGCTCTGCGCGATCGGGATGGTCAGCCGGCCAGTCCCACAGGCCAGTTCCAACACCGGGCGCCCCGCGTTCCGGGCTTCCTCGAGATAGAACGGAATGTCGGCCACAAGAAAACTGTTCAATGCATCGTAATGTCGGCCGTCACGATAGAGTGGGATCGCCTGTTTCGCGGTCATCTTCGCTGCTCCTTCAGAAATACAACCCAATGCACTAAACCTTCCGTGTCCTATGCGAAGGCCGCCCACAGGGTCGTGCGTTCAATCGTTTCCCTGACTCAGGTTAATCATCGAGTCATCAGGCAAGCACCTGATTGACGACCCTAAATACTCGGTTTCATCATGCCCGCTGTCTTCGTCTGAGAAAACCCGGCCCCACAATCCCATAAAGCCGAGCACAAGCACGCACGCTTGTGCCTTCAAGGATGTCCGTCTTCCCCGACTGTCCGCGAAGGAGAATATATCTATGAAGAGAACGCTGATTGTCAGCGCCCTCGTGCTCGTCGTCGCCTTTCCCTTTGTACTCGCCAGCCCTCCGAGCAGTCCTGTCAGCACGGATCCGGAAATCAATGCGATCGTCGGCAACATCGACGCCAACCGAATCTTTAACACAGCCCAGACCCTGCAAAATTTTAGGACACGGCAAGCGTGCTCCGACCAACCCGAACCCGGCCATGGTGTCACTGCCGCGCGTGACTTCCTTTTCAATCAGTACAAATCGATTCCAGGACTCCAGGTAAGGCTCGATCCGTTCGTGCATGGCAGTTGCCCCACTGCGCCCACCTTCAATGTCATCGCCTGGCTGCCCGGCCGCCATCGCAATCGCCTCGTAATCATCGGCGGCCACTACGACTCCCGCACCACCAACGTCCTGGACAACACCTCCGACGCGCCCGGAGGAAACGACTCTGGGGCGCAGAGCGCTGTCGTCCTTGAAATCGCGCGTGTGCTTGCTGGCCATCAATACGACGCCACACTGGTGTTTATCGCCTTCTCCGGCGAAGAACAGGGATTGTTCGGCTCAGCTTCGATCGCTGCCAATCTCACCCGCTACTTCGACGAGCCGAACGTCATCGCGATGCTGAACACCGACATTCCCGGCGGTGACAACACCGCCAACACCGCTGCCGATCTGCAGAACTTCCGTCTCTACTCGCCCGGCATTCCGCGCGAGCGTCTGAGCACCGATCCGGACGGCACCACCGACAACGAATCGCCCTCTCGCGGCGTAATGCGTTATGTCGGCGTCTGGGGCAGCGCCTATGTGCCGACCATCACCATGCTGCCCAAGCTCCGCGAAGATCGGCCGGGCCGCGGCAGTGACCACACATCCTTCATCAGTCAGGCCCATCCTGCCGTTCGCTTCATGGAAACCCACGAGTGTTCGCCCTCTCCCGTCGATAACAGTTGCGGTGGGCCGTTCCCGTGTCCTCCGCCCGCGCAAATTCCTGATTTCTGTAAGGACACTACTTTCATCACCACGCACCAGCACTCGCCCAACGACCTGGTGCAGTACATCACCTCCACTTACGCCTCGCGCATCGCGCAAGTCATGGCTTCGGTAGCCGCCAGCCTTGCTCGTGCTCCGCTTGCCCCAACTGAATTCAACGCCAGCGGGAACACCACGCAGAGCGTGAGATTTCACTTCGAAGAACCGGAAGGCCGGGTCAGCCACTTCGTCTTAGCCGCGCGCTCCGTCAACGAAAACTTCTATCGCCAGCGCGTCGCAATTTCCGACGACGGCGGCCGCATCTCACCCCAAAAACTGGGCTTCAACCCAGGAGACAGCTTCTACATCTCCGTCGCCTCGGTCGACAGGCAGGGACACGAGTCGCTGTTCGCCTATCCCGAAGTGCGCTGCGACGCAACCACGTGCGCCATTCCCAGTTACGCGAATGACGTCACTGCGCCGTTGCCCATGCCACCACCACCCCCGCCCGATCACGACAACGACGACGACTAAAGGCACAGCCTCCCGATACAAGACCAGGAAGGGAGGGGCACCCCTCCCTTCCGTCATTTTCAGATTTCGGCCCTAAGACCTAACCCCTATGGCCCAAGACCTGAACTTTCCAGCGTGCGGACATACTCGACCACCGACTCGGACCAGCCGTCGATGTGCGTCCACTCGGCGTAGCCGACGCCGTTCTTGTAGCTCGCCACGTTGATCACGTAGCCCTTCCCTTGCGGATTTGGCACCGTGTCGTGCGCCTGCTCGTCGGTGATGACAATCAAGCGGTCGTAGCGCTCGTTCTGGTTCAGCTGCTCAACGGCCTTTCCGAGATACGTGCCGTTGTGGCGCTGCGAGGTATCAATCGCATCGCGCAGTGCAAAGCCGCGACGCGCCGGCACCTCGGCCAGGTTGTCCGAGAACGAGTACACCGCCACATGCTCACCGATCTCGCGCAGCAACACCGCGAGACCGTAAGCCGCGTCGGTACGCAGCATCTCAGAACGACCCGAAAGCCGCGCGGTCATCGATCCCGAGATGTCGATCAGCAAGGCGGTCTTCCCCGCCAGCTTCGGCTGAGAAGTCACCCACTTGAGCATGGCCGCCTCAAGCGCGGGCTCCCACTGCGGGGCATGACGCGCCGCCGCGAGAAAACGGAACGGCAGCACGCGCTGCGTGTTCATCGCCTCAAGCGCCGAGAGCACGAGCTCCTCGTCCACTCCGGCCTCGCGCAAATTGCGCAGGTTGCGGAGCAGCGCAAGCGCACCGAGCTTGTTCTCGGCGACCAGACGAGTCCACGCCTCGGTCTTCGAAGCGCCGTTGCCCGCGCCCGCAGCCGAGAGTGCAACCTCCCACGTGTCGGGCACAGCGAGCCGTCCCCAGATCAGCTTCTTCCACACGCCGGCCTGCGCATCATCACGCGGCTTGGCATGACAAAGAAACAGGACGTCGCGCAGCTTGATCGGTCCGCCGCGGTCGTACTTCGCGAGCTGGTACTCGTCGAACTTCGGGAACGCTGCAGCGAGCCCCTTCTTCACCTGGCCCGAGAGCGGCACGCGCCCGTCCTTCCAGTAGATGGCAACGAACTCGCACAGCTCGTCCGCACGCTGAATAACGCGCTCGAGCGTCTCGGCCACCAGACCGCGATGGGTCTTGTGACGAGCCATCTCGCGGACCAGGAGCAGCGGCGCATGACGAAGCTTCATCTGCTCGCGGGTCTCGACGGCAAGCGCAGCGACACGCTCTGCCTCGACCTTCGGCACCAGTTCCGCGATGCGGCCAGCGATCTCGACTCCGTCCTCATAGAACTGGTTCTCCCACAGGAGGCAAGCCAGCACCGAACGGCGCAGTTGCAACTCATTCGAGAGATGACGCGCGGGCGCGCCTTCATGCGTGCGCAGTCCACGAGCAAGATTGAGTAGATTGAGTCGAGCCATATTTAGTCTCCAGTCTTCAGTCATCAGTCTTCAGCTGGCTGATAGCTGATAGTCGTTAGTCGATGGCAAAACATCGCCGGGGAATTGGCGGTGACAGCATTGGCAGTTTGACCTGCCCCCGACGTCCACGAAGTTCGCAGACATTTCGGCGTCCGAAGTAGCCGTCTCCTGCGCCACCGGCGAAATTGCTGTGCGCCTGGCCTTGCCGGTCCATCCCGAGTGAATGGACCGGCGGCGCTCGGAAGGACCACGACGCCGAGCAGTCGCGGCATAGTGTCGAGTCCCTCCGAACTTGGTTACAAACTCAGACGCTAGTCGGCAGACACAATTTCGACATCGCCTTCTTCAATTTCGTTCTCTTCCTTCTGAGCAAATCCCATTGGACGATTTACATCTTTGGTCCGAATGATCCAGGCAATGTCTTCCATGTCCCGCTTGCTGGGAATTCGTTTGTCGTTATAGTCGGTGCACTGACTAACCTTGAAAGGGATCAATCGCGCCTGCCGCAGGAACGCACACAGCACGACCTCTTCACTCTCGGCAAATCCGCGTTGGATGTGCGCCCAGTAGCAGGAATTGCAGAGCGATTCGCTGCCCTTTGGCGTTCCGGTTCTGATTCGAATCACTGTCATACATTTGCCTTCCGCAATCGTGTCCGCGAATTAAGCAACCACCGGTTCACGAGCCTCTGCATCAAACTCGAGGGCAGCCTGGACATCGCCCTTATTTTGAGTTTCCTCGAGTCCGAGCAGCAGACCTTGAAACTCCGCCATCGTTTCTGCGTGCGCGTGGCTCGCAACGAAGATCTGAGCCTCGGCCTGAGACGCGAGCGGAAAGAATCTACGGTAAAGCTCCGCCTTTTGCCCCTCTGTTGCTGTGCCCATAAACAATCGGTAATCGATTCGACCGGGGCGCAGCAGAGCCGGGTCGAGCGCCTCAATCTTGTTCGTCGTCATCAGAAAGAGCACATTCTCGGGAGCATGAAAGCCATCCAGCACATTCAGCAGGCCTGAAAGCGTTACTCCAAATCTGTCTCCCGACTCGCCCTTCGCGTCTTCGGTGATGCGCGACTTTTGACTCTCATCATCGATTCGAGATTTTCGGCCACCCACCTTCATGCAATCGATGTCCTCGAACAGAATCACGGAATTCTCGGGAATCGTACTCACTGCTCGTTTCAGTTTCTGATCGTTGAGTTCAGTCAAGTTGATTGCGTAAATTGACATTCCAAATTCAGCAGCCAGTCCTGACACCAACGACGTTTTTCCGGTACCCGGCGGTCCGTACAGCAGATAACCGCGGTGATAAGGAACCCCCAGCACCCCGTATCGTTCTCTCGACTCCCGGAATTGCCGGATGTCGTTCAGCAGATCTTCCTTTTCGTTCGGCTTCAGGATCACTGACCCAAGTCTCCTTGGGGCATACGCGTGCACATAACACCACCGTTCGTCGTACTGGTAGAGGTGGGATGCTTGCCGCTGCTTGCTTTTGTGACAAGCTACGACATCACTGACGAATCTCTCGAGGAGCCTTGTATCTCTTCCAATCGTTCGAAACGTTAGCGACTCCATGCGTCTCGGTGTCCATCCCACTGCTTCCTCCTTTCGCGTAAACCAAATCCAGAACGGGCGACCGCTGTACCAGAACCTATGCCGTCCTGGCGCTGGAATCAGCGATGCCTCATCTCCTCGAAGCGAGGTGTCCACATCAAGCCAGCGAACCTTCTTCAGAAATGGTTGTTCGAGAAACCACTCCTTCATCCACTCGAATGCAGTGTCGTCATCATTGATCGTCAGTAGCATCGTGCCTTGATAGGTAAGCCAGGACCACAGGCGTAGTGGCAGCGATCGTAGATAGACGCCGACCGCACCCACAATCATCAGCAGCAATCCGCCCGAGGCGAACTGGTTCTGCCCGCTGAGCATTTGCCGAATTAGTTTCACAACGACTGCTAGTTTCATTTGCCTTCACGGTCTGCAGACCGGTTTACTCGGTTGTTCATCGGTCAGGTGAGTAGTCAGCCGGGGAACCAACGACAAAGGACATAGGTGCTCTATCCACTGAGCTACACGGGCGTAATTCCCGTGGCAGGATTCGAACCTGCGTCCACCCGCGTTCGAGGCGAAGTACCCCTTGCCTTCACCACCGGCCGAAGATACTACTTGTTTAATTAACTCTGCTCTTCCACCACCGCGAAGCTTCTTGTGCGGACACACGTCCGCGCCCGCGGCGGATTGGCCATCGCCGCACCGTCGATACACAGCTCGCGGACAAGAGTGTCCGCGCCACATAATTTTTTTGGCCAGGGAACAGAAGGTCACGGAAGGGCTTGCGCCCTGAGGCTTCGAACCTCACAGTTCGTTCGTTAGAACGAGCTGTCTGCCAGAGAAGTATCCGTGGCCAATCACCACTGGCCCTGAGTAGTTAGGGCTGGGGGAATATGCGGCAGCGGTGTTAGTCGAGGTTCAGTCGAAGGAACCGCGGCCTACGCCACCCAGCATGTTTTGTTTTACTTGGATTGCTTGCGAGTGAAGTTAGTAACTGACGTTACGAAACGACGCCCACATGCAACCCAAGCCGTCTAGCGGCCGGCATTGCTTAATTGCGAGTTGTGTTTTAGATCGCAGCAATGAGCGTCCTTTCTTGAAAAGATGTTCTAAGATGCCATGACTTTGAAATGTTCGCAAGAGAAAAGATGACGGTTCTTGTAAGAATCTCGATTTACTTTTGCGATCTTCTTTCGCCACAAGAGTTTTCGCGTCACGCTTTTTCTCATACCGTGATGCGCTTATGAGTTTCCGGATTGCATCAGTAGCCTGAACCGCAAAGCACGTAAAGCTAACGCAAAGATCGCAAAGAAAAACACTGACGCCCGGATGTACTCAGCGAGCCTGAGGCGAGGATGCGCTTTTGCGTTCTCTAAAGGCTTTTCTCTGCGCCCTCTGCGTTTTAAGATTTTCTCCATCGAGGTGGACGGACGCACCCCGCATCCACCTAAATAGCCTATTTTCAATTGATAATAAGAACTTCGCTTTCCTTGTCGATTTCACCGTCCTCCATTCGATGTACCAGTAGAGGGCGCAAAGATGAAAACCCCGAATCTCCCATGCGAAATCTTCCGGTCCTTTGCCGGACTGGCCATCGGCGGAACCGGACTCTTCCACCTGTTTACGCGTGTGATGGGCGCCACCGACCAATTGACCCGCACGCTGGACCAGACTTCACCTGCGCGGATGCAGCTCTTCTCGTGGATTATGCTAGCTTCTTCTCTCAACACGCACAGTCTCGAACACGATTTGTTGCGCGCCCTTTGGCCTTTATTGCCGAGCCTGGTGGGAAGCGTGCTGTTGTGGAGCGCCGCGACGCGACAGAGTAAGCGGAATAGCCGGCCATGCAGCCGCTGGGCCTAATTTCGTGAGGAAATCTACGCGACCTGTTTATTCGGCCCGCTGCGCGACTCGGCTGCGTGCGCACTTCTCAGACGGGTCTGCACGAGGAAGGCGTAATGCACCCACGAGATCGCTGTGAAAATAAAAGTTGCCCACAGCAAAACACTACGCGCGATCCACACCGAGCGGAAATGGGTTATCTCGAACAGCATCACGAAGAAGACGGCGGCAATCTGCGCGCAGGTGTTGGCCTTGCCGAAAATGCTGGGACTGAAATTGCGCAGGCCCGCAATGGTATAGAGCACCGCGCTGGTCACCAGGATCGCAATATCACGCCCGAACACCAGCACCGTGTACTTCCATGGAATCTTGTGGAGGATCGATAGCACCAGGAAGAGGGTGCTGAGCAAAAGCTTGTCGGCGATCGGATCGAGATACTGCCCCAACAGAGTCTGTTGATGA
>DASRDJ010000265.1:0-16138 GCA_035652655.1 Terriglobales bacterium
TAGTCGAGATCGGTCCATCGGGCGATGATTTGTTTTTCGCTCTCTCCGCGGTTGAAGAGGATCACAGCGCGCCTTCCCCCGGACAACGGTTTCGACCATACTTCCAGATCGCCATCGTTCCAGACGCGCCGGCCCTGACGGCCCAGAGGATCCTGGTCAATCGCGATCACTTCCTTGTTGGTCAGGATGTCATGAATCTCCGGCTTCATGTCGCGCAGGTCGTTACCTGCAATCAGGGGAGCTGCGAGCAGTGCCCAGAAGCTGAAATGCGAGCGGTACTCGGTGTCGGTCATGCCCCCGTTGCCCACTTCAAGCATATCGGGATCGTTCCAGTGCCCTGGGCCTGCGTAGGAGTAAATCTCGTCTTCCGCGTCGAGGATGGCGGTCACGCCGAAGTTGCAGCAGTTGCCGGGCTCCCATTCTTTTTTGCCGGAAAATCGGTCCTGGATGTCGCCCGTCGTCCGCCACAAGTTGCCGCCGACTTCTTTGCCCCATAGCCAGGGCTTGGCGGTGCCCCACTCGCAGATGCTGAGCACGATGGGTCGGCCGGAGGCATCGAGCGCATTGCGCATGTTGGCGTAGGAGGCGCGCGCGTCTTGTGATGTGGTGTTGCACCAGTCGTATTTCAGGTAGTCCACTCCCCAGGAAGCGTACTTGAGTGCGTCCTGATACTCGTGGCCGAGTCCACCTGGGCGCCCGGCGCACGTTTTTGATCCGGCATCCGAATAAATTCCGAACTTCAGGCCGAGCGAGTGCACGTAGTCGGCGAGCGCCTTGATACCGGACGGGAAGCGCTGCGGGTCGGCGACGATGTTGCCGTCTTTGTCGCGGGAAACCTGCCAACAGTCGTCGATCACGACGTACTGATAGCCGGCGTCCTTCATGCCCGACTTGACCATGGCGTCGGCCATGCCCTTGATCATGTCTTCGCTGACGTTGCAGCCGAATTTGTTCCAGCTGTTCCAGCCCATTGGCGGGGTGAGGGCGAGGTTGGCGGATGGAGAAGGTTTGTCCTGCGCGAAAAGGAGCGAGGCGCCGAACGAAAGGATAGCGAGGAAACAGCAATGCACGATTGGTCTCATGGGATTTGTGCGGATAGTTGTATCAAAGGAAGGAGGTGGAAGAAAGGATGTGTCGAGAAGGAGGACCAAACTTCCCGAACTTGTCGGTGTAGCGACGGGCGTCCTCGCCCGTCGGACCCGTAAACGGGGCGCCCGAGCCTTTTCTTGGTTAACTCCGTGCCTCTGCGGTGAATCGGTGCTAAGCCAGCGAGTACTTCCCAACCTCAATGGCCCGCTTCGCGATCAGCTGCCGCAGGTCGATCGTGTTGAAAGGCTCATACTTGGCCAGGCGGCGCAGGATTGCGAGTTGCGTGCGCAGCATGTCGCCTTCCGCAACATTCGCGATCACGCGCTTGGCGGCCGACTCGACCTTCTCCATCGCCTGCGTCAGGTAGACGCGCGTCATGGCGATGGCGAGTGCAGCGTTCTTCTCGCCCTTCGCCTCGATCAGTTTCTGCGCGCGCAGGACAGCTGACTCCATCGCGTAAGTCTCAATCGTCATGTCGGCGATGGCACCCATGACTTCCTGCTGGTCCTGGATGGCCTGCATGTATTTCTGTGTGGCCGATCCCGCCGCGAACAGTCCGAGCTTCTTGGCCTGGGCCACCAGTTTGCGCTCGTCGGCGAGCGGGCCCTCGATCTCGTCGCCTGTGCTAGGCCCGGATAGCACCTCGTCCATTAGCTTCTTAATAGCGGGCATGAGAGGAAGCTGTCCGCTCATGGCGCGCTTCAGCAGGAAACCGGTGATGATGAGGCGGTTGATTTCGTTGGTGCCTTCGAAGATGCGGTTGATGCGGGCGTCGCGATAAGCGCGCTCGGCGGGATACTCCTCGACGAATCCATAACCGGCGTAGATCTGCATGGTCTCGTCGACCACGTAGTCGATCATCTCCGAGCCCCAGACCTTAATGATGGAACACTCGACGGCATATTCCTCGATGGCCTTGCGCGTGTCTTTCAGCGCGTCAGGGGAAGACTTGTCGACTTCATTGAGGGCGGCGTCCATCATGCCCACCGTGCGGTAGACCAGGGACTCGCCCACGTAGATGAGCGCGGCCATGTTCGCGATTTTTTCGCGGACCAGGCCGAAGTCGGCGATGACTTTGTTGAAGGCCTTGCGTTGCTTGGCGTAGCCGATGGCGTTCTCAATCGACACGCGCGCCCCGCCCACGCACATCGCGCCCAACTTAAAGCGACCGATGTTCAGAATGTTGAAGGCGATGACGTGTCCTTTGCCGATTTCGCCAAGTAGATTTTCGACCGGCACCTGGCAGTCGTTGAGGATGATGGGGCAGGTAGACGATCCGCGGATGCCCATCTTGTGTTCTTCCGCACCTACCGAGAAGCCGGGATATCCACGCTCAACCAGAAATGCTGAAAATTTCTCGCCATCGATCTTCGCAAACACGGTGAACAAGTCGGCGAATCCAGCGTTGGTGATCCACATCTTTTCGCCGTTCAAGACGTAGTGCTTCCCGTCTTTCGAGAGCTCGGCGCGCGCCCGGCAATTCATTGCGTCAGAACCCGAAGTTGACTCTGAAAGCGCGTAAGCCCCCACTGTCTCGCCTGAAGCGAGCTTGGGCAGGTACTTCTTTTTCTGCTCTTCGGTGCCGAAGTAAACGATTGGAAGCGTGCCGATGCCAGAGTGTCCGCCCCACGTGGTAGCGAAGCCCGCGTACTTGGCGATGTGATCAGCAATGACCGCCGCGGTGACCTTATCCATTTCGAGGCCGCCATAGGCCTCAGGAATCTCGACGCCCGACAGTCCCAGATCGCCGGCCTTCTTCAGCAGATCGCGCGTGACCTGGAATTCCTTATGCTCGATGCGCTCGACGTTGGGCAGAATTTCGTTGACCGCGAACTCTTCCGTCGTCTGGCCGATGAGCTGGTGCTGCTCGGTAAAGTCTTCCGGCGTAAAAACTTCGGAAGTGTGGCGCTCCTCCAGCAGGAAGGAGCCGCCGGAGATTTTGGCCTTGGGCATTGCTGTGGTTGCCATGCAGAGAAACCCCTTTTCTACGTCCCGCAGTCTCCACGATATACGCGTTCACTTGCCGGCGGCGCAAGTACCGCCGGTGCTTCGATTTGGGATACTTTCGTTTTCCAGTTCCGTTGTCGATCCGGATAGAAAATGGTACCCACTTCTGGGGGATTCGGCCAGCGACTAGCAGGATGTCAGCCGCAAGAGGCGTCGCAAACCAACAACTAAGAAATTCGTAGACGAGCATGAAACGCTTTGACCACGACCCGCGTCTAAGCAGTAAGGCCTTTATCACCTGCTACATATCTGTCGGGATGTGCCAAACAGGTATAATTTAGCGGTCTCGAAGATTCCCGGAGGAAGTAAACATTATGGAACCGCGCGCAAGCGCTTTTTGGGTGGATTTGAAGGCCAAACGCTGGCTCTACACCCTCAGTATCCTCGCCACACTCGCTGTCGGCATTCTGATTGGCTCGGTGGTTTCTTACGGAGTGAAAGGCAAGGAAGGGCAACAGTCCTCCGACGCCAAGCAGTTGAGCGTGCCCGCTCCGCAGCAGCTTTCGAATACCTTTTCGCAGATCGCCAAGACGCTGGAGCCGGCCGTCGTCAACATCAATACCGAATCGACCATCAAGAATCCGCACCGGCAGCGCCGGGGCGCGCGTCCGGGTCCGGGCGATGAAGACAATGATCCGAACGGCGGCGGAGGCGGGGGCAGCCCGTTCGACGATTTCTTTGACCGCTTCTTTGGCGGCCCAGGCGGACAGGGTGGACCGGGCGGCGGGGACATCAAGGAGCGCTCGCTGGGCTCCGGCGTTCTGGTCGATCCCAAGGGATACATCGTCACCAACCGTCACGTGATTGAGAAAGCGGACCGCATCCGCGTGCGCTTGCAGGATGATCCGCCGGGCGTGCAGCACGACGCGAAGGTTGTGGGTTCCGATCAGGAAACCGACTTGGCCGTGATCCGGATCGAGCCGGACAAATCCGACAAGGGGTTCCCGACCGCCAAGATTGGCAACTCCGACAGCATGCAGGTGGGCGATTGGGTTCTGGCCATCGGGAGTCCCTTCGGACTCCAGGCCACGGTGACCGCCGGTATCGTTTCTGCGAAGGGACGCAACATCGTCCCGGGCCGGCAGTTTCAGTCATTCGTGCAGACCGATGCGGCGATTAACCCCGGCAACTCTGGCGGACCGCTGGTGAACATGGCCGGCGAAGTCATCGGCATCAACACCGCGATTCTGACCGAGACGAATGCTTACGCGGGCGTCGGCTTTGCCATGCCTTCGAACACCGTCGTATCCGTTTACAACCAGATCATCGGGCCTGAGCATAAAGTCACGCGCGGTTCTATCGGCGTGGAATTTGCCGCCCAGCCCGTACCCGCCATTGCCCGCGTTTACGGCGTGCAATCGGGCGTCACGATTTCCAACGTCGTTGCTGGAAGCCCGGCCGACACGGCTGGCCTGAAGGTTGGCGACACCATCACCGCGGTGGACGGCAAGGAAGTCAAAAACGGTGACGAACTGGTTGCCGACATTGCTGCCCGCAAGCCCGGTTCGAAAGCCAACCTGAGCTTCGTGCGCAATGGCAAAAAGGAGCAGACCTCGGTCACGATTGCCGACCGCTCCAAGCTGTTCGCGGCTCGCCTGGGTGAAGATCAACAGGGCAACGAAGAACAGCAGCCCAAGGAAAGCAAGCTGGGTCTGAGCGTTCGTCCGCTGACCGCCGATCTCGCCGAGCGTCTGGATGTTCCTGCCGGTAAGGGCGTGATCGTCCAGGATGTCAAAGCCGGGTCTTTCGCCGATGACATCGGCCTGAATCGCGGCGACGTGATTCTCGAAATCAACAAACTGCCCGTGAATTCAGCCGACGACTTCACCAAGATTGAAGCCTCGCTGAAGAGCGGGCAGGACGTGGTGTTCCTGGTTCGGCCCAGAGGGGCAGGCAAGCAGGACGGCACGATCTTTATCGCGGGTACACTTCCGTAACCCGATCATTGTCCGACGGTCACTGGCACTGGCGTCCTGATTCAGGGATGATTTCCAGTGCCGGTGCCGCCGGGCATATTCCTTGACAACGCTTCGCGGGGAGAGTTTCATCCCATGGTCATCCGGGGTGATATCTGCCGTTGGGCGAGACAGAGGTGAGCGAATGGGACTTTACGGGTCGTGGCTGAAGAGCAGAGTGGCTGCTTCGAGTGCTGCGGTCCTCGTGTGTTCCATGGCCTGGACGCAGGCGGTTGCACTGCCGGACGCGTCCGCGAGTAAGACAAGCACGACGGCAAGCCATCCGACCGCAAAGCTGAAATCCACCAAAACCAAGACTGCGAAGGCCTCCAGCAAAAGCAAGCGGTCGCGGAAGGGGTCCCATCGCGGGCAGCAGAAAATTGACGTCGAGCGCACGCACCAGATCCAGCAAGCGCTGATCAAGCAGCATTACATGAGCGGCGAGCCCTCCGGCAAGTGGGACGCTTCCACCGAAGCCGCCCTGCGCAAATTCCAGGCCGACAACGGCTGGCAGAACAAGACGGTGCCCGACTCCCGCGCGCTGATCAAACTGGGCCTGGGCCCGAATCACGACCATCTGCTCAATCCGGAAAGCGCGATGACCTCGACACCGGAAACTTCCGCCACGTCCGAGGCTTCGACTCCGGCGGCCAAAGGGCCAACGGTGCCGGTCAGCCAGCCTCAGCGATAACAGCTCCCTATATCTGATTCAATTCAGTTTCTTTTAAAGATGATTGCCAGTTCAAAGTTGGATAGCGATGCTTATTGCTCGGCTCGTCTGATCAATTTGCCAATCAGCAGATATAGACCCCAAATCACCACAAGCCAGCACAAGGCGTCCATGCCTATCTCAATTCCAAACCCAATTCCGATGTTCATCCACTGACCGCTATTTCCTGTACTAACGAGGCGGTTAAAAACGATATCTGCAAGCCACATACCCGGTGTCCTGAGCGATAGATGATATGCAATATGCGAAGACTCGAATGCAAGAGCGAGGGAGACGAATATTGAAAGAACTCCTAGTAATGCCTTCCAGACGGCTTTCTTAGCCTTCACGGTTGCCAGCCTCCCAATGTCAGTCTTTGAAAGTGTTACCCATTAGCAGCTCGTTGAGCAGATCCGCCATGAAGATTTGAAACTGCCTCCAGAAATCCCAAGATTTCTACGGGGTGGATGCCACCTTTGCGCAAAGTACGCGCAAAGATGGGGCACCCGTCGTCGAGGCACACCTAGCAACAAGCTTCGTGTGCGTCCGCCAAGACTACAATCGGAGGCGCATCTCGTTGGTGGCTGCGAATCCCAACGACTCGTAGAGGCTTCGTCCTGAGGGACTGGCGTGCAGGATGATCGTGTCGATGCCGTTCTGCTTGCACCAGTCCAGGGCTGCTTGCATCAGTGCGCGGGCCAATCCGCGACGGCGGAAATTCGCGCTCGTGTAGACGTTAAGAATATTGCCGCGGCGGCCACGGCCGATCATGTGCGGAGGCCAGTCCATCAGCCAGAGACCCGTACCTGCCGCAGTCGAGCCGTCGGGAGCCGTCGCCAGCCACGCGAGGTAGTCCCCCGCATTCATGTGTTCCAGCAGCCAGCCGCGAAATTTCTCTGACATGGCTTGCATCGCAGCTTCGTCGCTGTAACCCATGTCCTGAAACATGGCTCTCCGATGCTCGATCAGAGTCTCCAGATCGGCGGTCGAGGCGCGACGAATTGCGAATCCCTCCGGTAGAGACATAAGCCAAGTATTTTAGACTTTACCGATCTCAATTCTGAGCTCTGCGTTGATTCCTGGTATCGGGTTTCCTGTCACAACTTCCCGTGACGTTGCACACTTCCCCGCCCGAGGGACGCCGATAACATAGGAAAGGAGTACCCGAAAGGATTCTATGCGACGTTTAAAAGTCATAACGCTATTCATCGCGGTTGTCCTTTGCATTTCCGGAGTTTTGCTGGCCAAGACAAACAAGTACGGGGTTGCCGATGAGCGCAAAGTCACGCTAACGGCTCCCACGCGAGTGGGTGATGTGCTGCTGCCCCAGGGCCAGTATGAAGTTCGCCACCTGATGGAAGCTGACAATCACATCATGGTGTTCAAGCAGATCGGCGGCAAGTCGGCCGAAGCGCGCGTAAAGTGCAGCCTGACGCCTCTCAAGCAGAAGGTGGACCGTGACCAGGTGGTCTACACGGTCAATGCGGCCAACGAGAGAGTGTTGCAGACACTGCGGTTCAGCGGGGATTCCGCGGAACACGGGTTCTAAAGTGCCGTTTGAGACCCTGTAACTGAAGTTGGAGACGCCGAACGACCGTTGCGACCGCTTCCGAACCTGGCTATCCCTTGAGGACGGGTTTCGGGGAGTAGGGAAGCGGTTGTCCCGAAAGAATCGCGCGCGGGTTTTCTTCCAGCAGAGCCCGCGCTACCTCTTCACCGGCAATTTCGGCAGCCGCGGCTCTTGCCTCCGAGAGGGTCGGGGTCCGGTGCTTGGTGTCGTGAGCATCGGACGCGATCACGTGTACCGCCTCGCGCTCCAGCAGCCAGGTGGCCACGCGCGCGACGCGTTGTCCCCAAAAACCAGTCAGGGCATTGGCGGTGATCTGCACCGCGCAGCCCATCTCCACAAACTCGATCACTCGCTGCGGGGTTTGCCTCAGAATCGCGTTGCGCTCGGGATGCGTGATGATGGGCGTGAGCCCGCGATCGCCCAGGCGCATGAACCAATCCCCAATCAAAGCGGGAATGCTGTAGTCGCTCAGCTCCACCAGCAGGTAGCTGGCTCCGGCGACGGTGTAGAGATGCGGCTGCGCCAGCAGGCTTTGCAGGTTGTCGTAGGAAAGATGGAAGTCGCAGCCCAGGCTGAGCTGGGGTGTCTCGCCGACCATCCCTTGCAGGCGCTGAACGCAACCGGTCAGGTATGCGTGATCGTAGTGGTAGCGATCGTTGGAGTGGGGCGTCGCCACCATGTGGGTCACGCCGTCGGCCGCCGCCATCCGGCACATCTCGACCGACACTTCCCAGGATTTTGGTCCGTCATCGACTTCGGGGAGGATATGGCTGTGGATGTCGATCACGCGGCTCGTCCCAACGGGCTTACCGTCTGAGTTTAAACAGATTCGGCGCGAAAGACTACGGTTGCCGAAATAGGTCTGCATCATTTCTGGGAAAACAGCCTTGCCGTGGGCGGTGAGACGTGACCCGGCTCACAGATTCGTTGGCGGGAATGTGCGATGAAGGAGGCACTCCAAATTCTTGCGAGGTGGCTTATGAACGATAGCCTCTTCTTCGCAACTTTCGATCCCCTATACATCAACGCTCCAGAAACCTGCAATCTATGCATCGCAGAGCCCCCGGCCTTCACCTACGAATATTGCATTGAACAGCACGATGGAAAGAGACACTACATCAAGGGCTTTTGCTGCTCGAACTGCGCGGCGGGCTTGATGAGAAGATTGGCCGGCCGTGAAGCCCAGGAGTGGGCCGAGGAGGAGGCCGAACTCGAGGCCGAACACGTGGATGTGACCGATCTGCAGAAACGGAGGCTGGCGACGTTTGGCAAAGTCGGTGCGCACTGACGGGCGGAAGTCCTCAGTGCGCTAAGAGCAAACTCAGCGAACTCGCTATTTGTATCGCGTCTTCATGAAGTCGGCGATGCCGGCGTAAGCCGTGGTTAGAGTTTGCTCGTCGGGCAGAAATACGATCCTAAAATGTTTGGTGCCTGCCTTCTGTCCGAAGCCCGAGCCGTGTACGACCAGCACGTGCTTCTGCACCAGCAGTTCCTTCACGAACACATCGTCGCCCTCAGGAATGTCGAGACGCGGGAAGGCGTAGAAAGCGCCCTTAGGCGAAACGCAGCTTACGCGCTTCGTGGAATTGCACCACTTCATCGTGAGGTCGCGCCGCGAACGCAGCTTGGTTAACACTTCTTGCAAGTGGTCCTGCGGCCCTTCGAGCGCGGCCTTGATCGCGTACTGTTCCGGATGGTTTGCGCACAACCGCGAGCGCAGCAGTCGCCCGATACCTTCGACGTAGGGCTTCACGGCAGCCGCGTCGCCGCTAACGATCCCCCATCCGATGCGCCACCCCGGGGCGAGGTAGTTTTTCGAGAGTCCGCCAAACGTGACGACGGGCACGTCGGGAGCGACGGAGGCGAGGGATATCTGCGCGTCGTCGTCGAGGACGAGCTTGTCGTAAATCTCGTCCGCGAAGATGACGAGGTTGTTGCGGCGCGCCAGTTCGGCGACCGCTTCCAGCATGCGACGCGAACACACCGCGCCCGTTGGATTGTTGGGATTGATCAGCACAATACCGCGCGTGCGCGGACCGATCTTCTTGTGAACGTCGATGAGGTCGGGCTGCCAGCCGTCATCCTCGTTGAGGGCGTACGTGTTCAGTTCGATGCCAAGCTTTGCGAGAACGGCAGAGTACAGCGGATAGTCCGGGCTGGGAGTCAGCAGGTTGTCGCCGGGATTGAGCAGCGCGCTGAGACAAATGTCGACCGTTTCACTCACACCCGAAGTGACGAATACATCCTGCACGCTCGTGATGCCTTTGCGCTCAGCTTCACCGCGGATCGCGTCGATGGCTTCCTTGATCCCCGGCGACGGCGCGTAGCCGTTCTTACCGTCCTTCATGGCTTTGTAGACGGCTTCGATCAGGTGAGCGGGCGTCTGGAAGTCGAAGTTGATGGGGTCGCCGATATTCAGCGGCAGGATCTTGTGGCCCTTCTTGGCAACTTCGTCGGCCACGCAGGCCAGATCACGGATGGCGTAGCGGACATTCTCCAAACGCTGGGCAGCGGCAACTTCCCGTACTTGAGTGGCTGGCATTTAAACTCCGGATCGGACCAGTGCTTCGTAAAACAAAACGAAAGCTTAACCGCAAAGAGCGCTAAGCACTACCGCCAAGAACGCAAAGAAAATCTCAGTGCTTCCCAGCTTCGCAGCGGATGTCGATGCAATCGTTACTTTGCGAGCTTTGCGCAAACTTTGCGCACTTTGCGGTGTAAGGTTTCTGAAGACGAGCGACTGACAACCAATGACTAATCTACTCGATCGATCTGTGCCTTCTGCAGCTTGTCGGAGTAATCGATGTACACCGACTTCCACTCACTGTAGAAGTCGATCGCGCCGATCCCGCCCTCGCGATGGCCGTTGCCTGTCGCCTTGGTTCCGCCGAACGGCAGATGCACTTCGGCTCCGATGGTGGGCGCATTGATGTAAGTGATGCCGGCGTACAGATCACGCATTGCGGTGAAGGCGCGGTTCACGTCCTTCGTGTACAGCGCCGACGACAATCCGTACTCCACGCCGTTCGCGATCTCGATCGCATCTTCCAGCCCGTCACACGGAATAATCGAAACCACCGGCCCGAAGATTTCTTCCTGTGCGATTCGCATCTTCCGATCCACATCGATGAACACCGTCGGCTCCATGAAGAAGCCGTACTGGTAAGCGCCCTTGTCGAGGCGGTTGCCGCCGCATACGAGCTTCGCGCCCTCATCCTTACCGATTTCGACGTAGCTCAGATCCGTCTTCAACTGCGCTTCGTTGACAGCGGGGCCCATGTCGATCGACTCGTCGAGACCGTTCCCAACTTTGAGAGCCTTCGCGCGCGCAACGTAGCGATCTACAAACTCGCGGTATACGCCTTTCTGCACGATGATGCGACTGGTGGCCGTGCAGCGCTGCCCGGTCGTGCCGAACGCGCCCCACAGCCCCCCTTCGATAGCGAGATCGAGATTCGCATCGTCGAGCACGATCATGGGATTCTTCCCGCCCAACTCGAGCGAGCAGTGCTTGAAGCTCTTGGCGGCGGTTGTTCCGACGGTGCGGCCGACGGCGGTCGATCCGGTCAGCGAGATGGCCCGCACATCCGGATGCTCAGTAAGTGGTGCGCCAACACTCGATCCGAACCCGGCCACCACGTTGATGACTCCTTTGGGCACGCCCGCATCGACCAGCGTCCGTACCAGGTTGAAGGTGGAGAGCGGCGTATCCTGCGCTGGCTTGATCACGCAGGTGTTCCCGCACACGATGGCGGGCAGAAGTTTCCACGAGGGGATCGCCATGGGAAAATTCCACGGCGTGATCATTCCGCAGACGCCGACGGGTTGCCGGATCGCCATCGCGAACTTGTTGGGCAGTTCGGAAGGCGTGGTGGGCCCGAACAGGCGGCGGCCTTCACCAGCCATGTAATAGGCCGTGTCGATGGCTTCCTGGGTGTCACCGCGCGTCTCCTTGATGACCTTGCCCATCTCGCGGGTCATGTCGCGCGAGTATTCTTCCTTGCGCTCGGCGAGCATCTCGGCGGCGCGGAAGACGATCTCCGCGCGGCGCGGCGCCGGTACAAGTCGCCATCTCTCGAAAGCGCGTTTTGCTGCTTCGACCGCCGCGTTGACGTCGTCTTTGCCGGATTTCTGGAAAATCGCGACCACTTCGCGCGTGTCCGCGGGATTGCGGTCTTCGAAGGTTTCTCCGGTCGAGGATGCCACCCACTCGCCGTCAATGAAGTTCTTAAAAACTTTGGTATTGCCGCTAGCCATCAACTCCGGGCTGGTTACGGTATCGGTCGCCATGATTGCCTCCTGATCAACACCCCAAACCATCTATGCTACAGGCCCAGCTTGGGAGTGGGCAAGGGACGGCGCCAGAGCAGCGTCCGTGAACAATGCGGGGACGCTGATGTTGCCTCGCCTACTTGATCAGGCGCATGACGACCATGGTGGCGTAGCGTTCCAGGGCAGGGTAGCGCTTCAAAAGGTGATAGTCCGTCTTGCCCAGAGACTGCGTCATCGATGGCAGCACCATATTCACCAACGGGACGATGGGCAGGCGGAAAAAGCGCTTGCCTTCGACTTGAAAGGGCGCCGTCATCGTGGCCAGTTCTTGTTCGGTCAAGGGATGCTCGTAGTCGGAAACCTCATCCTTGGCGGGAAGAAGTTTTCGCAGACGAGTGTAGGTAGACGAAAAGCGGATCGGTTCTTTCAGGATGATCCGCCCGCCCGGGACAAGCACTCGCTGCATCTCTTCGCGAACGCGCGCGATCTCTAGGTGGTGAATCAGAGACATGCAATAGATCACGTCGACAGATGCGTCTGGAAGACCTGTGTCGTAGGCGGACCCTACCTGCAATGCGGATTGCAGATGTGCGTCATCCATTCGCTTGCGTGCGAGTCGGATCAGATCAGGGGAGATGTCAATGCCAATGGTGTGCGCACCGCGCTTGATCAGGGGAACAAGGTTGCTGCCCGTCCCACAACCCAGATCGAGGACAGACATGCCGTTCACATCTCCGAGAAGATGAAACGCGTATTCCAATGCAAACGGTGTTGTGGGCGGCGGCGCCAGATAGCGCGCGATCTGCAAAGGGTCGACCGGTTTGAGTACGGTGTTTTGCGCCTCGACGGAACTACGCTCGACCTCAGCTTGATCGCGCAGTGATAACCGAGAGTCCTCCATGAGCAGCCTCCGAACGGGAGTAGGGGCCGAGAGAACCAACATGTTGGGGGTTGGAGCATATCCCGGATTGCGCGCCGCGCAACGAAGAAATTGGCGCGAATCTTAAATCACAAACGTCGCCGAAATATCGCCACACGATGAGCTGTTCGCTCGAGTCGACGGCCAATGCAGCGTCGCAGTTCTGATCGAAAAGGAGCTTCGCGCTGAGAGACTGCCCATGAGGGCAGGAACGTGAAGCCGGGAGAAACGACCTCTGGGCGCGCGAACTTGGAATCACAAACTCAGAACTGAAATCAGGGAACCGCCGGCCAAATCCTTCCCATCGCACCGGGCGTTGGCGGCAACCCACGAATGGCCTGTTCCTAACCACTGGGCAGTGACCGCTGACACCGTTTTTGCACGACCGGACATGTTCTAACGGACCTGAACCCAGCTTGTTACCCCGTTCTGACCACGGAAAGCTTGTGGTAGTGTTGGAATTACCCCATATTCTCTAGGTTTGGCTGGTTTTCATTGGCCTCCGTGTCATCGTCGAAACGCAAACCGGGCGTCTACATAGCCTGGAAGACGGTCACCTACCGCAGCGTGTTGCTGATCGTGCTAGCGGTGGTGTTCGTCTTCGGGGTGGCGATGCACTTTGCCTTTCCCCAGTTCACCGACAACACGGTCAAAGCGGCCGGAAGCCTTACCACCAACATGCTGGAGCGGATTGCCGGAATGGCGCCGCCGCCCCAAAAGTCCTCCTCCGGCACCGAAAAGCAGGCGAGGTTTACCGCCCTTGAGGGCGGGGTCAAGATCAAGAAGTCGAGCAGCAATACCTGGATCAGTGCCGACTACAACATCCCGCTTGAAAAGGGCGACGTAGTCCAGACCGGCTCGGAAGGCATGGCCAAAGTGGTCTTCAATGACGGCACGAACTACACCGTCAAACAGGACTCCCTGATCGTGATTGAAGAAAACTCGGCCAACGACCAGCAGCAGACCCATGTGGCCGTGGCGGTGACGTCGGGAACGGTGGACCTGTCGACCGCTACCTACAGCCAGGGATCGAGGTCGCAGGTCATCGTGGCCGGGGCGACGGCTTCCCTGGCTCCCGAAAGCGCGGCGATGGTGCGCAACGATCCGAAAAGCGATCAACACGAAATTCTCGTGAAGAAGGGCAGCGGCGACGTGTCGCGCAATGGCGAGACCGTCCGCCTGGCGGATTGGGAGCGCGCCACCTTCAGGGCCAAGTCAGAGAAGATGGCGAAGATAAAGGAGATCGGGCCGCCAACTCCGATTTCGCCAGCGAACATGATTCCGCTTTTCCTCTCGGCGGGCACGCAAACGAAGGACGTGCAGTTCACCTGGACGGCCATGTCGAACGCGGCGGGTTACCGGTTGCGTATCTCGCAAAATCCCTACTTTTCGTCGACCATTGTCGACCGCCCAGTCAACGTGGCGGACGTCACGGTCACCGGCCTTGCGCCCGGAGCTTATTACTGGATGGTGCAGTCGCTCGATGCCAGCGGCAAGGTGTCGGTGGAGAGCGAAAAGAGCCGTTTCACGATCCTGCCTAAGGGCAAGGACGCGGTCGCAATCGATCTTGAAATCGAATTGAGCCAGCACGGGCACGTAATCGAGGTGACCGGCAAGACCGAGACCGGCGCGCGTGTGATGGTCAACGGCCGGGAAGTCACTTTTGTGACCAACGACGGCAGTTTTCATTACTTCACGCCTCCTTTGCCGGCGGGCGAGAGCACGATTACGGTCACGGCGCAGAACGCGCAGGGCGGCGTGAATACCAAGCAGCAGAAGGTCGTGATTCAGTAGCCCGTGTTTACCGGGGTGCAAGACCTTTCGTGTGCGGCGGGGAATGGGAATATCCCATAGAATGAGCAAGTAACCCCCTGACCGGAAGTTTGAAATCGCAGCAACGGACAGGCAGTCGTCCGACTTGAGTGAGAGAGAAGTTAACCGTATGTCATCCAACGGATTCCATTCCAGCGCCGGGCGGTTTCACAATCTTCGGTCGCTGTTCAGCATTTTCTCCAGCGACCTGGCCATCGACCTCGGCACCGCGAACACGCTGGTGTACGCGCGCGGCAAGGGCATCGTCGTCAACGAGCCTTCCATTGTGGCGATCAATAAGAACACCGCCGAAGTGGAAGCCGTCGGAAAAGAGGCGAAGGAAATGCTCGGCCGCACGCCGGGCAACATCGTCGCCATCAAGCCGATGAAAGACGGCGTGATCGCTGACTTCAAGGTCACGGAAAAGATGTTGAACTACTTTATCCAAAAGGCGCACAACCGCAAGATGCTGGTGCATCCGCGCATCGTGATCGGCGTGCCTTCGGAAATTACGCAGGTGGAAAAGCGCGCGGTCATGGACTCGGCCTATCGCGCGAAGGCCAGCGAAGTCTACCTGGTCGAACAAGCAATGGTCGCCGCGATCGGTGCCGGGTTGCCCATCACCGAACCTAGCGGCAACATGGTCGTCGATATCGGCGGCGGCACTACTGACATCGCAGTCATTTCTTTGAGCGGCATCGTCTACTCGCGTTCCGTGCGTATGGCCGGCAACCAGATGGACGAAGCCATCATGAATTACCTCAAACGGAAATATAACTTGCTGATCGGCGAACGAACTGCCGAGCAGATCAAGATTGAAATCGGCAGCGCTTATCCGCTCGATAAGCCGCTGACCATGGAAATCAAGGGCCGCAACCTGATTGAAGGCGTGCCCAAGACCATCACCGTTGATGACAGCGAAATCCGCGAAGCGCTCAGCGAGTGCGTTTCGACCATCATGAACGCGGTGCGCGTCGCGCTGGAGCGCACGCCTCCCGAACTTTCTGCCGACATCAGCGATCGCGGCATTGTCCTGACCGGCGGCGGCGCCTTGCTGAAGAACCTGGATAAACGCATCCGCGAAGAAACCGGCTTGCCGGTCTCGATCGCCGATGACCCGTTGTGCAGCGTGGTGCTGGGCACCGGCAAAATGCTCAGCGACTTCAAACTGCTGCGCAAGATTTCGATTGAGTAAAGGTTTCGAGTTTCGGGTTTCAAGTTTCTGCTGTGCTGTGCAGCCCGCGACGGCCCGAACAACTCGACAGTGTCTGATTCCGCTTTAAGACTCGAAACCTGAAACTGGAAACTTGAAACTGGTGTTATGGAATCCGTCCTCGGCCGTTACAAGAACCTGATCGTGCTGGCCTGTGTGCTGGTGGCTCAAGTACTGGGCCTGGCGGTGCAGGTCAAGCGTACGACCGACACGCAGTCTACCCGGCTGATCCGCATCTGGGCGGTCAGTTCTATCACTCCCTTTGAGAAGGTTCTGAACTGGGTTCACGGCGGAAGCTGGAATCTCTGGCACAACTACTTTTACCTGCGCGGCGTGCGCGCCGAGAACCGCGAACTGAAAGCGGAAATCGAGCGCCTCCGTCTCGACCAGGTTCGCTTGAACGAAGACGCGGCCCAGGCTCGCCGGCTGCAAGCCCTGCTGGCCTTCAAGGAACAGTTTATTTCGCAGACGCTGCCCGCCCAGGTCATTGGGTCGGGAGGCAGTGAGCAATCGCGCATTGTTTACATCGACAAGGGGCAGCGTGATGGGCTGAAGCCCGACATGGCAGTCATCACGGTCGATGGAATCGTCG
>DASRDJ010000266.1:0-11452 GCA_035652655.1 Terriglobales bacterium
GCGGATTATCTAGAGACTCCCAACCACACGTGGAACACTTGCCACGGACGTTGTCGAATCCCTTTCCGCACTTGGCGCACTTTTGCACGTTCACAGTCTAGCGCCAACGGCGATCACTGTTGAAATATCGCCATTACACTCCGTCGAAAGTCATTGCATAACCCGTTTGGAATCAGTCGGGCCGTTAGAAGCGCACTTTCATCTCTATGGGTGGGCCGCAGGCCCATAGGAACTCAAACCCCCTCAATGAGCGAAATCGCTGTTTTCGACAGGTAGAGGGTTGGTATGTATCCTGCTCGGTCAGGGGAAAAGAGATGAAGGGTTTCGCTTATGAAGGCGACGACTGGGTGCAGGGCGGCGAAGTGTTTACGTCGCCTGAGAAACTTGCGAAGATCGCAGCAGTCGTGGAACGAACGATTTTGATCGTTGAAAACTGGCACTAGCGTGGGTCCCGTTCGCCCACCCGTCTCTTCTTTGAAGATCAAGAAGAGTTCCTTGCGTATTTGAATGAACACGCACGACCCGGAGATGCGTTTCGCACTTGGCCCTTCGATCTCTGCACAGATGCCAATGCGATAGCAGCCGGAAAGTATCCCGACGAACGTGGTAGGTGTCCGCTCAAGGGCGCATATTGGGCACTGACAGTCCTAACGGGTCAGTTGGCGAAAAATCCGCATTGCACTCAATCCCCCCTGGCCGGGTCAACGAGTGTAATCGCCGATAATGAGCGCCTCTAGGTGATGGTGGGCTTGTTCTTGGGTCTCTTCTCGACGCCAGATGTGGACGTCTTGACATTGCTCAAGTGTCTCAAGAATCGACTCCAGATTTCATCAGCGCTTGCCCCCTCTTGAATGAGGGAGGTTGCCACGAAGCGCTGAACCTCCCGCATGAGGCGGGCGATCAGCATACTAGCGATCTCATCGGCATTGAGATGTTGCATTTCACCACAGTCTAGCAGCGCCCGCTCCGCTAACCAGCGTTACTAAGGTGCAGGATGCACCTCTAACCACTCTGTGCGCCCGACGGTTGAAATATCCCCATTTCACTCATCAGCATAGTTCGTCTGATTGCAATTCTGTGGGTAGCCTTGTAGCAGCGGGGCAACAGAATGATTTGGCAACTTCGTCAAATCCCGAACCAAGCTTCCTGTGATCGACCACGATGCTGGCCCGGGGAAGAGCAACTCCATCTCCTTTGATTGGAAGAGAGCTCTTTACCTAGTCGCACACTGCCCGCTTGCAAGGGTAAATGGAACGGCTACTTACATTCCCTTGTAATGTACCGTAACCGTCCTCGATGCCCTCTTGGGGACGCCCAACTCGTAGAAGGTCACCGCTGACCCGTCGTCTGCGGCATCGAGGTTGGGAACAAAATTGAAAATGACGCTGCAGGGTGGCGGACCGGCGGGCGTGTTTTGCGTGAATGCCTGGGGGCCACGGTCGTTCGGAGCTTGCGCTTGGGGGATTGCGTCAGCCTGCAAGCTGAGGCCGAAATTTCCTCGAAAAGCTATGTTCGTGGAAATGGTCGGATCCCATGCGAATGCACTGTTCGCAGTCGCGCCCAGACTGTTGAAGAAAAAACCATTCGCATCCACATCCGCATAACGAATCAGAAATGCATGGCGATCGACCACGGTGTTGTTCTTAATCGACATGGCAACCTTCACGGAGGGAGAAGTTCCGGCCATCTGGGTTATGGTTTGGGTGAGAGTCCAGATCCCGTCCGCGGTTGAACGAACGATCTTCACCACTGTGGGGCTCTGAGCGACGACGGTGGCGGGGAGCCAATTGGAGCTATCCCCAAAGTCGGCGTAGTCAAAGTAGGGGACCTCTGCCGACCCGACGGTCGCGTCGCAAAGGCCATATCCCTCTCCAAAGGCCCCTACGGCGATGTGCTCGTGACCTTGGGGAGTTTCGAGTTGTGCGATGTTTCCATTCGCGGTGACACAATACTTCAGGAAGGTGTCGTTCGCGCCGGAGGTGAAGGTAAACGAGCAAGTCGAGGTCGCGAAGGGACCGCGCAGGGCGGCTTGGGCAGCGAAGTTCTGGGCGGAGGCAGCTTCCGCTTGTGCTTGTGCGTTCACGCTGGGTTTGTTCGTGTCGGCAGCGAAGCTAAGCGAGCACATGGCCAGAGCGATGGTTGTAACCACAAATTTCTGCACAATCTATCTCCTTAGTTTCTGGATTTCTATGCTGGAAGGAAGGCCAGATAACTTGTGCTCCTCCTGGTGCCAGCGATCAGGGGCCGAACTTTCACCTCGCAGCGCGAAAGTGTTGAAGTGCCGCTCTACAGGCCCCGGTAATTCACGGTGACGCTTTTCGATGCCTTCTTGGGGACGCCCAGGGAATAGATCATCACAATCGTTCCGAAAGCGTTTTCGGACTGCGACCCCACAACGAAGTTCTGGTACGGGCTGCAAGGGGGCGGAGGTGTCACGAAAGTGTCGGCTTCAACGAATCCTTGCGGACCGGCGTCGGGGACTTGTTGTTGAGGAAGAGGCAAACCCTGCAACAGCAATCCGAAGTTCGTTCGAAACGGTATGTTTGCGAATGTGGTCTGATCCCACACAAATGCGCTGTTGGAAGTCGCACCCAGATCCGGGCTGAAGGAATGATCTGGTTCCACGTCCGCAAACCGCATGAGGAATGCGGTTCGATCGACCGCCGTGTTGTTCTTGAGCGCCATGGCAACCTTCACGGAGGGCGAAGTCCCGGCCATCTGGGTGAAGGTCTGGGTGATAGTCCAGATGCCGTCCGCCGTAGTGCGGGCAATCTTCACGGAATTGGCGGTTTGACTGACAAGTCTGGGCTCACCCCAGTTGGGACTGTCACCAAAAAACGAGTAGTCGAAGTATTCCGTATTGCTGCTCACATCGCAGATGCCATATCCCTCGCCAACAACGCCATGAGCGATGTGCTCGAAGCCCTGAGGAGTTTCGAATTGTGCGATGTTGCCGTTCACCGTGACGCAGTACTTCAGAAAATTGCCATTGGCACCGGATGTGAACGTGAACGAACAGGTTGCAGTTGCGGACGGACTGATGGGCGCGGCTTGGCCGGCAAGCGTCTCAGCCGATTCGACAGCGACTTGCTTGGAGCTGACAATTGCTGTGTCCGAATTTCCAGCAAAGCTGACAGAGCACAGACCAAGCACGATAAACGCGACTAAAGATTTCTTCACGAATATCTCCTATGGTTAGTTGTGGACGAGCAAGTGCTGTGACTGCAAAGAGAAGGGCCCGTGCCTTGCGGCATCAAACATGACGCGTGGGAATCTCGATAGGAGTGTGCCAAGTCTTCGGTTTCGGAAGGCTTGACCCGAGGACATTCAGCGCAGTCTCTGCCCCGAAGCCAACTCCCTAACGCGGATATCACGCCCCATGTGTGGGTCCAAACTACAGGGAGGCAAATGGAAAGTGTGTCACACCTTTGTCAGCAGTTTGTAAGATGATTGCACAAGATTGCTGACGGTTATTGCTCAGGAACGACCACGTTGCGAGCTGCTTTGTCCTAGGCCGAACTGAGACTCGTATCAACTGGTGAAAAATCCCGATTACACTCACAGTTGCGAAACCACCTTCGGTTCGGTAGCGGCAGATTCGATCCAGAGTGAGAAGAACTTCATTCATGGCGGAAACTTCGATAACGAATATCGGAGCCGACATTGTTATGGAATCACTACACTCAAAACCCTCCCTGGCGCTGACCGGGGGCAATGAGAAATCACCTGATTACATCAATCATGTATGCGGACTTGGTACGGAGGTAACTTTCGAGGAAGTCGGATTTACTTTTTCTGCCCTGTAAGCTCGCTGACCACTTCGCCGCTACCATCAAGGAATTGCAGGACTGACTTGCCATCTGACTGAACATTGAGCAAGATGCGGACTTTTCCGTTGCCATCGAGCAGAGTCAGACCCACCGATCCATTTGGAGAGCGGCCAATGGGTCGCAAAAAACTCCTGCCATGCAGCGTCCTGCTTGTCCGCTGGCAGTTTATCGATCCGCGCCTCAGCTCGCCTCTTCTCTTCGACTGGGTAGTCTCCCTGATCCGCTATGGTGATACGCGAGAATTTGTCTTTTCCCTCTTGACCAGCATCCAGAGCGAAGATTTGATTCTCCTCATATTGGTCAAGACTCAGATGGCCGTGGTTTTCTATCGTGCCGTCAGGCAGTTGGCCGCTCCCCAAATCAGGCCGCTCTGTTCGGTGCCTTCCTCACTCATGAACAGCATTCCCGCGGCGTCCCGGCGATCGGGCCGGGGAGACTCCTGCTTATGAATCCAACTGCCAGGAAAATCGGCGCGGTTGGAGACTGTGAGTCGCACCGTCCCATCCGGCTCGATGATATTTATGCGGCGGGCGGTGATAATCCCGAAATGGGGATTTCGCATCATCGCGATGCCGCAAAGTACAGTGGCCATGAACGCGAGCGTGAGCACGCCGGAGTAGATTGTAAGGAAGCGAGGGCTGGACAGCGCTTTCATAAGAAACCTCCTGAGAAAGGTTCTCGCGCCTTGCGTTTTCTACGTCTAATTACTACAGATAGTTCAATACATTGCAGCGGTTTGCAGTGTCTCTCCTCCACAGTTTGTGAAAAATCGCCATAGCACTCACGGACACGGATTTTGGCGAACAAAAGGCCAAAGTGGTGAGAACGCGTGATTACATCAACCATCCCAAATGGACTGCATTTCTAATTCAAGACTGACCGTAGCGCTAGGGGTTAGGCGGCGATACAGGCACTCCGCCGTCAGAACGTGCTCATTTCCATCCACTCCTTTAAATGTTTTTCTCGCTTTAATGTGCTTTCAGTCAGTCGCGAAAAGTGAACAACGAGAGGTCACTTCCGAAAGAGCTGCCGTTGGGCGCGGTAAAAGCCGCCACTCGATTTTGGGGATTGCGAATGGCGGCTTAGCGAACGGGGGAGGGCTTAAACCCTTTTCCATTCGCAGGCTGAATTGTAAACTGCAATTTACAAATCTCAAGTCCAATTCCTTTGACGGGTACGGCAGGCAGGAATCCGGTACCGGATTCACCCGATAGGTAGGGCCTCGTGGGATCACTACACTCGCGTGCACTTGGGGCCGGTTATGTCGTCATTGGATGCCTGGGCAAATTCGAGCTACTGCTGGGTAGTGATATGCAAGAATGCCAAAATTCACCACAGTGCAAACATGATGTTCGGACATAAAATTCCACTTGCCGAGACCGATCCCTTCGAACCCCTGCCCGTCAGTGGACCCTTTTTGGTTCAATGCGATGATTGCGGCGAAGAACACTCATACGATCCAGGGGAAGTGCTGAGGCTCGAAATCGAGCTTCCCAATGGCTTCATAACTCACCCTCGATTCAGTTAACCGTGGGTCAATGAGTGAAATCACCTGATACAACTCGGTCTCGATTCTGAAATGACGGTCAAGCCCATTGTCAGTCACCTACATCAATTATGAGGTCTGTTTGCAGTGATCACGCGCTGCGGCACCCGTGAACATGACGCTCTAAAATGCGTGATGTCAAACGCTAAACGGACAGAAATCCAAGCAGCAATTCAACGGCTCAAGGAGGAGATCCGGAGACTGAGCGAACAACAAGCGGCAGCGGAAAAAGTCGCCGCACCCGTGGGCATGACGACTGACGATTCCCGGCAGTATAAGGAGCGGCATAGCCGGATCAAGAGGTTGACGAGAGAACTTGCTGAGCTCGGCAGTGAACAGGGGGCCCTACATGAGCAAAAGGAAGCGCAAGAAATTGCGAGGCAAAGTACTGAAAGTGCTCAAGCCAATCGTTCCATGCGAACCCGAGAAAGCCGAAATCAGTGTTGAGGGAGCCGACGAGCTGTATCGCGAAATCCGGGTAGAAAACGTCTTGACTGATGAGAACGGCGAAAAAGTTCGTCTTAAGCCCGGAGCCGAGGTCGATGTCATTCTTGAAGCGGATACGAATGCCACAACGAAGAAGCCTGATTAGCTGAGCCTCGGTGTAGTTTTAGTCGGCTGCTTTAGATGACGACGGCTCGTGGCTGACTCGTTGCATGGTTTTGACAGCAAGATATCTGACAGACGCGGAATGATCCGCGAGCAGCGCTTGCAGTTCGGCAAAGAGTGCGGGCACCTCGGAATCGTTCACGGTTGCGGCTTTCTCACACAGTTCTCTGATCCGATCTTCGATGAGGTGAAGTTCCACGGTTACTACACTAGGGGTGGAAATGTTGTAGGGGCAATACAGGTGCTTCTGTAGTTTCAGCAACGTTTCAGCTGAGGGATCCTCTCCGAGAGTTCTGCCCGCAGCTAGCTGCTCTTCGGCTTGTCGTTCGTAAACGGCAACAATTTGCGTTCCAGCGTGAGGAGGCGTCCAAGCTCTATGGCTAGCACCGCTATCTTTTCATGGTCCTTGTCGTTGGCGATGAGTTGAGTCAGTGCCCGTATGCGCGACTCATATTTGGCTTCATGGGACACCCTCGGGAGAGGGGCCTTCTATTCTAAGGGCAGGCGCTGCGGAGATCCCATAGGCGATCGCGGGTTTCCAGCCCCAGTCCACGGTAGGTCCACAGTTGGCGCTTACTGCGAAAACGATGCGGCGTCTGAATCAGCGCCACCGCCAACGCCGAGCGAATCGGTCCCAGCGATGGAATCGTCCGTAGCTTGGCGGGGATGGCATGTTTGCGACTCTCCGCCAGTAGCTCGCGTCGTGCTTGTTGGCGCAAGTGCTGCCGCATGTCCAGCTGTGCGTAGAGTTGCTCGGCTCGCCAGAGCGTCCCCGCTTCGGGAATCTTCTCCAGCCACTGGCGGCGATGGCGCTTGTAGTAAACATCCCGACCGCCACAGGGGATGGCCCAGCTGCGATATAGGGCTTTCAACCGATTCATGACCCGGGAAAGATCTTTGACCACAGTTAGGTAACTGCGGGCCAGCTCGCGCAGCATGCATACACCGGTCTCGCCGTGGTAGACCGGCTTGAGATCATGCAGGCGCAGCCGCTCGGCGAGTTTCCGAGCATCGATCTTGTCACTCTTGTTGCCCTGTTTGACCAGTGCGATCTTGCGCGGATGGCAGACCAGGACTTCGGTCACATGCGGCTTGAGTAGGTCGTAGAGCCAGGCGGCCCAGGTGCCTTCTTCAAAAGTCACGAACAGACTGCCCCGTAGTCCAGCGAAGAACTCCAGAAGCGTTGCGGCTTTGGTTTCCAGGATGGACTCCATCACAACTTTCCCCTGCGAATCCATCACCGCGACTGAGATCGTTGCTTGATGAACATCCAGCCCAATATACTTTTCACTGTTCATCGAGGGTGCTCCTTTCGTAGGTGGTCATGTAGACGATGACAACCTACTCCAAAAGGGGCGCCCTCTTATAATGCGGTTACAACAGTACTGCGAACAACTGCTATGGAATGCCGCGGCTAGGCGGAGTCACGACGCCATTTATAACAACAGTATTTTGTAACGGAAGCCCGTTAATAGGATCGGTTAGAGGATTGTCGAAACAGTACCACGCTGAGACTGTCGTCGAAATCACTGATCGAGAACAACGAGTTCATGAGGTCGTTGAAAACATTGAGTTCCTTCGCATTAAGCGATGTCGTGAGGCGTGTGAACGTAATCAAGGCCTGCGCTTCTTGCTAGAAGAGACTGTATTTCGGCCAAATACAATATTAAAGTTAGCTGCCCGCACCTTTGGGTCAGCTCGCCACGGGAAGCCAGCATCAATTGCAACTCCGAACAAGTTGTTCGTGATCGTGTTATTGGTCACCGTGGCTTGAATAGTACCTGTGCTCTGTCCCAGAGGAATGGTCGGGGTGAACGCGAAGAATCGAAGTCCGGAAGCTTTCGCGCTATCGCTACCTTGGCGATCTTTCTTCCCCGTCGCATGGTGAGGTGGAAGAACTTGCTGCGCCACTCCGGTTGGCTACGCACCGCCTGCGCCGCTTTCACCAGCAGAAACCGGAGCAACACGTTGCCTTGCTTGCTGATGTGTCCGAGTCGACGACGATCCCCGCTGGAGTGGAATCATCACACCAACTACGTCCGAGCTTGGGTAGCTGAGCATAGTCAGCTGGTTCCAACAGTTCACGCGGCCCTATTCAGTTCTATGCACCTGCTGCAGGCACACTTGAAGTCCGAGTCGCCAGGAAGCAGCACATGGCCGCACTGTTCGCAGATGAACCACTCAGGTCGCTGCCGCATCGGCCTGAACTGATCGCCCATCAGGCAATACGGGCAACTCACCACCTGCTCATTCATTGAGATTAGGCTCCTCTGTCTTCGCGGTGGTTCATGTTGCGGCAATCCGAAGACGAAAAATGTTCAATTTTGCACAGCGATTCTGATGGCTGTCGCACTATCGTCATCCCTCATGTGACGATTGCTGTTGTCATATCACCATAGCACTCACGGAGACGGATTTTGGCGAACAAAAGACGCAAAGTGGTGAGAACGCCTGATTACGTCAACCGTCGGTCCCTGATGTCCCGGCCCGGATCGCGATCCGAAACTTAAAACGATTCGTCGTTTCTCAACTGTACACTGTTATTGCCCGGGCAGCAGATTTCAGGACGGCATTCCAATGTGCAGTCGTCACCGAAAATTCCTGATCATGATGACGTCGCTGCTTTCGCTTCCTCGTATCAATGCTAGTTCCCTGCCATCACGGGACCAGTCAAAGTCGAAAACCTGTCCCGACTCAAAATTTGTAATCCGTTTCGGAGGTCCGCCGCTTAGTTTCTGTCGCCAGATGTTAGTGACACCGTTACTGGTTAAGGCATATTCAACAGCGTCACCCGCAGGCGCCCAATGGGGGGCACTTGCTGAGGCTGGCCAGTCGAACTTGTACAAGTCGACTCCGCCATCGGAAGGGATTACCTTCAGTTGATATGGATTGGATGCGGAGGGAGAACTGGGGTTCTCAGGAGGTTTGGGTGAGGCGAGGTACATGATTCGCTTTCCGTCCGGGGAGATTCTGGGAGGATAGCCAAAAACGATTTCAAAGTCCTGTGCGAGCACCTCTGGAGGCTCGGCCCCTGTGATGGGAACTCTTACCGGGGTCCAGATAGGGCCTTGCACGTACACCACCCATTTGCCATCTGGGGAACATTGCGGGCCTATGGCAAACGTCTCGTCAGCGATGCGGATGGGGTTTGAGCCATCGGCACTCATGCGCCATATCCCGCGTTTTTGCTCCCGGTAGGCGGCGTAGACGATGTAGCGCCCATCCCCACAAACCGACGGGTCCCGGTTGGGACTATCATCGGGCATCAGCCGAGTACGCCCACTCCCATCCTGATTTACCGCGTAGAGATTGCCATCCCGGCTGGCCAGGATGATGCGGCCGTCGGGCATCCAGGAAAGGCGTCCGACAGCAAACTCCTTCGTAGTAATCTGCTTTGGCTTTGCGGTGTTTCCTGCGGACGCGACCCACAAGTCGGAGACCGTTGTTAGCTCAGTGTCGACAAGAGTCTTGCCATCCGGCGTGAGGTCCAAGCAACAGAGCTGGTAATCCATCAGGTCATTGGTGAGGCGGCGTGCCTCTCCTCGTGGATAGGAGATGAACCAAAGTTGCCCGCGAACCGCCTCACCGCCGATCCCTCCCCCTATGGGAGCCAAGAGACCACTTCCGTCTGGCAGCCAGCGCGGGCGGCCGACAACCTCCGATGTTGAGTAGATTTCACGGACCGATCCATCAGCGACCGATATGGCCCAAAGCGAAGAACGAAGCTTCTTCGTGGCCTCCGAGGTTGTGAACGCAACCGTCTTGCCGTTGGGAGACCACGCCAAACCGATATCCTCGTCACGGTAGGGACGTGTAGCGAGCACCCGTTCCTCACTCCCGTCGGCTTTGGCAATCAAGACATCGACCGTTCCATGACCCGAGTTTGCCACCCGTAAAAAAGCAAACTGCCGACCATCCGGAGAGTAACTGGATCCGAAGTCAATCCCACCCTGCATCACGAGGTGTGGTGTTCCGCCAAGCACGGGCATCCGATAGAGATGTGTGTTGTCGAAGATGGGTTTGTCGGAGCGTATGAAGTCAATGTAGTTGGCGTCCGGGGAGAAGGTCAGACCCCAGATCATAACTTCATCCGGGGGTAGAATCTGCACATCGCTGCCGGTGGCTACTTGACGAACGTTGAGGCTTTGTTTTTCCCCCTCGCGAAGAACATAGACGACATAACGCCCGTCCGGGGAAATCGCGACATTGGTGGCATTCCCGCTCTGGGTAACCCGGGTGATCGTCAAGCCCTGCAGGTTCCACTCATTCCTGCGTTCATTCAGCCTGGACAAGTAAATTCCTAAACCAACAATCAGCGCCGCCAAGACAGCGAGCATCACTGCCAGCACGCCCTTGTGCCGTTTTGCTTCCGCGAGCAGGACTGCTCCGCTGGATGGTCGCACTTGCGTCGAAGAGAGGGCTGCGGCGGAACTCGACGAGGCGACCGCGCTTTCCGTGTGCGTGCTGCTGGAATCCGTATCCCGTTTCAGCTGCTTCAGGTCGTCGCGGACGTCGGCAGCGTGCTGATAATGCACCTCCGCGGCATTCTCGGGCGCAGTCGGTTCCGTTGAATTGGACACGTGATCGACCCGAGCGATGAAGCGGTAACCACGCCGTGGAACCGTCTCGATGTAGGTTGGGTCTGTGGCGGAATCGCCGAGTGTCTCGCGCAGCCGGTTCACTGCAGCGTTGAGCCCATGCTCGAAGTCGCCGAAGCTGTCCCCCGGCCAGAGCTTTCTTTGGAGCTCTTCCCGCGTCACCAGCCTTCCTGCATTCGAGGCGAGCATCAGCAACACGTCAATCGCCTGACCAGAAAGCTTCAGCCGCTGACCATGCTTGCGCAGTTCGTTCGATTCGGGCGACAGCTCGAAAGGGCCGAAGTGCATTGAGCCGTTCGTGTTGCGGGGCTCCGACATTGCCCCACCCCCATGTGGGCCACGATCTTATCACCGTGTCCCCGGTCAAACATGCCCGGCCGTTCCTTCTTCTTTAACTGCTACCTCACCGATCTATCAACAACTTGCGCAATGATCCAGAACTATCTGATTTGGACTTTGCGAGCATTGAGATAGCACCAGGCACAGCCCAAGTTCGGTGGCACCAACGGGGTGACCACCATGAAAGCGAGCTTTCTGATCGTAGTTCTCTTTGCTGCCTGCGCGGCACAAACACAAACCCTTCGCGTTGTCCCGGTCCATCTTGAAGAAACTGATCTGACATCCCAGAGTGTCCAGTTCTTCTGCACGCAAGACTACAACCGCGATGAGTGCCACCAACATGCACGGGAGCTGCGACGGGTGCTCGTAACGTATCCGCTAGAGCGGTTAGGAACGTGGTCCTTCGCTCTGGTGCCATCCGACAAGTGGAGGGATCTCATACGCGCCATCGGTGGACCTCCTTACAGTCCGGCTTTCACCATCTTCGAGCAGCGTACGACGGTGATGGAGAGTAGCCTCTTTTCTCCAAC
>DASRDJ010000267.1:0-66053 GCA_035652655.1 Terriglobales bacterium
TGCCGCGATCAATCAACGACGCCTGACGGCGAGTTCCGAAGAAAATCCGATCCTCGGAGCTGCCATTTCACCCGACGGCAAATACCTGGCATTTGCCGACAAGACAGGCCTTTCCCTGCGCCAGATCGATAGCGGCGAAACTCATTCGTTGAGCCTGCCCTCCGGCTTCGCTGCCATCCCATCGGCGTGGTACCCGGACGGCACGCACTTAGCTGCCACGTGGGTAGAAGGACCGACCGCACCTCCGAGCTTGTGGCAGGTCTCTATCATGGGCGGGGCGCCGCGCAAGTTGATTGATAACGGCCAGCTTCCTGCGGTCTCTCCCGACGGATCTCAGATCGCGTTCGTCAAGGGACCAAAGCACGCCGAAGAAATCTGGCTCATGGCAGGGGATGGGGAGAATCCACGGCAGCTCGTTGTTCCTTGTCACAACTGCACCGTGGGCGTGCCCGCATGGTCGCCAGATGGAACTAAGATCGCTTACGTTGTCAGCGAGTACACACCCCTCTGGCGAGCTGACACCAGCGTGGTCTCGTTCAACCTGCGCACCGGCCGCGGAGAAACGATCTTCTCGTCAGGTGGTCACCAGGCGGAATTTGGCAGGGAGTTGGAACTCGGCCCAGCACTTATCTGGACGGCTGACAACCATCTGGTCTATTCCGTGTCTGAGCTGGCCCCGAATCAGGATGACTCCAACGTCTGGTCAGTGCCACTCGACCCTCAGGGACATATTGCCGGGAGGGCGGTCCGTCTAACCGCCGCACCCAATGAAGTGTCCAGTCTTAGCGCGAGCGCTGACGGCAAGCGAATCATTTATACGAAGAATTACTCGAATCTAGGTGTCTATGTTTCAGAGTTGAACTCCGGAGGCACGCGGCTGAGCACGCCACAGCGGCTGACGCTCGATTATTGGAGGAACTACGCTTTCTCCTGGACAGCGGATAGCAAAACGATCTTATTCGCCTCGGATCGCGACGGCACGTTTCACATTTTCAAGCAACGCCTCGACCAAAGCGCTCCAGAGTTGCTGGTCGGAGGAAGCGAAGAGACTTCTTTGCCTCGGCTAGCTCCGGATAACGCGACTGTAGTTTTCGAAATCTGGCCGAAGTTAGGTGCGCCGCCCGGTTCACCGCGTCGACTGATGCGGATATCGCTCGCCGGCGGTCCCCCGCAGCAAATCCTGGCACGCAGTGACTTGGGCAACGTGCAGTGTGCCCGGTCTCCATCCAAGCTGTGCCTGTATGACTTGCGCGGTCCTACGATGGTGTCGTTTTTCCGTTTCGATCCCTTGACCGGCGAGAGTGAAGAATTGCCGCAGCTCAGAATTCAGGATGCAAGCTCCTACGCTTACAACTGGACTCTGTCACCTGATGGCAAAATCCTGGCCACGGGGAAGGGGAAGATTCTTCAACGAGAACCGAATATTACCTTTACTTCTGTGGAAGACGGTTCGAAGCGCACCGTGACCGCGCAAGCCTGGGCCGGGATCAACAGCATCGATTTCGCAGCTGACGGCCGTAGCGTTTGGGCGTCCGCCTTTACCAATACTGGAAAATGGGCGCTGCTCAACATCGATTTGCAGGGACGAACCAAAACGATGCTCGAGGATGCGCAGATGGCGATCGGCTGGGCCATTCCGTCGCCCGATGGCAAGCATCTCGCACTCTGGAAAGCCAATGGCGGATCCAACGTGTGGATGTTGGAAAATTTCTGAAATTCGAAATTCACAATTCAAAGTTAAAAAACCCCACACTAGCGCAAAGAGCGCGCTAGTGTGGGGCATCCGCTCCGACTCATGGATGCTGGGTAATCTCTGAAATCTGAAATCAGCGGGCGCGCGAAAACCCCGGAGAATTCGCGCGCCCGGTTCATTCCGCTGCGACACCAGGGGGGATTACTCGGTGTCGGCAGCGGTCGAAGCGCTGTCCTGCGAGTGATCCTGCCGCTCGCAGCTGGCCAGAAATTGGCGGGCCCGCGTGATGATGGGGCCATTGAGAGCCGCTCCCGTCGTGATACCGTCTGCGTTAATGGTGAGCGCAACTGGATCCTTAACGTGCAGCAGGCTCTCGCATCCGAGGATGTCGTAGCTGGCTACGAATCGCTGCGCCAGAAACGTGAACAGGGAATCGGCAGCGCCGGGATCGGGCGAGAGGCCGCGGGTGGGATGCGCAGCGTCAGGCATGAGCAACGCCTGGTCCTGCATCATGCGCGCAGGTGCCATTCGCAACATGTTGCGGCAGTAACGAGCGGTGTCCGCCTGGAAGGACCACGCCACCGGCGGCTGGTCGACGCCGCGCCGGTAGGCATTGACCTTCACAAGATCTCGCGATCCTTTGCTGAGCACCATGGGGTCGCCGGCAGGAACAAGCGCGACCGGAAATCCTTGCTTGGCGCGTGCCTGCAATTCGTTCAAGGGAAGGGCAGGCACCATCTGCCCGGGATCAGCCAGGTCCGCAGCCTTCCACGGCGTGCAGCCGAGCGCGCCGTCGAGGGCGACATCCACCAGGCGATTATCGCTGGGGTTGCCGAGCGTTAGTGCGTCAGGGTAATGGCTCATATTTGCCTGCGTCTTCTGCGCCATGCCATCGCTGGTCATCAGGTAACTAGTGGGCAAGTTGTCGCTTTGATCCTGATCAACCGCGAAGAAGTCGCGGACAGTAGGGCAGGGACGGCCATCGACCGCCATGCCGAGCGGAGGTATCGAGATCTGTCCCCGGCGTATGGCGCGATGGGCTGCCCTGAAGAATGTCGGCGCATTGCAGTATGCGAACTGGCCGAAGTTGGCTCCATTGGCGCCGTTGACGCACGAAGCGCCAGCAAGCACGCCGTCCGCGCCTTGCAACGTCAAAGTGTCACCGTTATATCCAAACCAGAGAGCGACAATCCCGTTTGCGGGCAGCGTGGGAATGACAGGCGGCATTGCCGGCGTCGCGCCCTGGTCAACTACCAGCGGATTGTAGATGGAGATCTGACCTGTAGCGGGATCGATCACGGCGGCCTGCACGAAGGCCGACTGATCGGAGTTGGTCTCGTGACAATCGCCGGCAGTGGGATCGGTCGCGACCAGTTGATAAGGGGTGGCCAGTCCCTCTGCGGTGAGCGGATTGTTAGGAACGATCAGCGAACAGTTGGGGTTGCTTTGCGCGCGCACCAGCTGCGGCGCCACGACGAACAGGATCACACACAGATACCGCACGAAGAAACTGTGGTGCTTCATGACACACTCCTCCATCGGCGGAGGCACACGCACTCCGTCTTGCTAAGGTCGATTGTCGGGAGCTGAAGCGAATTTCGTCCGTGTTGCCGGACGTGCGGCCTGTGGGGGAGGGCCTTCACAACGCACGATGCTTTGCGTTGCAGCAAGACCTCAGGCCGAAAAATTCACCAACCACAGTCAGATTGAAAAGTTGAATGCAACTTAGTCTGTAATGAAATTGTGAACAAGGTGTGAGTAGTACATTTTGAACACGCGCAGAAAAAGTCTGTGTGAAGAGAGTAACCACTTCGAAGGTAACGGAAGGGCATCGCGGCGCGAAGAAGAGGACGATCGTTGTGAAACGCAAGCGCGCGATCCTGTTTCAGCAAAGTTTGATCTTGAAAGTGCACCCCACTTTTCTGTCAGTGCGAACGTTGCTCGACTAACTTTGTTTTCTTGTCCGCATCTGTTGTGACCATGAACGACAACTCAACGGTGTTCAACCTGCCCGGTGGACTACCGCAGGTTCTGTAGCCATCAACGCGCCATTCGAAGCGGACTCAGGGAAAGGTCCATCAGGCATTGTCAGTAGCAAACTGCAGCTAAATCCCGATCGGAAACACACAGCTCGCGCCGTTACACTTCTCTGTCTTTCGAAAACTGACAATCTGTTCGGAAGTCGATCAGGAGAAAACTTGTGAAGCACGCAGCATGGGTAGGCGCAGGGATTGTTACTGGGCTGGCCATCACAAAAGCGATGCAGACACGGATGTTCTCGCTCGAAGGCAAGACCGTCTTCATCACGGGCGGATCGCGAGGGCTGGGCTTTCTTCTGGCGGCGGAGTGCGCCCGCCGTGGTGCGCGGGTCGCAATCTCGGCGCGGGACACTGACGAGCTGTCGAAGGCCGCCGAAAAATTGCGCGCGGGCGGCAATGAAGTGTTCACAGTAGAAGCGGACCACGCGCTGCAGGAAGAAGCCGAACTCGCCGTGGAACGCGTCTCGTCGCAATTCGGGTCCATCGACGTTTTGGTGAATAACGCGGGCAAGATGACGGTCGGGCCGCTCGAGACGATGACCATCGACGACTATCGCGATTCGCTCAACGTCCATTTCTGGGGCGCATACTTCACGACAATGGCGGTCCTGCCGCGCATGCGACAGACGCGGCGCGGACGGATCGTCAACATCTCGTCGATCGGTGGAAAGATCAGCGTTCCGCACATGGTTCCGTACAGCGTAGGGAAATTCGCGCTGACCGGATTCTCCGAAGGTCTGCGCGCGGAACTGCGCAAAGATAACGTTCTGGTCACGACCGTTTGCCCAGGCTTGATGCGGACGGGTAGCGCACGCAACGCGTCGTTCAAAGGGAATAACGAGGACGAGTATGCATGGTTCAGTGCAAGTGCTTCGTTGCCGGTGACGTCGATCGATGCAACTGACGCGGCGTGCGCCATCATGGATGCCTGCGAGCGCGGTCGCGCCGACTTGGTTCTGTCTGTTCCGGCCAAGGTCGCGGCCATCATGCATGGGCTGATGCCGGGAACGGTGGAGGACCTGCTTGGACTAGCCAACCGGCTGCTTCCGAGGCCGGGCGGAATTGGACGACAGGCGCGCACCGGAACACGAAGTGCGTCCAAGGTGTCACGTAGTTGGACCAAGTTAAATGACGAGGCCGCTGAGCAAAATAACGAAGTCGCGTAACGCCTGTGTTCCGCTACTCGCCCGAGGCGGACTTCACCTTGTGGGTCTCGGGCTTGCCGTGCGCCGGCCGGTGGATCTCCTGATGGGCCGCCGGCTTTTTCTTCGCGGGCATGCCGCTAAGTTCGACTGCGCTTCCGCGCCGCGCCGACTCGTAGATCGCGCGCACGATCTTCACGTCGGCTAAGCCTTCCAGGCCGGAGGGCTCCGGCTCTTTATTCTTCAGAACGCAGTCGGAGAAGTACACGATTTCAGCGGCGAACTGGTCGCGCTTGGGAAACGACTCCTTCTTCGTCTTGCCGTTCTTGGTCAGCTGATGTTTTACGCCAGTCGAATACTCGTACGCCGGATCGACGGCCAGGATTCCTTTGGTTCCCGCAACGGTGTAACGGCTCACATCGGCTGCGCCAAAACTACAGGTGAACGTGGCGAGGCGTTCTTCGGGAAAGCGAAGGATGGCAGATGTCATTTCGTTCGTTTTGTCGAAGCGAGCATCGTCCCGAGAGGTGGCCGACGTGGCGAGCAGGTGGGTGGGCTCGGCCTGAAACAAGTAACGCGCCGCGTTGATACAGTAAACCCCCATGTCGTAAACAGGCCCTCCACCCTTTTCCACCGGTTCGGTGACGCGCACGTTGTCTTCCGCTACCTGCTGGGCGAACTCAGAGCTGAAGAAACGCGCCTCACCAATGGTCCCATTGTGCGCGAGCTTCACGGCTTCCAGGTTCCCGCGCTCGAAGTGCAGGCGATAAGCAATCATGAGCTTAACGGCATGAGAGCGTGCTGCGTCGATCATGGCCTCGCATTCATCCTCGGTTACGGCCATGGGTTTCTCGCACAGCACGTGCTTGCCGGCCTTCGCGGCGCGCACGGTGTATTCGCGGTGCAGGTGATTGGGGAGCGCGATGTAGACCGCATCCACGTTTTCGAGGGCTTGTTCGTACTGGTCATACGAGTACGACTCTTTCAGGCGGTACTGCCGGGTGACTTTGGCGCGCTTCTCCTCGTCGCTGGAGACCACGCTCCGCAGTTCAGAATTGCCGGCAGAGCGGAATGCAGGAAGAACTGCGACCTGGGCGATGTGACCGAGTCCCACGACGGCGTAACGGACTTTCTTGTTCGACGCCTTCTTGTTCGACATAGACCGAGTACTCATGGACGTCCCCCTGAAATGTTGTGGGATGTCCTACAGTGCGGATCTGTTGTGGGGAGCATTTACGGCGCGAAGTTACCGACGCGTCTGGACACAAGATTTGGGGCAAACAGGCATGGCAAGTTCGCGCATCCAACGCGCAGATCCAAAAGCGCCGAACAAAACCGGCTATCAGGAGGACACATGTCACACTACGGACTCTTAAAGGACTATCGGCTGAGCGAATCTGCGGAAGATATACGAGGGACAACCCTGTATGGCATGCGCGAAGAAAAACTGGGAAAGATCGACGACGTTATTTTCGACCACTCCAGTGGTGACATCCAGTACGTGGTGGTCGACACGGGCGGCTGGCTCACGACCAAGAAGTTCATCGTGCCCGCAAATCATCTGCGCACCTCCACCAAGCATGAGAACGACTTTGCTTCAGATTTGACCAAGGAACAGATCGAGGCTTTCCCACCATATTCGGAAAAGGATCTTGAATCGGATGCAAACTGGAAGGACTACGAGAGCCGCTATCGCTCGAAGTGGGAAACGCACCCAGTGATGCATCGGAAAGAAACTGACCGCAACATCACGCCCACCACGCAGCAACTCGAGGGGAATGCCTCGTTGACACGGGCGGCGGGAATGGGAGAACCGATGCGGCCGCGCAACACCATGCAACGCAACGCAGCTGAAATGGCGGAAGCCGACACCGGACGCGTAGTTCCGGCCGGCAGCGATTCCGTCACCATCAACAATAGCGCAGTCGGCATTGGCGGGCGCTGGGACACGTTCCAAGCGCGGCTGCGCGAGCGGCGCAAGGAAGCGGTCGCTGGCTGCGGCAGTTGCACAGTGGGCTCGGCCTCGACCAAAGAAAGCACGGATACCTGGAAGAAAGCGGTGTAGGCACAAAGCGATCGTGGCTTGCCTGAAAGCGCTAGCTTCCGGTTTATGAAAATGTAAAATCCGGGCGCGGATTCCTGCGAGCGATCTGCCGTCGAAAGACGAGGAATCGCCAGGAGTCCGCGCGGCTGGACTGAAAAGCACGCTGCCCCTTACAATCAAAGAGCAGTTCAAGCCTCCGCATCCTCTGCGACAGCTTGAGTAGAAAAGATGGGCGCGTAGCTCAGTTGGTAGAGCAATGCCCTTTTAAGGCATGGGTCGAAGGTTCGAGTCCTTCCGCGCTCACCATCTTATGGACGACCTCGTGGTCCGTACGAACTACGAGGATACCGCAAAGCCGTTCGCATCCTGCCCGCGTTGGTCGTTCTCCCTACAAAGACTTCTCTAAAACAACACCTTGTCACCTCCACCCGTAGCGCCAAGGCGCGAGAGTGGACCGCATCCGCCACCTTATCTGTTGAAGGACCTGCCAATCGCAGCTAGACTCGCATCGGACCGTTCCCCCAGACAAAGCCTCTCCTTCGAGGTAGGTCTCTCAGCGTTCCAGTGCAAGGAGTTCACGAAAATGAAATTCAACAAGCTCTCTTGGTGCTTGGGGCTGCTGTTTATCGCCAGCACAGGCCTCGCACAGATGTACACGGTGACTGACCTCGGCACGATCCATAGCGGGGATAGCGCTTGGAGCATAGCCACTGGAATCAACGAGTCCGGTCAGGTGGTGGGCGTGTCCGACAGCAATGAATTGGGTAGCCAATTTCACGCCTTCCGCACCGCTCCGAACACACCCATCAATCCTGCCACTGATGATTTCGGACCTGATACTTTTGCTGTCGGAATCAACAACTCCGCCCAGGTGGTTGGGTTTTTCTACCCGAACCGGCCCCAAGACAACACCGCGCCCGCGCACTCGTTTCGCACCGCTCCCAACCGGCGCCTGGATCCGGCCACGGATGACCTCGACACGACTCTCGGTTTGGGACAATACGAGGGCAGCCAAGTGTATGGCATCAATGACTCCGGTCAAGCGGTTGGCGTTTACTTTGGCCCGTCGCCTTTCGGCGAGCATTCTTTCCTAACGGCTCCAAACATGCCAATTAACCCCAAGACGGATGACATCGGCGGACCTCCGGGCGAAATTCAAGTTAGCGAGGCATACGCTGTCAACTCCTTTGGCCAGGTAGTCGGGATGTTTGGCAGCAGTACCGCCCCGGGCCACGGCTTCCGCACCGCTCCGAACCGTCCCATCAATCCGGCGACGGATGATGTCGGCACCCTCAGCAACACCCCCCATAATCGCAGCGTCGCGTATGGCATCAACGACCTTGGCCAGGCAGTCGGAGGTTCCATTCCGTTCTATTCCGTCAGCGACGGCATAGTGTTCGTAGCAGCCTTCTCCGACGACGACGATCCTACGCTCCCCAGTCATGCTTTCCGCACGGCTCCGAACCGTCCTATCAACCCCGCCACGGACGATCTCGGCGCGCTAGGCGGTAATTTAAGCGTTGGTATAGGCATCGACAACTTCAGCCAGGTTGTCGGATTTTCCAATCTCCTCCCAGGATACGTTTCCTATCACGCATTTCTTCATAGTGGCCGTGTGATGCATGACCTCAACGACTTGATTCCGGCTAGTAGCGGATGGGAGTTATCGGCTGCAATCGGCATTAACAGTAAAGGTCAAATTGCAGCGGACGGCGTGCGCAACGGATCCGGCCGCGCTTTGCTTCTGACCCCTATCTACCGGGCATTTGTACAGCGCCCCATTGATGCCGATGGGAGTAGCGTGTTCTCAGCGAAGAGGGGAATTATCCCCGTGAAGTTTGCCGTCACCAAGTATGGCAAGTATGCCAGCTGTAGCTTGCCGGCAACCATCGCGGTAACTCGAGCCGCGCACGGGACGGTCATTCCTGTGGATGAGAGCACTTACTCGAAGGATGAGGACAACGGCTCGAATTTCCGAATCGCGGGGTGCCGGTACCACTACAACCTTCCAGCGCGTTCGTTGGGCGCCGGGACCTATCGCGTGGACATCAGCATCAGGGGAGTGATGGTCGGTCACGCGGTGTTTACGATTGCGTCCGGCAGACATGAGAAGCACGAGGACGAGGAGGATTAAGCCAGAGGACTAGCCACGCCAGGTCTGATGGACGGCGCCACGTGGTAGGCGTGGTGTTCGAAGGCCTCAGTTTTCAATCGCGAGCCGCATCGCTACCCCCCTCCATCGCACAGAGCGCGATTCAATGGGCACCCACGCGCGCGATTGAACGCGGCACCCTAGAGGTATGGGGCCCCCCCGCCCTGGTCCTGGAAACGGCACCTTGTCACACTCAGCTGTGATGCCCGTTACGCGGGTTGACACGCACCGCCTCCTAACCTGTTAAGGGCGTCCCCAGCACAGCTCAGCCCTCATCAGTCCGGACCGTTCGACGAACCGCTCCTTTGAGGCAGGCCCCTCAGGATTCCAGCAAAGGAGTTCACGAAAATGAAATTCAACAAGCTCTTTGGGTGCCTGGGGCTGCTGTTTGCCGCCAGCACCTGCCTGGCACAGATGTATACAGTGACTGACCTCGGCACGGTCCACATCGGGGATAACGCTTCGAGCACAGCGCGTGGAATCAACGAGTCCGGTCAGGTGGTCGGCGAGTCCTCCAGCACTGAAAATGGTTACAGCACTCACGCCTTCCGCACCGCTCCGAACAGGCCCATCAATCCGGTGACCGATGATTTCGGACCTTCTGCCTATTCTGCTACCGCAATCAACTCCTCCGGCCAGGTAGTCGGATACTTTTCCGCTGATACCGTTCACAACCACGCCTACCGCACGGCTCCCAACAGACGCCTGAATCCGGCGACGGATGACCTCGGCACGCTCCACCTCGACGCGGGAAGATACGACGGCAGCTTTGCCCATGGCATCAATGACTCCGGTCAGGTGGTCGGTGTTTCCTATGGCATGTCAATTCAACACGCCTTCCGAACGGCTCCAAACCGGTCGATAAATCCCGAGACGGATGACCTTGGCAGACTTCCGGGCGATTTTGCATATAGCGAGGCTTACGGTATCAACTCCTCCGGCCAGGTAGTCGGATACTTCGCCACTGATACCGTGCCGGGCCACGCGTTCCGCACGGCTCCGAACCGTCCCATCAATCCGGCAACGGATGATCTCGGCACGCTCAGCCTGACCGCTGATGATGGCAGCATTGCGTATGCCATCAATGACTTCGGTCAGGTAGTCGGAGTTTCTTATCAGAGCGACGATCCTGCGCTCCTCAGCCATGCCTTCCGCACGGCTCCGAACCGTCCCATCAATCCCGCCAGTGACGATCTCGGCACACTTCCAGGCGACAGTGCAAGCAGTGCTATGGGCATCGACAACTTCGGCCAGGTTGTCGGGTTTTCCGCACTCCGCGGATACGATTTCTATCGTGCATTCCTTTATAGTGGCCACGTGATGCACGACCTCAACCGCCTGATTCCGGCTGGTAGCGGATGGGAGGTATCAGCTGCAGTCGGTATCAACAGCAAGGGGCAAATTGCTGCGAATGGCGTTCGCAACGGATCCGGCCGCGCTTTGCTTCTCACTCCTATCTACCGGGCATTTGTACAGCGCCCCATTGATGCCGATGGGAGTAGCGTGTTCTCAGCGAAGAGGGGAACTATCCCCGTGAAGTTTGCCGTCACTAAGTATGGCAAGTATGCCAGCTGCACTTTGCCAGCTACGATCGCCGTAACGCGAGCTGCGCACGGAGCTCTCATTCCTATGGATGAGAGCACTTACTCGAAGGATGAGGACAACGGCTCGAATTTCCGAATCGCGGGTTGCCGGTACCACTACGATCTTCCAGCGCGATCGTTGGGCGTTGGGACCTACCGGGTGGACATCAGCATCAAGGGAGTCATGGTCGGTCATGCGGTGTTTACGCTCAAGTCCGGCAGGCACGAGGACGATAAGGACCACGAGGACTAAGTAAGCGGACCGGGCACGCCGGATATTGACGGCGTTACTCATGTTCGAAGAACTAAGCTCCTTCGCGGACTGAATGACGAACCCTCATTCAAACGCACAAGGCGCGATTGAGTGAGGCACCCCTCCCAACCCCTGAAACGTTTTGTCTGGTCCGCGCCGTTCGCTAGTAGTCTCACAAGTTTTCTTTATCTGCCTGACGGAGCCGGTGCGGTCTCTCGAATTCCTCGCTGGGTGACAAGATAGACCGCAAAGCTTCCGAGCCAGTGACCGCCCTCGTAGTGCTCGCCTGTCACCGCCGCCAAACCAGCGCGGCGGTGCGCTTCGGCAGATGCCCTGATGGACGGAAGCCGCTTGTCGGCCTTTGGCAGGGCGGCGGCAATGCCTTCGAGCATCCATGCTCGGCTGAGGTTGAGTCCATCCAAATGAGCCAGTTTCGGATCACTCCGGTCGGGAGACTCCACGGGCTGCAACCATTGGTTGCTGCCGGAGTGTGAAATCTGCGGCAGAAAGATTCGTAGCCATGCCGCAAAGTCGTGACTCGGCAGAACGCGGCGCATGAGGTCGGCCTCGCCGAGGCATGGCGACAGGAAATCCTCACCAGAGGGCTCATATTCAAGGGGGCAGTTCTTGTCATTGAAGTAGAACTGCCGGGCCTTGGACGTTACGAGCGCGGCGAGTTTCTGGTCACCTGCTCCACGCGCATAGTCGAGCATAAGGCCGAGGGCGAAGGCGGTTTGGTCATGCTCGCCGATGCGTACAGGGTTAGATAGTTTGGGAAGCCACGCGTTCAGGTGTTCCAGCACAGCCTTTTCCAGAGGCCGAAGGTTCACGGCCATTTCCTTAGCTTGAGGATCATCCCATTCTCGCAGTTCAGCGTTCAGCTGCAGGAACCACGCAAGACCGTAGGGGCGCTCGAAACTGGCACGTCCTTCGGCTCGGAGGTAAGCGGCTTCCCCCGCGATGTTTTCTGCCGTAAGGCTTTGGCGCAACGCATCGCGTGCGGGCTGGACGAAGCCGGCGTTGGGAAAAGTTCTTACGAGCCTGGCGAGCAGCCAATGTCCGTGGACCGATGAGTGCCAGTCGTAGCATCCATAGAAGGCCGGAGTGAGCTTGCGAGGCGGTGCCACGTCTGCGTCGCTGGCCATGGAGTGGCTGATCTTGTTGGGGTATTCCTTGTGGACACACGCGAGGGCGAGTTTTGCAAATCGCTCGGCAGCCTTGCTGTCGAACTGATCCGGCTGCTCAGCAGCCACCGCACTTGCGAGGGAGACCAGGGAGATGATGGAGACGACGATCGATTTCATCGGCTGATACTTTAGACGACAAAGCCGAACGTTGCGAGCTTCGGAAGGGGTGACTTCGAAAACCAGAGAGTGCAGGCTCACGCGGAATGAGTGAGCCGTCAGTTAACGATGGTTGGTATCTCGGCTCAAAACTTAACTTCGATCCCCCAGGCTTCCAGTAAGTCTTGGGGAACGTACTTGCTGTCTTTATGCTTTTGCGCCCATTCCTTCAACGGAACGGAACTTTTATATTCCTTTTCCGTCAGTTTCAGTCGACGTGCCATCTCGTCAAACGAAGTCGGCGTGTTGGGGATGTCCGCCACAGGTTTACCCCAGTTTGGATTGCCCTTGTTTCGCAACGTGAGTACCTCGAAGACATTCTAAACCGAAGTGAGAGTTTTAGAGCGGAACGAAAGTCACTCGGGGTGAGGGGAAGACAAGGGACGGCAAGACAAGGCGGAAAACAACGGGACAGACGGGACATAACCTAGTATCGCGGAACCGCTGGGAGGGAAAATTGGTGAACGTCCCCCTCTGTCCCCGAGACTTCCGCCCGTGGGGGCCATCCAGCCTATTGCTTGCCCTCATTGAAATGATCGATTGCCTTGCGGAGGTTCTCTTGAAACTGCGGTCCTTTTTTCTCAGCAGCCTCTATAACGGTCTTGCCCTGGTTATTGCGAATGGTGAGGTCCGCACCGTGCTTCAGGAATAGAGAGATGGCGTCGTCATCGACGGTGGTGAAGATGGGAGTTTCGCCGTCGTGGTTCCGTGCATTGACGTCGGCACCGAGCTGCAACAATTCTTCTTCAACATCGGTGAGGTATATTTCGTGCAGGGGCGTGTTGCCCTCATCATCGCGGGCATTTACGTCGGCACCCGCCTCTGCCAGAAGGCGCACGCATTCCACCCTTGCACCCTCCTTGTCGGAGTTGCGGAACTCTCCGGCTGCGAAGATAGCAGTCTTGCCCTCATTGTCCCTCGCTTCGAGCTTGAGATGGTAGCGAAGAATCTCGCGCACCATGTCAGGATTTCCAGATTCGGCTGCGTAAATCAGCAGGCTTCCGGCCCCGCTACCTTCCTTATCGATGAGATGAGCCTTCGGATTAGCGCCGTAGGCAATTAAGTCACGCACGGCCTCAACGTTTCCAGAACGAGCGACGCTGGCAAGGGCCCAGTCTTTGTCAGCTTGATCTTCCTTGCTGGCTCCCGCGGCTAGCAGAACTTTAAGAATTTCGGGATACTCGCTGGCAGAGTCGAGCCATCCCTTTGCGTCAGCGCGTCCGAATAGGTGTGATTTCTTATTTCGAGATCGGACCTGGGGCTCGAGAGGCACGCCTAAGTCCAAGAGTTGGCGTACCGTCTCCGTCTGGCCTCGACTGGCGGCTTCTTTCAGGACATGCTGGGCCTCTGAAGACTTGAAGTCGTAGTGTTCCGCCTGCAAGGCGTCCACCAGTCCTTGATCTCCATCGATCCATCTCGTGGTGCGTGCCTTCTCATCTACTGCCCGTTCCAGGTCTGAAATGACGGCCGGCATGCCCACCCACGAACCAACATAGTCCAGAACCTTTTTAGTTCGCCCATCGATCACAATCGACAGGTTGTATGTTGGGTTATCGGTAACGCTGGCTTCGTAGCTGTCGTCCATGGAATAGAAGTCAGCCGCAGCAAACCGCTTGGCGAGTTCTCTCACCTCACTCGGATCAATGGAGTCCTCGTGTTTTCCCGAGGCGACCACATAGCTGCCGCCCACAAATTCGATACCTTCGGTGCTGAGAGTCACACTGTACGAGGGACAGGTCCCAAAGCATCCTGATCTTTCGAGGGCGATGGCTACCTTTGAAGTTTTTCGAATGACGGGTGCAACTGCATGGGTCTTGGGTAGTCTTTCCGGGGGAACAAAGTTGATATATTCCTCGATCTCGGCCGTAACCGGTCGACCATCGTGCTCGAAGGGAACAAACTTCCATTGTTTGATTTCGTCCTGCACGTTAGGCAGAAACGTGAGCGATTGTTCATCGCCCCAGCCTTGCGCGTTCAGGACGTCTCCCGTCGGTGACACAATAAGGGTCAACCGGAGTTGATGGAAACCCGGTTCCACGCCCGCCATGGGGAATGAACGGCGATGGGGCTCCAGTTCGTGCTCGCGAACTATGCCGTAATAAAACGAGGGATACGAAGGCTTCCCTTCTTCCGAAGTGCAGAACTGTGCTGCGAGAAGGACGGTGGCGAACGCAATTGTTCGATTCATAGTCGACAATGGTTTCCTGTCGATATTTGATACCGCTTAGCCCAGTGAGATCACGCCTTTTTTGGAAGCACTTGATTTACTTAGAATTTCCCGGCCACATCGAAACTAAAAAGTCGGTATTAAAATTCGCTTGACATATTCCTATATAGGTATATATTGCTTTCCATGCCCCGTGCCTCCACTACCTCTGACGCTTTCAACGCTGTTGCTGAACGGCGGCGGCGGGAGATTTTGGAGTATCTGGCGCTTGAGGAACGTACGGTGAACGCCATCGTGGAAGGGTTGCGCATGGAGCAACCGTCCGTTTCCAAGCATCTGCGGGTGCTGCGCGACGTGGGACTGGTCCGCGTGCGCAGGAATGGAAGACACATGTTTTATCGAACCAATGCGGAAGCCATCCGCCCGGTTCATGACTGGGCCAAAACGTTCGAGCGTTTCTGGACGCATCAGTTGAGCCGCATCAAGGAACGCGCCGAGGCCAAGAACAAGGAATCCCAACAAAGCTAGCGGGCCGCGCCCGGCTGGCTGCCAAAAATCCAAGGAGAAAAAGCATGAGCACGAGTTCCACCCTGATTGGCACCGAGAATTTCACGTTGAACATCACCCAGGAAACTCTGGTGCGCGCGACCATTACGCAGACCTTCGAAGCTCTGCTCGAACAGCTTGGGCCTGCGAACGAAAATGAACAAGGTGTGAAGATGTCTATGAAGATCGAGCCCTGGCCGGGTGGCCGCTGGTTCCGCGATCTGGGCGACAACAACGGACACCTGTGGGCGCACGTGCAGTCCATCAAGCGGCCGACGCTGCTGGAAATGTGGGGACCGCTCTTCATGTCGTTTGGAGCGGTGTCGAATGTGCAGTACCGCCTCAGCGAAGTCGAGGGCGGCACGCTCATCAAGTTCCACCACAAGGCGCTAGGCATGTTTGAAGAGCAGCAGCGTCAGGGCATGAATCGCGGCTGGGCGCACATGCTGGCCGGAGCGCGAGCGATCGCCGAACGCAAGGCGAAGTAGGAGGACGACATGTGTCCTGAATGCCTGGCCGGTGCGGCCTGGATCGTAGGCGGAGCGATTTCGACGGGCAGCGCGAGTGCGCTGCTGGTAAAGAGTTTCCGTTTCAAGTCAACGTTCGATGCAAAGCAAAGGAGAAAGCAAGATGCCGACGGCAAGCAGCGAGAAACTGTCAGCGCAAGTGGCGTCCCCAGCGGAATGGCTGAAGGCGCGCCGGGAACTGTTAACCAGGGAGAAGGAACTCACCCACCTGCGGGATGAAATCAGCCGGCGCCGCCGCGAGTTGCCGTGGGAGAAAGTCGAGAAGCCGTACGTCTTCGACGGTCCCCGCGGCAAGGAATCGCTGGCGGACCTGTTCGAAGGACGCAGCCAGCTCATCATCTATCACTTCATGTTCGGGCCCGACTGGAAGGAAGGATGCCCGAGTTGCTCGTTCATCGCGGACTCGTTTGATGGGAGCGTGGTTCACCTGGCGGCGCGCGATACGACGCTGATTGCGGTCTCCCGCGCCCCGCTGCCGAAGATTCAAGCCTTCAAGCAGCGCATGGGCTGGGGATTCAAGTGGGTGTCGTCGAACGCCACTGATTTCAATTTCGATTACCAAGTCTCGGCGAGTCCAGAGGACAAAGGCAAGGACAAGGTCTATTACAACTACGATTTCACCGAGTTTCCCTCGGACGAGCGCCCCGGTGCAAGCGTTTTCTACAAGGACGAGAAGGGAAACATCTTCCACACGTATTCGGTGTACGCGCGCGGCCTCGATATTCTGCTGAACACTTACAACTGGCTCGACATGACGGCGAAGGGACGCGACGAAGAGGGTTTGCCGCATTCCATGGCGTGGGTTCGCCATCATGATCGCTATGGCAGTGCTCCGTTGACGACAATCGGTTCAGAGAAGAAGGCGGCCTCGCCCACGCTCGATCCGATGGTGAAGGAGTTCCGCCAGGAAGTGGAGACGACGCGCCGCGTGCTCGCAAGAGTTCCCGCGGACAAGCTGGCGTGGCAACCGCACCCAAATTCCATGACGCTCGGGCAGCTGTGTAATCACATCGCGATGATCCCGGGCCGGCTTAGTGGCATGATAGCGGCCGACGGCTTCGACGCTTCGCAGGCAAACTTCACGCCTCCACAGCCGGCGAGTGTCGAGGAAATCCAGAAGACTTTCGAACAGAGCGTGCGCGATGCGGAGGCCAACCTGCTCGGCATTTCGGATGAAGCCGCGCGCAGTCTCTGGAAGCTGACCATGGGCAGCAAAGAACTCTTCAGCCAGCCGCGCGTGAATGTTCTGCGCTCGATCCTGCTGAATCATTGGTACCACCATCGCGGACAGCTGTCGGTGTATTTGAGACTGCTGAATGTGCCGGTGCCATCGATCTACGGGCCGAGCCGGGACGAGAATCCGTTCGCGTGATGGAACGGCTTCATAGGGAAGGTTGAAAAGGAAAGGGCCCGACTTCAGTCGGGCCGAAAAATGGGTGACATAGGATGCGGCTTCAGCCGCTGGGTCGAGCTTCTCGCGAGAGAAGAGCAAACCTCGGGGGCTGAAGCCCCTCTCTTCTTGGCAGTTGACTAGCTCGACTGAAGTCGAGCCCTTCCCTAGATCGTTCAAGATTGGCTGGTTCGAACTGAAATCGAGCCCTTCCCAGAATCGTCCAAGATTGATTGGTCTGAAGTGAAGTCGAGCCCTTCCCGAGATGTTGCAAAAAGGAGAGGCTGTCTTGATGAAAGGCAGCCTTTTGATCCCAATGAAATGAGGACAAGTCCTCTTCAGAACCTGTCCCCGAGTTCTTAATCTCCGCAACAGGCTAGCGCGGGCGCATCCGATGCATTTGCGATCGGCATCGATACCCTGGAGAACTCGCGGATCTCGAATACCGCGTCCATCCCAGTGACGCGCAGCACTTCACGCACCGTCTTTGTGGGATTCTCCAGGCGCAAATACACGCCCGCCGTTTGCAGCGCGATGAGCGCGCCGATTCCTCCCGCATCAATGCTGCTCACGCGGCTCAAATCCAGAATCACAGTCTTGCCATAATGGCCGACCGCTGTGCACAAGAGATTGGTCTCCTCACCCCGCACCAGCGCACCTTTACAATGCAGGACGACGGCTTCTTCGTTCTCCTTCACGTTCACACTCAACATGGTCCGTTCTCCGATCACTCACTTAATGATTCCGCAGATTGTAGGCGAATAAAAAGCGAATTCAAGTATCAATTTGTGTAATATTCCCAGCGTTATCAGGGCCGCCGATCAGGCTTTAGTTTCGACGGAAGAGCGGCCAAAAGGTCCGCAACGGCCGCGCATTCCGTCCTTGAATTTCTGGCGTTCTTCGGGCGTCATCTGCTCCCAACGCTCCATCATGCGGCGCCGCCAGTACGGATGCCATCCGGGGCGCCCGCGAAACCCGCCGAGCAAAAGCTTGCTGAGAATCAGAATTCCGATCGCCTGCCAGAACGTGATCACGTGCCAGCCGAACAGGGCGGGCGTGAGCCAGTTCCAGAGCCGCATCACCACCAGCCCGGCAATGGTCACGAACAGAATGGCGAACAACAAAAATTTCAGTCCTCGCAAAAACCAGTTTCTTCGCATGGTCAATTCCTCATCGTCTCGAAAATTCGTCGTACACGGACTGAAGCCGCTTGCGCAGATGCAACACCGCGTACCGCTTGCGCGACAGCAGCGTGTTCATGCTCACGCCCGACTGCTCCGCCAGGTCCTTGAAGCTGTAGCCCATAAGTTCATGCGCCACGAACACGTCGCGCTGTTCCTCGGGCAATTCTTCAAGCGCATCGTCGAGCGCTTCCACCAGAACGCCGCGCGCGTAGGCAGCATCGGGGCCGGCATCGGGCGAGGGCAGCAGCTCATCGAGCAGAAGCTCTTCGCCTTCGGCATTGAACTTCGCAGGCTCGGCAACGCGTGCCTCGCGGGTTCGTCTGCGAAACAGGTCCGTAATGCGGTTACGCGCCACCCGAAACAGCCACGCGGTCACTTGCTCGACCGGCCTCATCATCCGGTAAGCCTCGACCAGTTCGTAGAAGACATCCTGGAGAATGTCCTCGGCGTCGCTCTGGTCGGCCACGCGTTTGCGAATAAAAGCGCGTAGCCCCGGATAGTCGCGCCGCACGGCCTCAGAAATGCGCTGATCTTGTTGCGACATCGGGCCGCTTCTAAGCACTTCGTCCATCTGTAGGTGTAAACGCTGGGGAGCGAGAAATATTGCATGTGGATGCGCGCTGGAGTCAGACGATTCGCCGTCGGTGGACGTTGTGCGCGGCTAACCCATAGAATTCACAGCACTATGAAGAAAACAGGGCGAGGAAAAATATTTTCGGGGAAGGGTGGGTCGGCGATCCTATTTATGTCGATTGTGGCGGGTTGCGTGGTGTTGGGGGGATGCTCGAAGGCACCGAACGTAGGCTCGCCCTCCGCAAAGCCAGCGCCAGTAGCGCAGCCGGCGGATCCGGCGCCTGACACCGGCCTGCAGTCTTTGTTCAGCCACATCTGGCGGGTGACGAAGGCGCCCTCACCGCCAGCTTCGGGGAGCATCTATATTTTTCTGCCGAATGGCACGCTGCTGGAGACGTCGTGTGTGGAGACCTATCGAATCGCGACCTGGACGGTCGATAAGGCGGAGCCTCGGGTATTGCGTGTTGTCGAAGATCGGCAGTTGGCGTTCACAGCAAACATCGCCGAGCTGAACGATTCTACGTTGCGTCTGCAGAAACAGTTGGTGAGAAGCAAGGAAACGCAGGATGTGACGTACTCGGCGATCGAAGGCGAATTTGTTTGCCCGGATATGCCGAAGTGAGCGAGCCGTTCGCTAGTCGATGGAGCGACGGGCGTCCTCGCCCGTCAAGGCACGAGGCCAAAGGGGGGCTACTTTGCCGATCCCAGTCTTAACATCTCCCGCCGCAGTGAGCCATGCTTTTGAAGAAGGTGAAGGTAGGTCATCTCGTCGCGCCCGGCCTTGGCGGAGATGATCTGGCGGAGCAGGTCTTTTTTTTTCGCGGTCCATGAACGGATCTCCGGAATCAGCCACGCTACGAGTGCGAGATCGTTGAAAGCCTCATGTGACGGTGTACCGTCGGGCGGAATACGCGTCCGCAGAGTTTTTGCCAGCTGGGATGCGGCCGCGGCTTTGAATTGCTGCGCATCGCCCCCAAATCCTTTCGCCATCGCACGATTCACGCGCAAGCCGATGTTGCGCGTGGAGAATCGATCCCACGCCATGGGCTGGCTTCCCGGCAATTCATAGAACGCGTGTCCTTCGGACAATCGCCGCAGCGTGCGGGCGGGAGTCTTGTACTTGGGATCGTTGGCGATCCGCTTCTCCTCGCGTTCGACCAGCTTCAGCAGGTCTGCTCGGCCGGGACAGAACCCGAGCTTACGATAGAACCAGAACGCGCCCGACTCGATGGCTTCTTCATTCTTGTGCCCGAGCTGATAGGGATACATCGCCACGCACGTGGTGCCCATGTGTGCGGTGAGGCAGCGCAGCACCTGCGCGAAGATCCAGGCCACTTCACCGCCGCGATAGGTGTAGAAGGTGTTGAAGCCGATCTCCATCCACTCGAACAGGCCGATGGCTTCGATGTAATTGACGGGCACACCATTCTTCAGAGTTACGCCCGCGACATAGGCGCGCAGCGGAAGGCGGCGGTCAGGCGGCAAGCCCCACAGATAAATCGTCACGCCGCGGCCCACGTCGGCTCGCACGACGGAGTTCGGATCGGCCAGCGTTGTTCCGTAGAGTTCGCGGTAGCGCACCAGCATGACTTCGCGAATCAGGTCGGTGACAACGCGTCCTTGTTTAGGTGGAAGCCGAACCAAGCGGGGCGGCTTGCGACGGAGTTCCGCGTCGAGAGCAACGTCTTTGCGCGTCAGCAGCGGCTCGGTATGGAAGAAGACTTTCGGCACCGGGCGCGAATTCCGCGTACGGGAGACGCGCGAATTCTCGAGTCGCCAGCGGAGTGGCATGTGCAGCGACTCGTAGAGCCGTGCTTTTTCGGCTGGGGAGAGCGGCAGTGCATCGAACCGTTCAATCAGCCACTCTGGACTTGTGCTTCGCCTGCCTTGCGCCGTCTTCAGCCATTTGCGCCAGGGGATCTCGGCTTCGACGGCCGCGTCTTCGTTTAATAGCGGCAAGAAGCGCGGCCACACGGCGCCCATTGCGCGTTCGTCGTCGAAATCTTCCCAGGCAATATCGACTTTGCCGGGCATGCGCTGCACCAGCCAGCGCGCGAGGTCAAACCCGATCGCGTCCTGCATGACAGTTCCCACGATTCCCGAGACTTCGAGGGGATCGAAGTCGTCCATGTCGGCGCCTTTTTCGCGTAGGCGATCGACCCGCTTCCAGAAAGAATCGAGCAGTTGCACCGAGGCGCGCAGAACTGACGGGCTGGGCGGGAACGCGCGCAGCACCAGCAATGCCTCGTGCAAGCGGATCAGGGAAGCAACATCGTCAAAGCGCGTGGTGCGCGTTTTCTGAAGCAGCTTGAGGATGCGTGCCGACTCGGCGCGGCCGAAGCGGTAGCGGCTGTTCTCGAGCTCGGAAAGCAGTCGTTGTGTAGATGCCATTCAGCGACTGGCGTATTGAATCTGTATGTCGTGCGCAGCTGGCGTCCACGTAATTCCGTCGACCGTGACCATGCCGCGTTCGTTCTTGAAACTCTTCACCGCCTTGCCGTCCACCTGCACATCACGTGCTTGACCCGCGCCGAACACTGTCACGCGCATATCCTTGAACCATGGACGGTACGAACCCTCGGATGCGGCCACGTGCAGCGTGACCTGGTTGCTCGCCGCGTCGCAGGTGAAGTGCTCGCGCAGGAAATCGCCCTTCTGGTAGGCGAAAGTGTTGCCGTCGTCCATGTATAGGTTGCCGCTGCATTCCGGACCAGGATACACACGCAGCTCGAGCGGGCCAGATGGTGTCTGATCGATGTTCTGCACCACGGGTTGCTGCGGAAGCACGGTGCCGGCGCGTACGTACACCGGAAGCGTGTCGAGCGGCGGATCGACTTTGATTGTTTGCCCTCCCGCGATCGCTTCGCCGGTCCAGTAGTTGAACCAAGTGCCTTTGGGCAGGATAACGTCGTAGGGATCGAGGAATGGCCAGACCTTTGGCGCCACCAGCAGGCCGCTGCCAAACATGTATTGCTCGCCGCTGGTCGCGAGGGCAGGATCGGACGGGAACTCCATGTACATCGGCCGCATCAGGGGAACGCCGGTGCGGCTGGCTTCTTCCATGCCCGTGTAGATATAAGGCAGCAGCTTGTATCGCGTCTCAATGTAACGCTTGCGGATGGCTTCGTGCTCGGGGCCATCGACCCAGGGTTCGCGATTGCGCGTCCCTTTGGCCGCATGATTTCGATAAATCGGATTGAAGACTCCCAGTTCCATCCAGCGGGTGAGCAACTCGGGAGTGGGGCTGCCGTTGAATCCGCCGATGTCGTCGCCTACAAATGCGTAGCCCGATACTCCTAAGCCCATCAGCTGCGATAAGGAGAGTCGCATGTGATTCCACGAGGCCGTATTGTCGCCCGTCCAGGTGGCGGCGTAACGCTGGGTTCCTGCGTATGCTGCGCGTGTGAGCACGAAGGGCCGCACATCGGGCTGCAACTTCAGCAGGCCGTCGTTGGTGGCGCGCACATTCTGCATGCCGAATACGTTGTGGATCTCGCGATGATCAGTCTTGCGGTCTTCAACGTAGTGCACGGTGTCGAGCGGCATGGTCTTTGTCGGGGGATCGAAGACCGCGGGCTCGTTCATGTCGTTCCAGAATCCGCGTACGCCCATCTTCACAAAATCGGTGAACAGCGTGCCCCACCAATCGCGCACGACGGAACGCGTGAAGTCCGGGAAGACGCTGGATCCCGGCCAGACTGGCCCAACATAGACCGAGCCGTCCGGGTTCTTCACGAAGTAACCATGCGCCATTCCCTCATCGTAGGGTTTGTAGCCACCGCCCTCGACCTTGGCGATGTGCAGGTCCACGATCGTGATGACCTTGAAGCCTTCCTGCTTCAAATCTTTGATCATGCCTTCAAAATGGGGGAAGCGTTCGCGATCAATGGTGAACGGGCGATATTTGTCCTGGTAGTCGATGTCGAGATAGATCACGTCCGCGGGGATCTTGCGCTTGCGGAATTCGCCGGCCACTTCGCGCACGCGCGCCTCGGGATAGTAGCTATATCGGCACTGCTGGAAGCCAAGTGCGAACAGTGGCGGCAGCGGCTCGCGGCCTACCAGGGCGGTGAAGTCGCTGACCACTTTCTTTGGATCGGGTCCGTAGAAAAAGTAATAGTCGAGTTCGCCGTTTTCACTTCCGAAGGAATACGCGTCGCGAAATTCTTTGCCGAAATCGAAGCTCGAGCGGTAAGTGTTATCGAGGAAAATTCCGTAGGCCGAACCCTTCAGCATTCCGATGAAGAAGGGAATTGATTTGTAGATCGGATCGGTCGATTCCTGGTAGCCGAACATATCCATGTTCCACAGCGAGAACGAGAGATCACGACGGTCGAGCGGGCCCATCTTGTCGCCCAAACCGAAATAGTGCTCTTCGAGGGGCATGGTTTGGTAAACGCGAAAGGCTGTGCCATTGAAGGATGCCGGATAGCTAGGTCGATCTTCCGAGATGACTTTGCCGGTCGGGTCGAGAAATGCGACGCGCAAGGGAGATTTGAAAATCTTTGCCTGCAACGAGCCCGTGTCGACGATGACAGCGTCAGACGTGTCCTTGACTTGAACCTTTGAGCCATCGGGAAACGCATTGGGCACTACCGCGAAGGAATGGTCGGCGGGAAACGATCCTTGCGGAGCGTACCGCACGCGAACCACGTTTGGTGCAAGCGCAGACACCCGCACGCGCGCTGTTCCAGCAGAGAGTTCGACACCCTTTTCCTGGTTCTGCACCGCGGTGACGTCGCCGAGCGGCCGCCACTGCGCTTGGAGAGAAGGAAGAAAAACAAGAAGACACACGAAAGGTGAGGAAAATCTTGCGAAGGTTCTCATGAGGGTTTCCAGGTCGCGCAAAAATCATAACCTGAAAGCTGGTGATCAGACGGAAAAGCGGAGCGATTTTCCTGGGCAGTGATCGATTCCGGGACTAATGGAGCGCGATATCAGTCTTTGCGTCGATCAAGAAGGATCAGCGCTTACGAACCGCGACTAATTCCGCTTCTACGGGCACGCCGCGGGCCATTTTGATGTGCAGCACGGCCTCGAAGGATTTGAGGCTTCCCGTTTTTGATCCCGTGACACGCGTCAGAAGGTCCTCGACGGAATTCAGTCGGCTCACGTATTCGGCCGCGGCCTGCGTGCCGAAGGTCGTTGTCCCCGCCAGAATCAGGACCGATCGTTCCGCCGCAAGGCCCGGCACTAGGCCGATCAGAGCGTAGTCCTCGATCATCGGCGAGGATGGGCTGGCCAGAAATGCCGTGGCTTCTCCGGCTTGCGGATGAACGTTCACAATCGCCAAATCGCCCTTGCGCGGCCCGTTGGCCATGCGTTGAAAGACGAACTCTTTCGTGCTGGGAATCTCCGCGAGACTCAGGTTTTCCGATGGCGAGCCTAGGAAAATCAGATCGTTGTTCTTGGCGTCGTCGAGCGAAAACAGGCTGCCACGTTTGACGCGCAGCTGGCGATGAAACTGGCCAAAAACTTCGTCAAGGCTATGCACGGCCAGCACTTCGCCCACGCCGGTATAGTGATCCCAGATCGCATCCTGCGGATCGCGGCTGGCGCTGAAATAGCGCATCCCAGTTTCCGGCCGTCCGACGAAGGCAGCATTGCTGAAAATCAGCCAAGGCTCGTCGGGTCCTGAAATGAATGGTTTCCAGAACATCTGAAAGGGAAGGGGCGGCTCGAAATTTCCGGCGTGCGCTGTTGCGACCGGTTGCCGGGAATTGCGGATCATGCCAATCGATGCGACTGCCAGAAGCAGCAAGACGGAAAGCGCCGCCACCGCAATCAGCCACGATCGCGGCACCTTGCTATCCATGTTCGGAGCGGCTGCGGCTTCGAAAGCAGGCTTGGACGTCGCCTGTTCCCGTTGATGGAAAGAAAGGATATATGTGCCCTTGGGCAATTCGACGATCACGGGATCGTGCGCACCCTCGGAACTGTAATACTCCGCAAGTTTCAGCCGAAGCCGTCCGGCTTGCACGCGGATGGTCGAATCTAATTGCGGATCGAAGTCGCTGCGTCGTCCGAACACTTCAGTGGCGAGTTGGTACTCCTTCAGGGGAGTGTTCGGGTGTTCGAGAGCATGCTTGGCGAGGTACTGCAGGAGCTTGCAGAGGGATTCGGAACTGTGAAGCACCTGGCTTGAAACAAGTCGACTGATCTGATTGCGATACAGCTCTTTCTCCGGCATGGTCGGTTCCAACGCCCAACCATGGTAGCGGATGTAACATCAAAGTAACAGGGCTTGAAGTGTCTGCAAGGTAAGCATTTCGAATGTAACCGGGTGCTTGCGTTTTGTGTCGATCGTAACTTCGTGTGAGTCACGACATTGAAACGGGTGAATAGGGCAAAAGTTCAAGTCAACTCCGATAAATCTCCAAAGAGCTCTTAACCGCGCAGGTCGCCAAGAAAACCTGCGAATTTTCGGACCCTGACGTTGGGTTCTTAGCGGATATCTTTGCAAACTTTGCGGCTAAAAGGCTTGCTAGCCGAAAAAGTTAGAGGCCTGAGAGTGGCTTGCCCTCGTGACGCTCTCCCAAAATTACGAAGTTGACAGTTATGACGGCTGCTCATACTGTGTCCATCTCAAAATTTTGCTCAATCGCAAGATTATCGTTCCAGTTCAACCAGTTGTGGAATTCGCGACAGACTGACCGGAGATTTCATGAACTCAACCGCAGCGATCGCCCATCGCGCCCTCGCGCCGCTCGACATGGCAATCATCGGGGTTTATTTCCTGATCGTTTTCTGCATTGGCCTGTACTTCGCCCGCAAAGAGCGCACTTCCACCGACTATTTTCTGGCCAGCCGTGACGTGGGCTGGTTCTTCATCGGTGCGTCCTTATTCGTTTCGAATATCTCGACCGAACATTTCATTGGACTTTCCGGTACAGGAGCCTCGTCGGGGCTCGCGGTCGGCCACTTCGAATGGCTGGCTTGCCTGATTCTTCTGATTCTTGGCTGGGTGTTCGTACCCTTCTACCTGCGCAGTAACGTGTTCACAATGCCGGAGTTCCTGGAGCGACGCTTCAGCCGGCACTGCGCGGTGTACCTCGCGGCCATCTCGATCATCGCCTACATCTTCACCAAGATCTCCGTGCAGCTTTATGCCGCGAGTGTGGTGCTCGAGCGGATCGCCGGCTGGTCGTTGGTGAAAACCGCCATCGTACTGGTGATCGCCACCGGCATCTACACCATCGCCGGCGGCTTGGCAGCGGTCATCTATACCGATACCGTACAGACCCTCATCCTGATCACGGGCGCGGTGGCCCTGACAGTGATCGGGCTCGATAAGGTGGGAGGCATCTCGCACCTGCGCACGATGGTGCCGGAAGGCTATTTCCACATGATCAAGCCTGCTTCGGATCCGGCCTTCCCCTGGACGGGCATCTTTTTCGGGGCGCCCATTCTCGGGATCTGGTACTGGTGCACTGACCAGGTGATTGTGCAGCGCGTGCTTTCGGCGCGCGACGAAGGTCACGCCAAGGCCGGAACGATCTTCGCCGGATTTCTCAAGATTCTGCCCGTGTTCATGCTGGTGCTTCCTGGAATCGTTGCCTTCGCGCTGTTTCCGGAACAGATGAAAGCGAAGCCCGACTCCGCTTACCCAACACTGGTTCTTAGCCTGCTGCCCGTGGGTTTGGTCGGCCTGGTAATGGCTGCACTGCTGGCGGCCGTGATGGGCGCGATGAGTTCGGTCTTCAACTCCGCATCAACGCTGGTCACGCTCGACTTCTATAAGAAGATTCGGCCGAACGCGTCCGAAAACCAGCTGGTGAATTTCGGTCGCATCGCAACTGGATTCATGGTGCTGCTCGGACTGCTTTGGGTGCCGTTCATCCACCTCATCAGCAGCCAGCTCTACATTTATCTGCAAAGCGTGCAAGCCTACATCAGCCCGCCCATCGCGTCGTGCTTCGTGCTAGGCATCCTGTGGCCGCGACTTAACGGGCAGGGAGCGATCTCGTCGCTACTGACCGGTTTCGTGCTGGGTGCGACCCGCTTCATCGCCGAGTTGGCAGCCGCACAGGGCGCGCAATTCAACGGCCTGATGGAGTGGCTGGTGAAGATGAACTTCCTGCACTATGCAATCTTCATGTTCATCGTGTGCTCGGTGGTGCTGGTTGCGGTGAGCCTGATGACGCCCGCCCCGGATCGCCGCAAACTCGCAGGCCTGACATTTGCCACGGTGGGCGAAAAGATGGACGTCATCCCAATGGGCATGCCCGTGCGCAAGCCGGCGCACGAAACGCCGATGGAACACCGCCTGAACGTGATCTTCAGCTTGTTGCTGCTGGCGACCGTGATCGGTTTGTGGATTTATTTCCGCTAATCGTACAAAGGCTTAACCACAGAAGACATGGAGCGGAGGAAACGGGATCGATTCTATTTCTCCCGCGCGACCACGAACTCAGGCGCCCACAACAAGGCGCGCTTGATCTCCGAATCGGGGAAGGTGCAGATCGCTTTGCATGCGGCTTCGGCGTACTGCGCGGCGCGGGCGTGGGCGGCTTCGATCGCTCCGTAGCGGTTCAGGATGGCGAGAATATCCGCATGGGTGACGCCGTTGAAGGCGCGATCGCGCAGAATCGTTGCGATCTTTTCGCGCTCGTCGGGCGTGCAACGCTCGAGCGCATAGATAACCGCCATTGTGACCTTGCCTTCGCGCAAGTCGCTAGCCACTGGCTTGCCGAGCACGCTCTCCGAAGCGGTTAGGTCGAGGACGTCGTCCACGATCTGGAACGCCATCCCTAAGTTGCGCCCATAGGCGCCCGCGGCTTCTTCCTGATCCGGCGTGGCGCCGCCCAGAATCGCTCCCAGCCGCATGCATACTGAAAACAAGCATGCCGTCTTGCGGAAGATGAGATCGAAATGCTCGTCGAGCGTGATGAGCTTGCCGAGTTTTTCCATCTGCAGCAGTTCGCCCTCGACCATCTGCTGCGTGAGTTCGATAAGCGCGTCGAGCACGCGGAAGTTTCGTTCCTGCACCGCGATCTTGAACGACTGCATGTAGAGCCAGTCGCCAGCGAGCACGCATTTCGAATTTCCCCACTGGGTGTTCGCGGCGGGACGACCTCGCCTGGTCTGGGCTTCATCGATGATGTCGTCGTGGACCAGCGTGGCGGTGTGAATGATTTCAACCACTGCCCCGAGGCGCACCGCACCCGTGCCGCGATAGTTGAAAAGCTTGGAAGAAAGCAGCAGCAGCGCCGGACGAAGACGCTTGCCTCCGCCTATACGCAGGTACTCGCCGATCTCAGTGATCGCCGAGACGCTCGAGACGGTATCGCGCCCGAACTCCCGTTCGATGGCCTGCAGGTCATCGTGCAGCAACTCGAAGACTTCTTTCCCGTTAATGATGGACGGCGTACTCAATTCTTACTCTTCAATTGCTCCGGTAATTCGTAAACTGCAAATCAATCCCGAAATCCCGCGACTTGAGCAAGGCGATGATTTCCTGCAGCGCGTCGCGATCTTTACCGCTCACCCGCACCAAGTCGCCCTGAATCGAAGCCTGAACTTTCTTCTTCGAGTCTTTCACCAGCTTGACGATGTCACGCGCTTTCTCGATGGCGATGCCTTGCTGCATAGTGATTTTTTGCTTGGCGGTTCCTCCAGCGGCCGATTCCACCGGGCCATAGGTCAAGCCTTTGAGCGAGACGCCGCGCTTCACCAGTTTCTGCTGCAGGATGTCGTTCACCGCCTTTAACTTGTACTCGTCCGCGGAATGCAGGATGATCGCATCCTTGCCTTCCAAATCGATCTTCGACTTCGAATCCTTCAGATCGAAACGCGTGGTCACTTCCTTCACCGCCTGCTGGATGGCGTTCGATACTTCCTGCAGGTCGATCTTGCTCACCACATCGAAAGTGTTCTCGGGCATGGCAGTCGGCTACCTGTTCAGATTCAGTTTTCCGCTTGAAAGTCGCACGTAACAAGCTAAACGGTCGTACGCTTTTCGTGAAGCGAAAAGAATCGGTAGAAGTTTTGCGTGGTTTGCGCGCCCACCTCTCCGGGCGGAAGTCCGCGCAGTTCCCCCAGTTGCCGCGCTACCTCTTTCACGAACGCTGGCTCGTTGCGCTTGCCGCGGTGCGGGATGGGAGCCAGGAAGGGGGAATCGGTCTCGATGAGAATGCGATCGAGCGGGACTTCCAGCGCAGCATCGCGGATCTGCTGGGCCTTGGGGAAGGTGATATTGCCGGCGAAGGAAATCATGAATCCTATATCGAGGGCGCGCTTGGCTTGCCCCGTGTTACCCGTGAAGCAATGCAGGATGCCACCGAGCCCGCTGGGCGCCCACTGGTCTGTGATCAGGCGTAGACAGTCGTCCCACGCATTCTCGCTGTTATCGGAAGGACGGCAGTGGATCACGATGGGCAATTTCGCGGCTCGGGCCAACTCCATCTGCTGAACGAAGGCGCGCTGTTGCACATCGCGCGGCGAATGATCGTAATAGTAGTCGAGGCCGATTTCTCCCCAGGCAATGACCTTCGGTCGCTTTGCCAGCTCCGCCATGCGGTCGAGCGCGGCCTGATCGGCCAGCCTGGCTTCATGGGGGTGGATTCCGATGGTCGCGTAAATAAAAGGATACTTTTCCGCCAGCAGGATCCCGCAGTCGAAATTCGCCGGTCCCTCGCCGTTGCCGATGGCCACGATGGTCTCGACGCTGTTCTCGCGGGCACGCGCGATCACTTCTTCGCGATCGGCATCGAAGCGGTAGCCTTCGAGATGGGCATGGGAGTCTACGAACATAGTCGTCAGCAAAAACGCTGATAGCGGGTGGTCGTGGCTGATGGCAAGGCCCTCGATCGTCGGTCTATGCAAGACGCGTAGGGAACCTGCAGCTCCTCGGCTGTTGACTGTGAACGAAAGCAGCGCTGATCTCTGCTCAAGAGCCCGGGCTACCAGCCAGCGACCATCAGCTTTGAACCGCCCTACTTCAGTCTTGCCCCCACTGGCACGTCTTCCAGAAAACTCGCCAGCACCGGCTGGCCACCTTCGGGCGATGCGGCGACGATCATGCCGTTCGACTCCAGGCCACGCAGTTTGCGAGGCGCGAGGTTCGCCACGATCACAACTTTCCGTCCGACCAGGGTTTCAGGCGCATACGCTTCGGCGATGCCCGCTACGATCTGGCGCACTTCGGTCCCGATGTCGACTTCCAGGCGCAGCAGCTTGTCGGCGTTCTTTACCTTCTCCGCGACTTTCACTACGCCCACCCGGAGCTCGACTTTTACGAAGTCGTCGATTGAAATTTTCCCGTCGGCTGTCGTTGCCGGCGCTTTTGGCGCGGCCGCTTTTGGCTCCGCGGTTTCCGTGAATCCCGGGGCTGGAGCGGTTGTCTCAGGCGGGCACTCGGGCGCGGGCGTTGTGGCCGGGCGTCCTTGCTCTTCCATCGTCTGCATCCTTTCCACGGCGCTCTTGTCGGCGCGGGGGAACACCGGCTGCACGTCGCCGATTTTCGTTCCCAGTTGGAGTTGTCCCCACTTCAAAGTCGTCAAATCGAATTTGCGGATGTCGCCCAGGCCGAGCTGTGTCCAGATGCGGGCTGTCGAGTCCGGAATAACCGGATGCGCCAGCGCGGTCACGATGCGCAGAGCCTCAGCCGAGGTGTAGAGCACCGTTGCCAGCCGCGCGCGACTGTCTTCGTCCTGCTTCTCGCCGAGAGCCCAGGGCTCGTTCTCCACAATGTATTTGTCGATTGATGCCACCAGTCCCCAGGCAACCTCGAGCGCCTTCGAAAACTGGAACTGGTCGAACAGCACGTTGTAGTCGGCAATGATGTCGCGCGCAATTTCGGCGATGGCGTCGTCCGCCGGCCGGCGCGCCGCGGTGAGGGACGGGTACGGCACTTCACCCCTAAAGTAGCGGTTGATCATCGTGAGGGTGCGGCTGGCGAGATTACCGAGTCCATTGGCCAGGTCGGAGTTGTAGCGTTGCACCAGCGCGTCGAACGAAAACGAACCATCGGCACCGAACACTACTTCGCGCAGCAGGAAGTACCGCAGCGCATCACCGCCGAGTACATCGAGAATGGTCTCGGTCCGCACGATGTTTCCGCGCGACTTCGACATTTTGTTTTCTTCAAATAGCAGCCAGCCGTGCGCCATGATGCCTTTGGGCAGGGGCAATCCGGCCGCCATCAGAAACGCCGGCCAGTACACGCAATGGAAGCGCACGATTTCCTTGCCAATCATCTGCACGTCAGCCGGCCAATATTTTTCGTACTTGGTGCTGTCGGCGGAGCCGTAGCCGAGCGCCGTGATGTAGTTCGCCAGCGCATCGAGCCATACATAAATCACGTGCCTGGGATCGCCCGGCACCGGGATACCCCACGAGAACGTGCTGCGGCTGATGGAAAGATCCTTGAGCCCGCCCTTCACGAACGAAATGACTTCGTTGCGCCGCGTCTCCGGACGGATCCACTCCGGCTGATCGGCATAGAGCTTCAGGAGTTTGTCGGCGAAGGCCGAGAGCTTGAAGAAGTAATTTTCTTCCTGCACGGTCTCGGTGATGCGTCCGCACTCCGGACAAGGCGCACCCGGCGGGACATCGACGTACATTTCATCCGAAACGCAATACTGACCGGTGTAGCTGCCCTTGTAGATGTAGCCTCGGTCGCTGAGCTGCTGGAACAGGACCTGCACGCTTGTTTTGTGCCGCTCATCGGTGGTGCGGATGAAGTCGTCGTTGGTGAGGCCCATGCGCTTCCACAGCGCGCGGAATTCACCCGAGACTTCGTCGGCGAATTGTTGCGGAGTCTTGCCGGCGGCGGCCGCGGCGCGCTCAATCTTCTGCCCATGCTCGTCAGTGCCGGTCAGGAAATACGTGTCGTCGCCCAGCATGCGGTGGCGGCGCGCGATGGTGTCGCAGGCGATGGTCGTGTAGGCATGCCCGATGTGGGGCCGCGCGTTGACGTAATAGATTGGGGTCGTGATGTAGAACTTTTTCGTCATTCTGCTTTCGTGATCCAGGGACTCAACCACAGAGGACACAGGGGAGCACAGCGTTGCAATTCCTCAGTGTACCTCTGGGGTTAAGGTTTTTCCGACTTGCGCAGGTAAGCGGTCGTCGCTTCCTGCATGACCGTCTTGAGTGGAAGATGCCGTTCCGACGCGATCCGACGGCAGTCTTCATACTCGGGCGCATAGTTCGTGATCGTGCCGTTCAGGCTGGCAACCTTCATGCGGACGTCGCCCCAGGGTGTGGGGACCGAAACCCAGCGCCGGGCGAGCGTCTGCCGCTGCTCTTCGCGGCGCCGTACTCCGAGCGTGGTCGTCTCTGCAAAAATAATCTGCGTGAGCTTTGCCGCGTCCTCCGGCTTGCATAAGACAGTCAGCAATGTGCCCGGACGGTTCTTCTTCATCTGCACTGGCATGCCGAATACGTCGAGTGCCCCCTCAGAGAGCAGGCGATCCATCACGTAGCCGAACACCTGCGGATTCAGGTCGTCGAGGTTGGCTTCTACCACGGAGACGGTGTCCTGCGCCGTCTTCGCGGTAAGGGAAGCCGCAGATTCTCCGACCACCAGCCGCACGACATTTGGATTTCCCGGAAAGTCGCGCGTACCCGCGCCGTAGCCGCTCTTTTCAATTTTCATCTCCGGGAAGGCGCCGAAGCGCGTGGCGAGCGTCTTCACAATTGCCGCCCCGGTGGGCGTGAGCAACTCCACCTGCATGCCTGAGGAGTACACCGGCGCGCCGGCCAGCAGTTCGACGGTCGCCGGAGCCGGAACCGGAAAGACGCCATGGGCGCACTTCACCGTGCCGCCACCTACGTTCAAGGGTGAGCAGACAAATTCGCCGACGCCCAAAGCCTCAGCGCCGACCGCCGCGCCCACAATGTCAACCATAGCATCGACGGCGCCGACTTCGTGGAAGTGCACCGACCCGATGTCCATGTTGTGAATCTTGGATTCGGCTGCGCCGAGAGCTTCGAAAATCCGGATGGCCGTCTGCTTTGCGTGCTCGCTGAGCTGGGCCTTCCCGATGATCGCCTTGATCTCTTTGAGGCTGCGCCCATGCACATGTGGCGCGGACGCCCCCGCCCGCGAAGACGGCTGCGAGTGAGTATCGGAATGAGCGTGAGCCTCTACATGCGTGTGAGCATGATGTTCATCGTGCTCATGATGTTCGTGGGCATGCGAATGTTCGTGGCCGCTAGCCGCAACCATCTCGGACGGGATCTCCTTCTGGCCGTTCACCAGCACATCAACTTTAGTCGCCGTGATCCCGCTGCGATTGACCTTCGTAATTTCCAGGCGAGCCCCGACATCAAGGGCAGCTACGGCATTCTCTAGCACCTCCGGCGACACGCCCGCATCGATCAAGGCGCCCAGAAACATATCGCCGCTCATGCCGGAAAAACAATCGATGTAGGCAATGCGCATGGGAATGAACCGGTCTTTGGTCGTTAGTCGTTGGTCGTTGGCCAGTCCCATGCTGCCTGCAGCGTGACGAAGCGCTGCTGTTTTTCGAGAGGGAAGAGAGACGCGACCTTTCAGCAGAGCCGCGGCCCCTTGGGGTTCGCCAACGACCAACTACTAACGACCGGCGACGACCCTTCATCATAGGGAAGGCACGCGTTGAGCGTCAAACCGGGATACTCCTCGCCCTTTGCTACAATCACTATTTTATTCAACAAGTTAGGGGATTCCTTGTACCGTTCGCTCGAGCGCCGTCTTGCCCGCCATATGCGCGATTTTCTGCGCCGCACCTATGACCTCGACCTGGCGAAGATCGTCATCGAGCAGCCGCCCAAGGTCGAACTGGGCGAGTACGCCATGCCGCTCGCTTTTGAACTGGCGAAAAAGTTGCGCAAGGCGCCGCGCAAGATTGCCGAAGAGATCGTCAATGGGATCGGTCCGATCGACGGCTTCGAGAAGCTGGAGGTCGCCGGCGCGGGATACATCAATGCGCGGGTGAAGCGCGCCGTGATGGCAGCGGCCGTGCTCGCCGACGAGCGGCCGCAGGTCGAGACGCCAGCAGGGAAAATTCTGGTCGAGCACTCGAGCATCAATCCCAATAAGGCTGCGCATATCGGGCATCTGCGCAACGCCATCCTGGGCGACACGTTCGTTCGGTTGTTGCGGTACGCGGGCAGGGAAGTCGATGTGCAGAACTACATCGACAACACGGGCGTGCAAGTGGCGGATGTGGTGGTTGGGTTTTTGTATCAGGAGAAGCAATCCCGCGCGGAGATCGAGCAACTGGCTTCGCAGCCGCGCTTCGATTACTACTGCTGGGATCTCTATGCGCGCGCCTCGCAGTGGTACGAACAAGACAAGCAGAATCTGCAGGTCCGTCTGAAGACCTTGCACGAGATCGAGGCCGGGGGGAACGAGACTGCTGCCCTTGCCGATCTGATTTCCGTTGCTGTCCTGCGACGTCATCTCGAGACCATGGACCGTCTCGATATCGAGTATGACTTTCTGCCACGCGAGAGCGAGATTCTTCGACTGCATTTCTGGGATGCGGCGTTTGGAAAGTTGAAAGATTCAGGCGTACTTTTCTTCGAGAACGAAGGCAAGAACAAAGGCTGTTGGGTGATGCGGCGGGCGGGAACCGCAAAGGCGTCTACCACCGAGGGCACGGAGAGCACAGAGGCAACACAGAGCGAAATCTCCGAGGAAGACCAGAAGGTTATTGTGCGCTCCAACGGCACGGTCGGCTACGTGGGCAAGGACATCGCTTACCACATGTGGAAGTTTGGATTGCTGGGCCGCGACTTCGCATACCGCAAGTTCTACAGGTATCCCAATGACCATCAGGTGTGGATTTCCGCGATCGAGGGCGAGACGAACCATCCGCACTTCGGCGACGTGGCAGAAATCTACAACGTCATCGACGCGCGCCAGTCCGAAGCACAGAGCACGGTGATTGAAGCCCTGCGCGGTCTCGGCCACAACGAAGCCGCTGACCACTACACGCATTTCTCGTACGAGATGGTCGCGCTCACTCCGCGCTGCGCGGCCGAGTTAGGCTACCAACTTTCGGAAGAAGACAAGGCCAGGTCGTATATCGAGGTCTCGGGACGCAAGGGTTTTGGCGTGAAGGCGGATGACTTGCTCGATCGCCTGATCAGCTCGGCGAAAACTGAGGTCGATCAACGGCACCCCGAACTCTCTGATGATGAGCGCCGCTCGATTGCCACCCAGATCGCCATCGGCGCCCTGCGCTACTTCATGCTCAAGTACACCAAGCCTTCGGTGATTGCCTTCGACTTCAAGGAAGCGCTGAGTTTTGAGGGGGACACCGGGCCCTACGCGCAGTACGCGGTCGTGCGTGCCACCAACATTTTTCGCAAAGGCGGATTCGATCCTGACACGTATGGGAAGAACGCAACCGATCGGCCATCGGTCGCTGACTTTGAAAACTTTCTCGCGGGCGACTCCGGAAACGAGATCTGGGAATTATGGCTCACGTCGGCGAAGACGGCCTTCCTGGTCGATCAGTGCATTGCGACCACGGAACCCGCGTACCTCGCCAAGCATGCGTTCCAATTGGCGCAGCAGTTCAACTACTTCTACCACCGCCATCCCATCTTGAGTGAAGCCGATGAGGATCGGAAACGGTTTCTGCTTGCGACGGCCGGAGTTGTTCGTCGCGAACTGATCCGCACACTCGAGGTTCTGGGCATCACCGTTCCTCCGGTGATGTAGTTTTCAACGATTTCAGACGTCATAACTTAAAGCTATCGACTCGGCGTCTGCGAGGTTTGCGTGCTCCAGGCGGCCGTTTGAATTCTGGCTGAGCACCGAGTGGTCGCGAGGTCCTGCCGTCGATCTTAGGGCTATATCCGGCCCAACAATCGCTATTCTACGAGTTCTCCGGAGTTCCTTTTACGCACTGAAAATACCATTTATCTTATTATCTTACAGCTACGGGCATTATCAATCACTTAGGTGGCTTATGCCGAGCGGGCAGCAACCTCGATCTCTCCTGAGGCATCTAAACAAATCAGTCAGGCAAGCGGGGGGAGGCACCATGCGAACCTTTGGACGAATCATTAGTGCGATGTTGCTGTTGGCCACGATGGCCTTTGCCGCGCCGAAGCCGTCTACGCCCGATCGGCCCTTCCCGGCAGTTTTGAAGAACGCGCGCTTTGTGTATGTCGCTTCGTACGACGGCGACCAGTTCAATCCGAACTTGTTTCCGCAGGATCGCGAAGCAATTGCTTCGGTCGAGAAGTCGATTCGGGAGTGGGGCAAACTGATGGTAGTCACGCGCCCGTCGGATGCGGACATCATCATCCTGGTGCAGAGCCGCCCGTCGGAAGATGTGCTGGCGGTGTATGACGCGCATATGAGCGGTGGCCAGTACCTGTGGCGCACCATGGGCCGCGACGGACTACAGACGGGCGAGACCCCGATGGCTACGCAGTTTGAAAAAGGTTTCGAGTCAGTGCAGTCGAAGTAACGAAAGCTCGAACAAGGTTGCAGTAAGCGAACACGGACGTTGCATCTGCCGGGTTTCGAACCTGATCCTGGCAAATGTGCGGTCCGTGTTTTCGCCTTTTCGGGAGCGTCGGAAGCTAAGGCTCGACGGAGCACCGCGCCCGTCCAGCGGTACGCTTGCCGCTCCACTGTTAACTAGCCTTTTGACAAGATTGCGTTCTGAACATTACGGCTTGGTCGTGATTTGTTGCAGGACGATGGTGCTGCTGCGATCGGAGGTCAGCACCTGCTCGTAACAACGCTTGACCAGGATATACATGCCGGGATCAAAGATGAAGCCTTCCATCCGGGTTGTGCGCGTGAATTTCCGCTCTGGGCCAAAACGGCTCTGATAGCGGAAGAAATTGTTCTGGTAAGTATTCGGATTGGGCAGAGCCTCCGGTTGGAAACCCTCCGGAAAGGTCCACTGTATGTCGTCCTGGGTTTGGTAGGCGTAATCGAAATATATCGGATACACGCGTTTGTCGGATTTAAACGGATTGGTCTCGTTGGATTGAAAGAGTGCAACCGGAAACATCAGGCGCCGTCCGCTGACCGCGGCAAATTCAGGCACGGTAAAGGAACTCTCGACTTGTAGATCATCCTCGGAGCTCTCCCACGGCCCCGCTTGCTTGACTTCCACCGTGGCGCTCGCCGGGAGCCAGTGCTTGATCTCTTTCTCCAGCGCCTTGCGTCGGCCGTCTTCGTCTTCATCGTAGAGATCAAGCCGCCGGCTCAGGGCTTCCTGACCGGAGTACGTCACTTTTACCATTCCCTCAAGAGCGCCATCGGAAAGCACTTTCACGCTCGCGACGCGCTTCATGATGGCGGCCTCGCTGCCCCGCCCGGGAATGAGGGGGAAGTTCCGCCACCATTGGCTCACGTACAGACCATGGACGCCGGTTTCTTCCCAGGGGAGAAGCCCGAAAGGACAGAATCGAGTAGCCGGATCGAGGAAGAGATCCTTGTCGCCCACACGCACGATCACCACCGTCGCGTTCAGTTGCGTGACATCCGGCACGTTCGGATCCAGAATGGAATGGCTGCGGGACGCCAGTTGCGTAAGGGACGCGTCGAAGCCGGCGGCCCGGAGCAACGCTACGAACAGAATGTTGATCTCGTTTGCGCCGGCATAACCTCGTTCCCAGACTTCTTCGACATTCTTGTTGGGCTTGAGGTTCTCGCGTTTATTCTCTTGGGCGCTCTTCCGCGATTCGTAGCTCAGGTAGCGAAGCTGTTGGACACGCTTATAGATCTTTCGGACCTTCGTTTCCGGGTCGTCCTGAGGAGAAACGATCGCGGCGAGGGCTTGCTCGATTTTCTTGGAGTGGCCAATGAATTTATTGAGTTCATTACTCTGGCGGGTCGATTCGGAGCGCCAGAACGACTCTGGGATTGCCAAGCCTAGAAAGTAGAAGAAGTGAACGCGACTATTGATCATATCTTCTGGAGGAGAGAATTCTTCCTGTTCAAGAGGGGGAACATCATGCACTTCGAGCTCCGCGGTGCCGTCTCCTCTTCTCTGCACTGAGGCATTCTGCGGGGTGCGCACCAGAGTCCACTGCAAATTGGCTTTCGGAAGGTAGCGCACCCGGAAGCGCGCGTGGCGGGTGAACAATTCGTGCTGCAGTGTCCAATGCGCGCTCGGGAATGCGTAGGTACCGTCAATCAGAAAGCCGCCCGGATTCTTGAGAACATCCGGGATGTGCCGATGCCAGGCCAACTTGTAGGAATATTCGATGATGCTTCCAGGACCGACGTCTGACAGGTGGATCACCTTGGCCTGATAGCGCACGCGTTTTGATTTGGCGATGAGCGTATCGAGCACTTCGCCGTTGAACTCGACCGCCGTCCCGTCGGGACGAATGCTGCGCGCCCGGATGTCGCGCACCTCCTCAAGCTTCTCCACATAGGGAATTTCGATGTTGGCGAACTTTCGCCCTTCCTCCTTGAACACCTTTATACGGAAATATTCGCTTTGGACGGACTGAACGTCATCCTGCTCACTGTCTCGCTCGAGCAGAATCGCCGGGGCGTCGGGTCGCGCGGAATTGTCTTTCAACTCCAGGTCCGCGGGCGGAATCGGCGGCCAGGTGGTCGCCGTTTGTCCAAGGCCATGCAGGACAGGGAAGAGCAAAAGGATCGTGAGCAGAGTGCCCAGACGGGCGATGCGCATTCGTCGCTGGAACACTGGCTCCATAACGCCGAACGAAAGAGGACTTCCAGGTTGCACGGGAAGCTCCGCGAAATCCTGTCTAAAGCCCTGGCCTACTGCAAGCCCGGGCCCGGCAGGACAGCTCGGATTTTGCCCCTTTTGCCTCCTGTCGACAAGGGAAGAACGGCACTCCGCTACCTGCCAACAGAAGGTTTTGGGAGCGATTTCGAGAGTTTCTCCGGGTCATCCTTTGCGCCAGCTATAAAACCTGTTACCTCTGTAACTTACGCCAGGCGAATTGCCATCTTTCCTGGCCCCGCCGTTGCCACAATTGTTAAGAACCATCAGCAAAGGGGATCCAATGCGCGTAACGGTCATCGTTGGCATTCTGATCTGCTCGGTAATCGGCACGGCGGCGCAAGAACTGCCTCCTCGAACATTTGGCTGGGTGCGTGCCAACGACGAAGTCGTCCAGTTGGACCCGGCCGACTATCATGCGGGTCGCGTCTACCATGCCGGGCCGGATGGCGGGAACATGCACATCATTATTCAGGCGAAGCGGCCCGTGACATTGGCGATGGTCGATACCGACGGATGGAATGCGGCACAGCGCAATCCCGCAGCCTGGGCCAATCTTGAGTTCCGCTGCATGCGCGAGCACGTGAGCAGCACCACCTACGAGTGTCATCTTCCGCCCAACCAGCCCATGACGCTGCTGATTCACGACGAGCGTTCTCCCGACCGTGCCGCTCTGGAGGGAATTGGAGCAATTCTTACACGAGGTGCGAGCCGGGCATTCATCTCTCCTAACGACGTGCAGATCACCTATCACAGCTGGTCCTGTGTGGCGAATTGCGTTCAGCCCGAGTTTGACTGGGTGCGGCTGGTACAGGAGAAGTACAAGCTGTCAGGGGTGCCGAAGCTCTACACCATTCTCACTCCCGAGCAAGACGGTCAGAAGCTGTGGATGAAAATCAAGGCGCCCGTTCCGATGACGCTCGCCGTGTTGCCGACGGCTTCTGCGGACCAGGTCTACGACAAACCCGATCTCCTGAGTTCTGCGCTGGCTCAGACTTCGTGCAAGCAGCGCGGCGTGCAGACCATGGAGTTCGATTGTCTATTCAACCTGGCAGATGGACCGCAGTCGCTGTTGATTTATCCAAATGTGAAGTCAGGTAAGAAAGCAGAGATCGATGTGCAGACGTACAAGTGCGTGGCGAACTGCGAGTTGTTGAATCCCCCCGCTCAGCCGTAACACGCTCTCGTTGCCAATGACGCAATGGAGGGACGGGCATCTCGCCCGTCCGGCGGCGAGGACGCCCGCACGCTCCATAGTTCGAAAGCGTAGCGACTGGCGATTAAGCCTTGAAGTCCTTAACGAACTCCACCAGACTACGCACTGCAATTCCCGATGGGCCTTTCGCGATCCAGGGCTTGGCTTCTTCCGTCCACGCCGTGCCGGCGATGTCGAGATGCAGCCACGGGGTGTCTTCGGCGAACTCCTTCAGGAACATGGCGGCGGTGATGGCGCCGCCCCAGCGGCCCCCGGAGTTCACGATGTCGGCGATGCCAGACTTGATGACCTCTTTGTATTCGTCGTCGAGCGGCATGCGCCAGAATTTTTCTCCGGCCTGGTCTTCGGCCTTGCTGAAGCGCTCGTACATCTTTTCGTCGTTCGCGAAGATGCCGGCATTGATGTAGCCCAGCGCGACCACGACTGCTCCCGTGAGCGTTGCCGCGTCGACCAGGTGGGTGCAGCCCAGTTGCCGCGCGTAGAACAGGCCATCGGCCAGCACTAGGCGGCCTTCGGCGTCGGTATTGATGATCTCGATTGATTTGCCTGACATCGCGATCTGCACGTCGCCGGGCTTCTGCGCTTTGCCGGAGGGCATGTTCTCGGTAGCGCAGACGATGGCGGTGACTTTGATTTTGGGCTTCAGCAGAGCGATGGCACGCATTGCGCCCAGCATGGCGGCACCACCGGCCATGTCGTACTTCATCTTCTCCATGCCGTCGGCGGGCTTGATGGAAATGCCGCCCGTGTCGAACGTGATGCCTTTGCCGACCAGTCCCAGCACCGGCTTCTCCGGAGCGCCCGCGGGCTCGTATTTCAGAATGATGAGCGCCGGCGGCTCGTCCGAACCCTGGGCCACGCTCCAGAACGCGCCCATCTTCAGCTCTTTGATTTTGTCGGCGCCATAAACTTCGCACTTCAGCCCAACCTCTTGCGCCATCTTCTTGGCGCGATCCGCGAGCATGGTGGGCGTCATGCGGTTCGACGGTTCGTTGACCAGTTCGCGCGTAAAGTTCTGCGATTCGCCGATCACGCGCGCCTCTTCCAGCGCCTGCTGCAATTTTGCGTCGTCGGAGGTCGCGACTACCGTCAACTCATCGATCTTCTGATCCTTGCGGTCGCTCTTGTAGGTGTCGGCGTCGAAGTTGCCGACGAAGGCGCCCTCGACGATGGCTTTGATCGCTGGCTCGCCGGTAAGTCCCGAAGCAGGCACCACGAAGGCAAAGCGGCGCAGGCCTCGGGATTTGAGGGTACGCACGGCGGTTCCTGCGACGCGGCGCAATTCGAATCCGGTGAAGCTGGCGGCTTTGCCTCCGCCGAGCAAAAGCAGGCGACTCGCTTTCAGGCCCGTGGGATGGTGAATTAGCGTGACCTCGCAGTTCTTGCCGGTGGCTTCGCCGTTCGCGATGACCTCGGCGGCTGCTTTCTTCACCGCGTCGTTGTTGCTTTCGACGCTGACGTCGGGCTTGTCTTTGTTGCCGCGATCGAGCGCGACCACGACCAGGCATTCGGTGTCCAGCTGAGAAGGAGCAGAGGAAGACAATTTGGTTTTCATGAGTTCCTCCATTCTCGTCAGGCGCGGCAGAAACTGCAAGGTCGCCCGGACAGAAGGAATCGAGTTTCGAACCGAAGCGCTTTCAACCAGAGAGAACACAGAGGGCCACAGAGGAAGAGCTTTTGACCACGCAGGACGCTAAGGTGACGCGAAGGCCGTAAAGAACCCCCCGACGTTAGTCAGCGCCTGGCACGTGCCGATTCGGGACATGTCTGTTCGTTCCATTGACGCGCGCATGGGTGGTGGGTAGTCTGAGAGCATCTCGCACAGATAGGAAATCCAGTGGCCGTCAAATCCATTCAACTCGGGCAAGTGTGGCGTCAGGATACGAGCGGCCAGGATTATCTGGTCACCAAGGTGTACAGCGAAGTGTTCGCGCAGTTCGCGGTTCTGCGCCCCGCAGAAGTCACCGCGCCTGATGCACCGACCGTCAAAGTAAAAGTCGCCAAGTCTTCCGACGGAGCGTCGCTGCCGGGCTTCACCTTCACACAGGAAGGCTCGTTCTAGAGATTCGTTCGAGAGGTTTCCGCTACACTAATGAAGTGATGGAGCGACGGGCGTCCTCGCCCGTCGTTTTCGCACGTACGCCAATCTGATTTCCCGTTCTTTCTTCATGACCGAACATATCCTCGCCATTCTTTTCACGTTTATCCACGGAACGATTACCAGCACCGGCTACATCGGCATCGTGTTGCTCATGGCAATCGAGTCGGCATGTATTCCTTTGCCGTCGGAACTGATCATGCCGTTCGCGGGCTACCTCGTCTACGAAGGCTCGATGAGCCTGCTGTGGGCGGCAACGGCGGGCGCCATCGGATGCAATCTGGGATCGCTGGTCGCGTACGAGATCGGCCGGTACGGCGGACGCCCGTTGGTCGAGCGTTATGGTCGTTGGATCCTGATGGGGCGCCGCGAACTCGACTGGGCCGATCGATTCTTCTCCCGATGGGGGCAAGCCGCCGTGTTGGTCGGACGTTTGCTTCCCGTGATCCGCACATTCATCGCGCTGCCGGCGGGCGTGGCGCGCATGCCGCGCGGCAAATTTCATATCTATACGTTTCTCGGATCGTGGCCCTGGTGTTTCATGCTTGCCTACCTGGGCATGAAGCTGGGCGAAAACTGGCGCAGCCTTGGGAAATACTTCCATCAGTTCGATGCGGTGATTGGCGTCGCCCTGGTGACGGCGGTGGGTTGGTTCCTCTGGTCGCACTGGCAGGGTCGGGTGCGGGAGAGCGAGTAGGCACGGGGCAACGATTCTACGCGTTAGCGATACATCGGCTTGCGCGGGATCTTTCGTTTTCGCTCCGCCCATAGCTCGGGGAAAATCTGCCAAGCAATCCAGCCGTCCAACCCTTCAATTGGCAGGAGGTTGAAGATTGCGATAACAAGGCTGAGAAATCCGAGGATGGCAAAGATCATGTTCACCCCATCAAAGCGGGTGTAACCGAAGATCGTTCCCCATGCGATCAGAGGGACGAACAGGAGAGCTTGCGCAATGACCCCACCCCACGCGATTACACAGTGGTCGAGCTTCGACCAGGGCGTGTCGAAAGTCGTCAGTCCGAACACGGGATAGATTTCAATCGACAGCACGCGGCAACCTTTGCGCTGGGCAACGTAGAGGTGACCTGCTTCGTGCAGCAGCAGGATGCTGTAATAGCAACCGAGCCCGAGTATGGTCAAGCCAGGATGCGAAATCACCCCAGTCAGAATGAATGCTGAGACGGCGAATACAGACCAGTGGACATAAGTATCGACTCCACGAATCTGCATCACCTTTGTCAATTTGTCGATGTGAAGAGGGTTGGGAAACTTGATTAGCGGGGCGCGCATTGAACTATCGTTCCTCTGGCTTCGCCAACAGCGAGGCCACAATCTGCCAGCGCCCATTCCGCTTTGCGACAACATCCATATAGAGATAACGGGCAGGGAAGCGGCGTCCGTCAGCTTCGACGATGTCATTTTCTGATCCATGAACGATCGCAAAGTCGCCAAAAAGCCGAATACTTCGCCCCGTGGAAACAATCGATGGGTAGCGCACGGTGTTGGTGCGCAGATTGTCGAGTACTTGCTGTTTCGTGAAGGGTTGCCCCGACGGATCATATTGCACGTAGTCTTCGGCAAAGATCTGTGCCAGGGCATCAAGGTCGGCGGACATCAGCGCTTGGTCCCCCGCGTCGAACAAGGCGTGAATCTGTTTCTCGTCGATGCTCGAGTCTGACAGACTTCCTCCCGCGGGTCTTTGACGATTCCGCCGCAACAGTGTACAAGCATGAAATTCCATTTGCTCAGGAGGCTTCCGTGTCCCGCGTCCTCGCCGCCCTGATTCTCGCCGCCGTGCTCGCGCCGATTGCAGCGTCAGCACAGACCGCCTCCGCTGACAAGCCTTTCGTGGTCGAGTACTACTACAAAGCCAAGTGGGGATACGCCGAAGAATTCTTGAAGCTTTTCAAGAAGAATCACTACCCGCTGCTGAAGAAACAAGTCGAGATGGGCCGCATGGTGAAGGTCTGGATGGACCAGCCGCGCTATCACTCGACCGAGGATGGCCGTTGGGACTACCGCGTCACCATAGTCTTCAAGAACGCCACGGTCGCCAACGAAGCCTTCGACGAAGAGGCACTCAAGAAACAAATGTTTCCTGACCAGGATGCCTACCAGCATGAAGAGCAGCGCCGTTTCTCCATTCTTGAAGCGCACTGGGACGTGCCCATCAAAACGGTCGAGTTGGATAAGTAAACTTGAACCGCGAGACTCGCGGAGGGCCATGGCACATAGAGTGCAAGGTGGGAGTAAAATCTCCCAATGCATGAAGCGGGCTTAGTCTTGGCCATCGTCGGTGCTGAACTTGCTTGGATCACAATCTGGGCTGCCCTTCTTCACGTTCTCGGATTGGCAAGATTTTTAGGGCCGACCGAGGATCTTGTCCTCAAGCGAGAGCGATTAAAGCGGATAGGACAAGCAAAGTACATTTTGATGTTTGGCGTGATGGGTGCCGGAGTTTTGTTTGCGGGCATGATGGTCACTATTGATTTGCTCTGGCGCTCACGATCACTACAATGGGAAGTAGAGGTATTCAAGTTTGTGTTGCTCGCTATGCTGTACGGCTCCTTTATGGGCTATCGGAACTGGCAGCGAACATTCGATGACCCTACCCCATACCCGCCCAATTACTCGCCTGAGAAATAACCCCCTTCGCACTTCAATCCCCGGAATCAACCCGTAAACCCTCTCCCGTGCCCGCTCAGGTTCGGAATATTGCCAAACCCTGCCGCAATGCGAGAACATATCCGTTTGCCTTACATCACTTAGACAAATAAGGAAGTAGCCACATTATGGCGAAACGGTCGAAGTCCGCGAAGCCGCGGGTTGAAGTTAAGGAAGCGCGCAGCGAGAAGAAAGCGTCCTACGGCAACCTCGAGGCGGCCAAAGGAAAACTGGGCGTCATGATCCCCGGTATGGGCGCCGTGGCCACGACGTTCGTGGCCGGTGTGGAAGCCATCCGCAAAGGCATCTCGAAGCCGATCGGATCCGTCACGCAGATGGGCACCATCCGCCTGGGCAAGCGCACCGATGGCCGCTCGCCGAAGATCAAGGAATTCGTTCCCCTGGCCAACCTCGACGACCTGGTCTTCACCGGGTGGGACATCTTCGAAGACAACATGTTCGACGCGGCCACTAACGCGGGCGTTCTCGATCGCTACCTGCTGGAGCAGATCAAGCCCTTCCTGCAGAAGATCACGCCGCGCAAGGCCGTGTTCGATCACAACTACGTGAAGAAGATCGACGGACCGAACGTGAAGAGGGGCAAGAACAAGATGGACCTGGCCGAGCAGGTGCGCGACGACATTCGCCAGTTCCGCAAGTCGTCGGGCGCATCACGGCTTATCACCATCTGGTGCGGATCTACCGAAAGCTTTATTCAGCCGACCGCAGTACACCAGTCGGTGAAGGCTCTTGAAAAGGCATTTCAGCAGAACGACGAAAACATTCCGCCCTCGATGATTTACGCCTACGCTTCGTTGATGGAGGGCGTGCCCTTCGCGAACGGGGCGCCCAACCTCACGGTCGATATTCCGGCGCTGCACGATTTGTCGCGCGAACATGAAGCGCCCATCTGCGGAAAAGATTTCAAGACCGGCCAGACGCTGATCAAGACCATCCTAGCTCCGGGCTTCAAGGCCCGCATGCTGGGACTGGCGGGATGGTTCTCGACCAACATTCTCGGCAATCGCGACGGGGAAGTGCTGGAAGATCCGGGCTCCTTCAAAACCAAAGAGGAGTCGAAGCTTTCGGTGCTCGAGCACATCCTGCAGCCGGAGCTTTACCCCGATCTGTACGGCGATTTCACGCACAAGGTTCGCATTAACTATTACCCTCCGCGCGGTGATAACAAAGAAGGTTGGGATAACATCGACATCTTCGGCTGGCTTGGGTATCCGATGCAGATAAAGGTCGATTTCCTGTGCCGCGACTCGATTCTGGCCGCACCCATCGTGCTCGACCTTGTGTTGTTCCTCGACCTGGCGCAGCGCACTCCTGAACTGAAGGGACTCGGCATCCAGGAATGGTTGAGCTTCTACTTCAAGAGTCCAATGACCGCGCCCGGGCTCTATCCCGAGCATGATTTATTCATCCAGTTAATGAAGTTGAAGAACACCCTGCGGCATTTGCGGGGGGAGGAACTGATCACCCACCTCGGGTTGGAATATTACGACTGAGGCTCGCGCGTTGTTGAGTGTTCGCGGGCGCCAGTCCCTCGAGTCTAGCGTTTTCATTGTCTGAACCCTGGGCTTACGCCTTGGGCTTTCTTATGCCGCCGTTTCGCAGCTCGCCCACGATTTGCCCACCTGCTCGCTCGGCTGGCGTAGCGATATCACGCGGGTGGTTACTCAAGTTGCATTGACAGCCCCGGAAACCCATGGCTATGCTCACTTTTCGAGGAAGGAGCACGATGCAATTCTCCCGGTTTGCCCTGATCGTTCTGGCTGTATCTTCTGTTCTGAACTTGAGTGCGCAGGAGAAACCCGCCACCCCAACAGAACCCGCGAAGGTTGCGTCCGCCGCCGACCAGTCCTCAAAGCCTTCCGGTCCAGCGGTCGACGACGTGAAGGTCAACGGCGTGACCTTCGAGTCGTCCTACTTCAAATTCAACTACGAACTACCCACGGGCTGGAAAACGCTCGACGACGAATCGCGCAAATCCGCTAACCAGCAAGCCATGCAGGAAGATCTCGAGCGCGCGAAGATGGCGGTCGCGAGTCCCAGGAAGACTGCTGCCAAGGGCACTGCCAAGGACGGGGAGCCCAACCCGAAGCCGCATTCGATGGGCAAGCCTGTGGTTCCCGAACGTTACAGCCTGCTTGCGGCTTCACCCGATGGACTCAATTCCCTGGCGAGCCCGGTACTGCCGCGGATCAACATCTGGGCCCACCGCAGGATGCCGCCCCTCGACAAGCCGATGGATCACGCGCAGCTGCTAGTGTCAGGAAAGCACAACGAAGTACTCGTGCGTCCGCAAGAGCTCAACATCAACGGACGCCAGTTTGTCCGCGTGCAACTGGTGAATGCGGCAGGGAAGTACCAGGCGCGTTACATCACCGAGGTCGGCGACTTCCTGATCGGCTTCGACTTTCTGACCGACTCAGAAAAAGAGATGGCCGAGTACTCGAATTCGATCAAAAGCGTGAAGTTCGAGTAACAGTCGTCAAATTCCGTGCTTAGGATCCACGATTTAAGTCTGCAGTGGGCAGGAATCTGGGCGCCTTCCGCGCCTTGGTGGCCTGCTCAAAGCCATACGCGATCTTCAGCAGTGTCGGCTCGCTCCACGCCCTCCCGAAGAACGAGATTCCGACCGGCAGTCCAAACATATTGCCGGCGGTGACATTAATATTCGGATAGCCGGCGACCGCCGCCGCATTCGAACTGCCCCCGCCAAAGTGATCGCCGGTGATCAGATCGGTGACCCACGCCGGGCCTCCCGTGGGTGCGATCAGCGCATCGAGCTTGTTCTTGTCCATCACGGCGTCAATGCCTTCGGCCCGCGTGAAGCGGTGATTCTTCTCGAGCGCGTCAATGTATTCGCGGGATGAGAGCGGGCCTCGCTTCTCGGCACGCAAGAAAATGTCCTGACCGAAGTACGGCATCTCTTTCGCGGCATTCTGGTTGTTGAAGTCGATCAGGTCTTTCAGGGTCTTCACCGGGGAGGAAGGGCCGCGACGCGCCAGGTATTTTTCGACGTCGGCTTTCAATTCGTAGTCGAGCACTAGTGACTCACTCTCGTCGAACTTGCCGAAGGTTTCGATGTCGGCGGGATCGACGATGGTCGCGCCTTCTCTCTTCATGATGTCGATGGCTTCGGCCATGATGGCGTCCACTCCTTCGCTGAAGCCGAAATACTTGCGGCCGACGCCAATGCGCGCGCCTTTCAGACCCTTTGGGTCGAGGAACTGCGTGTAATCGCTGTGCGACTTGCCTTTGCTGTCAATCGTCGCCGCGTCTTCGGAATCGATCCCGGTGAGCGTTCCCAGCATGATGGCGGCATCGCGTAGCGTGCGGCACATCGGGCCAGCCGTGTCCTGGCTGTGAGAAATCGGAACGATGCCTGCGCGGCTCACGAGCCCAACGGTGGGCTTGATCCCTGCCAGTCCATTTGACGACGACGGGCAGACGATGGAGCCGTCGGTCTCAGTGCCGATTCCACCGGCAGCGAAATTCGCAGAAACTCCCGCACCTGTACCCGAGCTAGAACCGCAGGGATTGCGATCAAGCGCGTACGGGTTGCGTGTGAGACCGCCGCGGCCACTCCATCCGCTGGAAGAGTGGCTGGAGCGGATGTTCGCCCACTCACTGAGATTTGTCTTTCCAAGGATCACCGCCCCAGCCTTGCGCAGTTGCGCTGCCACGAAAGAATCGTGGGGAGGCTTGGGAGCGTCGACCAGCGCGAGCGATCCGGCGGTAGTCAACATCTTGTCGGCTGTATCGATGTTGTCTTTGATCAGGACAGGAATTCCGTGGAGGGGCCCGCGCGCACCTTTTTCCTTCCGCTCGCGATCGAGCGATTCCGCGATCTCCGTGGCATCGGGATTGATTTCGATCACGCTGTTGACGGCCGGGCCGCTTTTATCGACGGCCTCGATACGGGCGAGATACTTCTCGGTCACTTCGCGAGCCGTATACTTTCCCGACTTCATTCCTTGCTGTAAATCATCGATCGTCACTTCTTCGAATTCGAACGACAGGACATCGGCAGTAGGTGGTACGGACAGAACTTCGCGCGCTGCGCCCAGCGCAGGGTACATCGCGGTGGCAACCCCACCCACCAAGCTGCCTTTCAGAAAATTCCGGCGCGTCCCGCCCGGCAAGGAAAGATTGCGATCTTTTTTCAAGACAAATCTCCTATTTCTTCGAGTCCGGCGTCGTTCCGGTTTTTCTCTGCGCCCTTTGCGAGAGTTCTCTGCGAAATCTGCGTTTTAAGATTTCTTCATCGTAAGGCCGCAAGCAACGCACTCTTCCATCGGCCAACATCGAGCGTCCAGCAAACACTAGCCTTCTTGCCTTTCGCAATCACAGCGGCCCACTCGTCGCGATTGCGATCATCCTCGGCAACGTTCAGCCGGTCAACTACCGTCATGCCCCGTGTCAGTGCGCTCTGCGTCTCGACGTCGATGAAGTGCGAACTCCACGAAGTCCCCACAGTGGGATCCAACGCCAAGCACATCGCAATCGGGTCGGGAAGGGAAATGCCGTCTTCGCCGGTCTGCACCTTGTAGGCAGCGCGTGCGTGGCTGTTGCACTCGATGGCGAAATGTGCCAGCGGAGTCTTGAGCGCTTCGACTTCCGCGATATCACGATCGCTCAACACCGCCTCGCCACGGGACAAATGCCAGCCGATCAATTCCACTGGAATCCCGCCGCGCACGACCATCCGCGCGGCTTCCGGGTCGACCCAGATGTTGTACTCCGCTGCCGGCGTCACGTTGCCTTCGCAACAGGGCGCCCCGCCCATAATCACGCAGCGCCCGATTTTTCCGGCAATCGACGGCTTTCTAGCGAGAGCCAGAGCCAGGTTGGTGAGCGGCGCGAGCGTGACGATTGTCAGGCCCGGATGCGCTTCGCTCTCCGCAATGATGGCATCGGCCGCGTGCCAACGTTCCATGGATCTTTTTGGCGGCGGGTATCCGTGTTCGCCCAACCCGTCCGCGCCATGGAACCAGGTTGCATTCTGATAAGAACGCAACAACGGCTTGTCGGCGCCCGCATAGACAGGAACGTTGCTTCCGCAAAGCTCGGCCACATACAGCGCGTTGCGGGTCGACTGTTCTACCGGCACGTTGCCCGCGACTGTGGTGATTGCGACCACCTCAACGTCGGGCGCGCGCAGCGCCATGATAAGTGCGACGGCATCATCGGAAGCGGTGTCGGTGTCGATCAGGAAGGGGCGCGGCACGCCGCGTATGATAGCAAACGGCAGAGTGCTATATTGTCACTCCTCGGAGGTGCTGTATGTCCCGCGTCGTGCGTTGCGGCCTGATCCAGGCAAAGACTCCACTGGACGGTAGACAGCCGTTGTCTACCATCAAGAAGGCCATGATCGACAAGCACCTCAAGCTGATCGAGCAGGCCGCCAGGAAGAAAGTCAAAATCCTCTGCCTGCAGGAACTCTTCTACGGACCATACTTCTGCGCCGAGCAGAACCCGCGCTGGTACGAACTCACTGAGCGCGTGCCCGACGGTCCGACCACGAAGCTCATGCAGAAGATCGCCGCGAAGCATCGCATGGTGATTGTTGTGCCGGTGTATGAAGAACAGATGCCGGGCCTCTACTTCAATACTGCTGCTGTGATTGATGCAGACGGAAGATTCCTCGGTAAGTATCGCAAGCACCATATTCCGCACGTGCATCCGGGATTTTGGGAGAAGTTCTATTTCACGCCGGGCGATCTGGGCTACAGCGTGTTCGATACGAAGTACGCGCGCGTCGGCGTCTACATCTGTTACGACCGCCACTTTCCGGAAGGCGCCCGGATTCTGGGATTGAACGGGGCAGAGATCGTGTTCAATCCGTCGGCAACGGTTGCCGGATTATCCGAATATCTGTGGGAACTTGAGCAGCCGGCACATGCCGTGGCTAACGGATATTTCGTGGGCGCGATCAATCGCGTCGGCACCGAGAAGCCTTGGAGTATCGGCGAGTTCTACGGCAAGAGCTACTTCTGCAACCCGCGCGGCAAGATCATCGCGCAAGCCAGCCGTGATAAAGACGAAGTCGTCGTCGCGGATCTCGATCTCGACATGATCACGGAAGTCCGCCGCACCTGGCAGTTCTTCCGCGACCGCCGGCCGGAGACTTACGAGCCGCTGACCGAGCAGACGGGAAGAGCAGCGGCGGCAGATTGAGAAAAGCAGTTCTCGGTTCTCAGTTTTCAGTTCTCAGTAGGAGAATTTAGGGCTTTGCTGGCAACTGAGAACTGGGAACTGAGAACTAGTCCCCAACACTATGGATCTTTCCCGCATACAGTCTTCCCCCCTCTACAACCCCGACCTCGCTCCCACCACTCCCGCACAGCGCCACTGGGGCACCTACAACTACGCCGCGCTTTGGATATCGATGTCGGTCAATATCCTTACCTACATGCTGGCGGCTAGCCTGATCCAGGGAGGCATGAACTGGAAGCAGGCGGTCTTCACCGTGTTCCTCGGAAACACGATCGTTCTGGTACCCATGCTGTTGAACTCGCATCCGGGTGCGCGCTACGGCGTGCCGTTTCCGGTGCTGGCCCGGGCGTCATTTGGAGTGTTAGGCGCGAACATCGCAGCCGTCCTTCGCGCGCTGGTGGCCTGCGGATGGTTCGGCATTCAGACTTGGGTGGGCGGGGAAGCGGTGAGCAGCCTGCTGACTATTTTGTTTTCCGGATGGGCGCGCGTCGAGCATGGGACGGCCATCTGCTTCTTTGTATTCTGGCTGATCAACCTGGCCGTGATTCTGAAGGGCATCGAGTACATCCGCTTCCTGCAGGGCATCAGCGCTCCGGTACTGCTCGCCGTGGGATTGCTGCTGCTGGGCTGGGCGTACAAAACCGCTGGCGGATTTGGCCCCATGTTGTCGGCGCCATCGCGCTTCGCAAGCTTCCCGGATTTTCTGAAGTTCCTAATCCCCGCCCTGAACGCAACCGTAGGCTTCTGGGCGACGGTATCGCTGAACATTCCCGACTTCACGCGCTTCGCGCGCAGCCAGCGCCAGCAGGTCATCGGACAAGCACTCGCCCTGCCCACGACCATGACGCTGTACTCGCTGATCGGCATCCTCGTAACTTCGGCGACGGTCGTAATCTATGGCACAGCCATCTGGGACCCGGTTCAACTGCTAGCCCGCTTCCATTCGCCAATCGCGGTCGTGATTTCGTTGATCGCGATCTTGCTCGCGACCTTGAACGTCAACATCGGCGCGAACGTAGTCTCGCCCGCCAATGACTTTTCGAACCTCTGGCCGCGCGGCATCAGCTTCCGTACCGGCGGCGTCATCACCTGCTTCATGGGCATCGTGCTGATGCCGTGGAAACTGCTGGCCAACTACAAGACCTTCATCCTGGGCTGGCTTGGCGGATACGCGGCGTTCCTTGGTCCCGTCGCTGGCATCATGATCTGTGACTACTTCGTGATTCGCAGGCGTGAGCTGCAGGTCGACGATCTGTATTTGCGCGGTGGTGTCTATGAATACCAGCACGGCTTCAACTGGAACGCATTGATCGCGCTCGCGGTTGGGGCGGGGACTGCGTTGGTTGGATTGGTTGTACCTTCTCTGCGGTCGTTGTACGACTACTCGTGGTTCGTGGGATTTGCGGTGTCGTTTGTGGTGTATTACGGATTGATGAAGGCGCGGAAGCAGTCTGGTGTCCCAGCGATTGAACAAGCGTTGTAGCGGCTGCGAGACGCCGATTTAGGTTATGCGCAGATTCTGCTCTGCGGCGTGATCGATATGGATTTATTTCTTTCGATTCTTGGAAAGGCCCTCGTTCCTTTTGCGGTGCTCACAGCTTTTGCCGTTGCTCGTCGATATCTACCGGCAAGGGCGTATCCAATCACAATCACGCCTCCGCAACAGGATTTGTCGGAACGGTTCCAGAAAATAGCGTGGGTCGTTGGACCCGCCATGGTTTTGGTAGGGATTGCCTTCGCTTGGGCAGCGCATGCAATTTTGGTTGGACTGAATCGGTATTCCTCTATCGCGCACAGCCGCGGCGGATTTCGACTATGGCCTCAGCCTGCGATCTGGTGGTTCCTTCCGGGATTTGGAGCAGTAACACTTGCGTGGGAGATAACGCTACAGCTCTGGTCGAAGTTCGGCAATCGAGAAGAGGCGGCCCTCTATAACTACTGGAGTTGTCAGCGTGCGGGCTTTGATTGCACAAGACTTCTTCGTTGGATGGTTGTGGTGATCGTGTTTCCGATCGGGATCCTGACAGCACTTGCCATCTCTATGCACTCAACGCTTGGCTCGGACGGGATTGTTGACTGCGGCTACGCATTCTCTCCATATCACACATATCGCTACGCTGATGCGAGCCATATGACTCAAATCGATGGCTATCGCGATCGCAACGGCAATCTGGACCAAAGAGCTGGCATCGTGGTGGAATTCAAAGATGGACGCCGGTGGTCCTCCGCGGAGTGGGGAGACTTTAGGAAGAGCGTCGATCCTGCGCTGATCGAGTTGCTGAAGGCCAAAACCGGACTTCAGTTGGAATATGCAACGACAGAGGCTGATATACGCAGACACCAAAGCGCACAGTAAAACTAAAGATTGCGCTTCTACGTTCCGTTTTTTAGCCCCGGCAGAATGTCCTTCTGATACCCCTCCAGCGTCGCCTCTTCCTCTCCACACATCAGATAAACATTGAACTGCGTCACCCCCAGCTTCGCCAGCCGCTGCAGCTTTTTGCGATGCGCTTCGGCCGTACCCACGACACAGAATCGATCCACCACATCATCGGAAACGAATTTCGAATTGCTGCTGTCGACCTCGCAGTGCTGCTGGTAGTCGTATCCTCCGCGATTGCTGACGTAGGACGTCAAAGCTGGCGGCAAATCCTCGGGCTTGTAGCGGGACAGTAAATCGACTACGTGATTTGAGACCAGCGCGGGGAACCAGCGCACCTGCTTGCGTGCGTGTTCGAGGTCGTCGCTGATCCACACGGGAGCGGCGGCCATGATTTCAATCTTCTTGTAGTCGCGGCCTGCCGCTTCCGCGCCCTTTTTCACGAAGCTCAGACACCACTCAATCAGGTCGGGATCGGCGAATTGCAGGATGACGCCATCGCCGATGCGTCCGGCCATGTCGAGGACTTTGGGACCGTAGCCCGCGATCCACACGGGCGGAGGAACCTTCGCCCAACTCAGTTTCGTCTGCTGGCCTTCGTACTCGACCTCTTTGCCTGACATCAACTCGCGGAGAGTCTTCACGGCCCGCTCCAGATCGCCGGCACCCACGGGCTTTTTGCCGAGCACGCGCCGCGAGCTGTCGCCACGGCCGATGCCCAACTGCATGCGTCCACCGGAAATCAGGTTTAGTGTCGCAAACAAACTGGCCGTCACGGTGAGGTCACGCACCGCGGGGTTCGTCACGCACGGGCCGAGCTTCATCTTCTTCGTATTCGCGGCCATCAGCGTGAGCATCGGGTACGGTTCCAGCCATAGCACGTGCGAATCGAAAATCCATCCGTACTCGAAGCCGGCGGCTTCGGCCTGTCGCGTCAACGCGACTATCCGCTCCACCGACATGTCAGGCTTGATCGTGATGCCGAATTGCATAACGTCCCTCGATGGCTCACTAGCGCCGCTGTCCATCTCGTCCGCCGACGAGCGAGGGCGAGACGCCCTCGGGACTGCCGGCAAGATGCCGGCGCTACATTGAATCCGATTTCCTCAGTGCCCCTCTGCGTCCTGTGTGGGGCAATGAAATCTTCAACCACAGAACACACAGAGTTACACAGAGGAATCACCCGAAGGTGGGGCAGTTTAACATACAATGCCGACTCGGCTTTTTCTCGGGAGGACGTCTGCAATGGGCTTCGATACGCTCGTCGTCAATGGCCGCGTGGTGACTGCAACTGACACCTACTCCAGCGACATCGCCATCAGCGCCGGAAAAATCGAAGCCATCGGAAAGGACCTGTCGCGCGAGAACACCAAGAAGATCATCGACGCGAAAGGGAAGTACGTTTTGCCCGGCGGCATCGACGTGCACACGCATCTCGACATGCCCTTCGGCGGCACTACGAGCGCCGACGATTTTGAAACCGGCACGCGGGCGGCAGCGTTCGGCGGGACCACGACCCTCATCGACTTCGCCATTCAGTACAAGGGACAGACTCTTCGCACCGCCTTCGATACCTGGATGCAGAAGGCTTCCGGAAAGGCGGTCAGCGATTACGCCTTCCACTGCATCATCACTGACCTCGGCTCGGCGCAACTCGAAGAGATGAACGCGCTCGTGCGCGAAGGCGTCACCAGCTTCAAGCTTTTCATGGCGTATCCGGGCGTCTTCATGCTCGACGACGCCAGCATCTTCAAGGCTTTCCGAGCGACCGCCAAGAACGGCGGCCTGGTGTGCATGCATGCCGAAAACGGCAATGCCATCGACGTGATCGTGCAGCAGGCGCTGGCGGAAGGCAAGAAGGCGCCGAAGTATCACGCACTCACTCGTCCCACGACAGCCGAAGCCGAGGCCACGGGGCGCGCGATCGCCCTGGCGGAGATGGCGGGCGCTCCTGTGTACATCGTTCACATGAGTTGCAACGAGGCTCTTGAGAAAGTCCGCGAAGCCCGCGACCGCGGGCTGCCCGTCTACGCCGAGACCTGCCCGCAATACCTTTATCTTTCTCTCGAGAACATGGAAGCGCCCGGGTTCGAAGGCGCGAAATACGTTTTCACGCCACCTCTGCGCGAAAAGTGGCATCAGGAGAAGCTGTGGAACGGGCTCAAGCAGGATCACCTGCAGGTTGTCTCCACCGATCACTGCCCGTTCTGTTTCAAAGACCAGAAACAGCTTGGCAAAGACGACTTCACCAAGATCCCCAACGGGGGTCCGGGAATCGAGCACCGCATGAGCCTCATCTACTCCGGCGGTGTCGCGAAAGGCCGCTTCAACGTGAATCGCTTCGTGGAGCTCGTGTCGACGACGCCGGCGAAACTATTCGGCCTCTACCCGCGCAAAGGCACCATCGCCATAGGCAGTGATGCCGATCTCGTCATCTTCGACCCCAACCGCAAGCACACCATCAGCGCCAAGACCCACCACATGCGCGTGGATTATTCGATGTTTGAAGGCATTGAAGTCACGGGCATGCCCGACGTGGTGCTATCGCGCGGGCAGGTGCTGGTGGAAGGGAATGAATTTCGGGGACGGGCAGGGGCAGGAGAATTCATTCGGCGGGCGACGTACACGCAGCAGTGACAGGACAAGAATATTTGCAATTTTGTAATCGGGTAACCGAAGGGCCCGGGCTGCATTTTGCAGGGCAAATTTCAAATTACAAATTCGTTCCCTTCACTCCGGAAAGATCTCCAGCTTGCAAGTTCCGTGGCCGTCCCCGGTTTGGTAAGCGGAATAACTTCCTCCATGGACCATATCCACGTTGTGGAACTCGCAACTCGCGCCGGCTGAGGCTCCTCCATTCAAGGTCTGCTCTTTGCCGTCGCAGCCAATTTGCACTCCCTCTCTCGTCAATGAGTCCCCGTTAAAATTGAGCAGGATTACGCCATTCGAAGGAGAATCGCCGCCGCCTTTGATCTGAATGTTGACGTTACCGTCCGAGTTATCGCGCCATCCGGCGCTTTTGCAGTACTGGTCCCACGCGTGTTGTTTCTTCTTCACGGTAATATTCCCAGGTCCCTCGCCATACAGATAGCCCATGTCGTTGGGCTTAAGATGCACGGTGCCTTCACCCTTACTGTGTTCCTCGTAGTCCACGCACTGCGCCCTGCATTCGTGGGATGTCAGGTTGTAGGAGTACGTGAAGTTGGCCTGCATCGGCTGGAACTGGCCCGGCTCGAAGCGGTCTGCGGGCTTGCAGTCCGGAAATTGTTTCTTGATTTCATTGATGCGGTCGTCCGCCAGACCCTTCAGCGTGCCGTCGTTATAGGACGAAACCGGGGCGGTGATCGCGCCCATCGGCCCTTCAACCAGGTCGGTTGCGACCGACGTCGCGAGGTTCAGAAAGCGCATAGCCGTCATCTGCATGACGTCAGAGCGCGCGTCCTGAATGCCCTGCATCGTTTGCTTCTGATAGTTGGGATCCTGCTGGTACGCCTTCTGCGTGAGAGGATTTGTCGGATTGTTCGCGCAGTAGTCAAGGAAGTTCAACTGGTCCATCCAGTCGAGATGATCTGTTTCCTTCTTGAACGCATTCGCGAGGTCCACGAAACGGGATAAAGGAGTGGGAAACTCCTTGGCCAACTTGCTGTCCTCCGCTGCTTGCTTCAGGATTTCCTTCGTCACTTCGATGCCAGTATCCTGCGCAACATCCACGCCGAGATTGCCTTCCGCGTAGGCGGAGGGAATTAATTGAAAGTAGGAAGCGGACTTGTTCTGCAAACGCTGCTGCAGGCTCGCAGGCATGGCGGCGTCGGGAACGAAGTAACGCAGTGTCATGCGCGCCTTCGTCTCGCCTTCTGTTTTCGCGGAAAACTGCACCCGGTAGGCTTGCACTCCAGTTTTCTGAGCCTGGGCAATTTCCGCGGGAGTCGGAGAGTATGTTTGTCCGGGCGTCAACGTGATGGTGGTTTCAGAGGTAATGCCGTCGGGAAAAGTCAGCGAGTACCGGACGGAGTTGTTCGATTGCGAGAGGATTTGGGCTTTCGCCTGCACGAGATAGGCTGCAGTGGCCATGCTGACTTGGTGCTTCTGAACAAGCTGGAGCATCGCGATTTGCGAGGCGGGGGAAAGATTGCTGCCTGACATCGCAGCCATGCTGGCAAGTTTAGCCATATCCGGCATTTGTGCCTGAGCTTGCTTTTGCGCCTGTGCGAGAGCCTGAGCTTGCGCCTGTGCCTGGCGGGCAAAGTCCTCCATCGTTTGCTGCGGTGTCTTGGGGCGCGCCAACAGGGCCTTCAGTCCCCAACCCGCCAACACGATCACCACCAGCACAACGCTTCCCAGCACTACCAGTGTTCGATTGCTTGCTCCCATAAGTCACCCCAATTGCGGATTCGACCGCGGCTTGCGTTCGAGCAAAAGAAAGGGCGAAGCGTCTCCCCAAAACGCTCCGCCCCGAGTGGATGACTACTTCTTTGTGCTGACTTGCGTGAGTACCGTGTTCGCGGTCTGCTGCAACAGCGGTGTCAGAACATCCTCGCCGTCCGATTTGGCCTTGCCCTGCAACGCATTCTGCAGAAGCGGCGCGCCCTGGCCGGTCTGGGTGAGCTGATACTGCACGGTGACGTCGTCTTTTTGTTTGATCTGCCCATTGAACCCGGAAAGTTGGCTCATGACCTGGTTCATGGCTTGCTGCTGCGCAGCCTGCGCTGCGGCCGACGCCGCTGCCGAAGCCGCGCTCGCCGCCATCGCACCGCCCATGCCATGTGCCATCGCCCCCATGGGCGTCATCTGTGCCATGGTGCCGCCCATCTTCATGAACTTGCCGAAGCCGCCGCTCTGCGGATGCTTCACGGCCACGCTCGACATCAGGATGTAGTCGCACTGCTTCTGCTGGGCTTCGGCCTGCAACTGCATCGCGACTCGCGAATCGAGCGCTGCGATCTCGACAGCCGGGCCGTTCATCAGCAGGATCATCGCATTGCGAATAGGAGTGCTGTAGTCGGCTTGCGCTTGGCTGCCTTGGCCGACCTGCGCCTCGGGAGGCGCCACGCCGATACGAATCTTTCCGGGCGCTTTCGGCCCGAGCGCCTGCGGGACCGCGATCGGCGCACCGGTCGGCTGGTTGGCTCCGCCTGGATGCATCATCGCGGCCATGTTGCCCATTGCACCAGCGCCGCCCATTTGCGACATCATCTGCTGGCTCATGGCGTTCGCTCCTGCCTGCGAAGGATATCCTCCACCCGGCTGACCTTGTTGTGCGAAGCCCTGTCCTGCAGGTTGCTGGGCCACGGCTTGCTGCACCTGCGGAATGCCTTGCAGTTCCGCAAATGAATTTACCTGCTTGTAGCTGGCGGGCACATCGAACAGCGCCGCATCCAGCGGCGCCTTGCTGACTTCGGTGACACTAATGCTCACCACCATCGTGCTGCCGTCGGGTTGGTGCATGGTGACGTTCTGCACCAGCGGATATCCGGGCTTGCCGCTGCCGCTATGATGTTCGACGACCGCGTCCTGGCATCCTTGGCCCTGCCGGACGGGCGGAGCCACGGAGGAGGCGCAGCTGGCTACGTCTTTGCCAAGGTCTGCGTACCATCCGTCGACTTCGAAGGTCTGGTCTACCTTAGTGCACGCGTCGTCAGAAGATTTCTGGGTCACCTTGGTTTTCAGGTGACGCGCGTTCAGTCCGAAAATCTGTTTCCGCTCGCCGGTATCGGTGATCGTCGAGTTGATCTCGACCCGTCCGCCTTCTTTCTTCTCTTCGGGAACCGGCGCGCCAGTTACCATTGCGGCCGCGCGCGCAGCTGCGGCGTCTTGCGGATCGTTGACCACCATATAACTTTGGTTCTGGTCGTTCAGGGTTACCGTTCGTTTCAGGTCGCACTGCCGCAACGACACCGACGCCCCCGCCGGGGTCTGTGTGACATCGCGTGTACGCTGGCCCTTGATCGAAGTTTCACTGCTGGAAACTACATTGCCGCCGACCGAAATATTCTTCTTCAAATGCAGGTCTTCGGACTGCGCCGCCATCGCGGCCAGCAGCAGCGCGAGCATGCAGGAGAGCTGTCGCAACCACTTGCAATTCATAGAAACTCCTTCGGAAATGGCTTGGCTTGAGGAAAGCAGCTTCATCTGAGCCCCCCGGCCGACCTCCCCTCAAAGCAGGCCTGGCCGGGGAAACGACTGCTCTCCTGAGTGGTAATGCGAAAAGGGCCGCCAAATCTCCTCAAGAGCCAGCAAGAATTTTGAAACAAATTCCTATAATGATTGCCGTGACGGGGACAGTACTTATCGCTTCAACCGATAAGCCGACTGCAAAAAAAGCGCTTACAAATTGCGTAACCCACGTCTTTTCAGTTGATTGACAGGCTGGCAAAAACAAGTTATGCTTCGCCCCACATCGCGCCACCCCCATGGCGCTCGGGGCGGCCTCCTTGCAAGACTCCTCAGAACAGGTGACCCAACTTCTCGTGCGCTGGCGGGACGGGGACCGAAAAGCCCTAGATTCGCTAATGCCGATTGTTTACAGCGAGCTGCGCGGAATGGCGCACCGCTACCTGCAACGAGAGCGCTCCGACCACACTCTGCAGAGCACCGCGCTGGTTCATGAGGCGTACGTGCGCCTGATCGGGCAAAAGCTGCCCGAGTGGCAAAATCGCGCGCATTTCTTCGGCGTGGCCGCCCGTCTCATGCGACAGATTCTGGTCGAATATGCACGCGGCCATCAGGCCGCCAAGCGCGGGGGGAACGCTTGCAAGGTCACGATCGAAGAAGGCTCCTTGATGGCGCAGCAGGCGGATCTCGACGTCGTCATCCTTGACGAAGCCCTGCAGGACCTCGCAAAGCTCGACGAGCAGCAAAGCCGGATCGTTGAGTTGCGCTTCTTCGGAGGCCTGTCGATCGACGACACTTCGGAAGTTTTGGGGATCTCACCCGCGACCGTATCTCGGGAATGGTCTACAGCAAGGATCTGGCTGCACCGCGAAATCTCGCGCCGGGCGCCGGCATGAACTCCGAAAGATGGCATCAGGTGAAACACGCCCTCGACGCTGTTCTGGCGCTGCAATCTGACGAGCGCCCGCCGTATCTCGAAAAACTCTCCGCCACCGACCCTGAACTGCACCGCGAAGTTGAGTCTCTGCTGCGCTCCAGTGCGCAAGCGGAGAGCAGTTTTCTGCGTGACCCCGCCGTGGCAGTCCTGCCGGGTTTCGAAGCCCCGCGGAAGGCGCGTACCGGTCGACGCATCGGCGCCTACGACATTCTGGAGGAAATCGGTCACGGCGGGATGGGCGAGGTCTACCGCGCCGTTCGCGCCGATGGCGAATTTGATCGCGAAGTGGCCGTCAAACTGGTGCGCAGCGGCTTCGACTCCCAGTTCATTCTTGAGCGCTTTCGCCACGAACGGCAAATTCTCGCTGGACTCGATCATCCCAACATCGCTCGCCTGCTTGACGGCGGCACCACTGACGACGGTATTCCATACCTCGTCATGGAACTGGTCGATGGCATGCCCATCGACCGCTATTGCGAGAGTCATCAGCTCACGACTGCTCAGCGTCTCGAACTCTTTCGGCACGTGTGCGCAGCCGTTCATTACGCGCACCAGCACCTGGTCATTCATCGCGATCTCAAGCCCAGCAACATCCTGGTCACGCCAGATGGCGTGCCCAAGCTGCTCGACTTCGGCATCGCAAAAATCCTGAGCCCGACGGGCGGCCTGGAAACCACGCTGATGCATGCCCTCACTCCGGAATATGCGAGCCCCGAGCAGCTCCGCGGTCAGTGGGTTTCGACAGCCAGCGATGTGTATTCACTCGGCGTGGTCCTTTACCAACTGCTTTCCGGGCAGAGGCCGTACGCCGCGTATGCCGTAAGCGCTCCTGATCTGGCGCGTGCCATTTGCGAGCTGGAACCCAGGCGGCCGAGCGCAGCGGTCGCCGAATCGGCGGGTAAGGGGGATGGGGGCACGCCAGCCAAGACGCTTGACGCTGCCACTCAAAAACTGCAGCGTCGCCTGCGTGGCGACCTGGACAACATTGTCCTTAAGGCGATGCGGAAGGAACCGGAGCGCCGTTACGCGTCCGCTGAACAGTTCGCCGAAGACATTCGCCGACATTTGCAAGGGCTGCCGGTCAGTGCCCGGCAAGATTCGTGGTCCTATCGCACCGGCAAATTTATCCGCCGGCACACCGCCATCGTAGCGGCCACGGTGGTCGTCATCCTGACACTTGCCGTCGGCATGGCAGTCACACTGCGTGAAAAGCGGATCGCCGAGCGCCGCTTCAACGATGTCCGCAAGCTGGCCAACTCGCTCATTTTCGAAATCGATAACTCGATCTCGGATATCCCGGGATCCACCGCCGCCCGCAAACTGCTCGTCGGCCGCGCCCTTGAGTACCTTGACAGTCTGAGCAGGGAAGCGAAGGGCGACAAGTCGCTGCAGACTGAGCTTGCGACAGCGTACGAAAGAGTCGGCGATGTCCTGGGCTATCCCTACGCGCCCAACCTGGGCGATAGCGCGGGCGCACTCGCCAGTTACCGGAAAGCGCTTCGCATTCGGGAGTCGTTAGCAGCTTCTGCCCCCAACGACGTAAAGTTGCAGCGTCAACTCACGGGAAATCATTTTCGGGTCGCGAACGCGCTTGAATTCACTGGCGACCTCAAAGGAGCCCTCGGCGCTCTACGCAAGACGCTACCCATTACCGAGAAGTTGGCTGCCGGCAAAGCCGATCCCGAACTGACCGACCTTTTCGCCGGTAGCCATTACTTCATTGCGGTGCTGCTTTCTAAGACTGGCGATCCCGCAGGCGCACTCGAGAATTACCGTCAGGCGGCTGCCATCCGGCAACCCGTGCTGCAGAGCAATCCGTCCAACGTCAACTTGCGTGCTCATCTTGCTGCCGACTACATCGGCATGGCCGTCTGCATGCAGTCGCTTGGGGATCTTGTGCAGGCCATCGCTATGCAAACCCAAGCGATCGAGATTCTCCGCGAACTCGTGCACCAGGAGTCGAACAGCGTCTCGCTCCGTGAATATCTCGGCGAAGCCGTCAACAAGCTGGGGGGTTTCCAACGCGGCCAGGGAAAGTTCGCCGATTCATTGGTCACGGAGCGCGAAGCCAAACAAATCTTCAAAGCATTGCTCGCCGCCGACCCCAACAATTCACTGGCCAAAGCGAACGTCGCCTTCGCCGACAACAGCATCGCCGACGGTCTGGTGCAGTCCGGCCAGCCGACGGCCGCGATTGAGGTGCTGCAGGAAGCGCTGGCCACTTTTCAGGCGCTGTCGCCCGAGACCGCCAGCAACCGCTACGTGCGCAGCGGATTCGCTTCCGCGAACTACCTGATGGGCAACGTCTATGCTACGTTGGCTGTCTCGCGCCGGCCTTCACGAGCACAGGCGTCAGCCGAATGGCGGGAGGCGCGCTCCTGGTATCAGAAGAGTCTTGCCATGTGGGTCGTCAAAGAGAAACGAGGCGAACTGGAGAGCGATGAGCGCAGCGAACAGCAGCAGGTTCTAACCCAGATCACGCGATGCGATGCTGAGCTTCACGAGCCAGCAAACGCGCGTTGACCTCAGGCCCCTGCTCGTTGCAGCAGGCCAACCATCAGTGGTAGTCTCGCTGCAGTATCCCCGGCGAGCGGGAGTAGTTCAGCGGTAGAACGCCAGCTTCCCAAGCTGGATGTCGCCGGTTCGATCCCGGTCTCCCGCTCCAGATTTCAGTATCTCCTGCACGCATACCTGTAGATGATGTCTCGCTCAACGGCAGCACGTCCGCTGCCCAGCAGCCGTGGGTAGCTGCACACCCTTGAGACGATAGCTATCGGTTAGGAGTCCCCGTTTCCTGTTTTCAAATTCCTCTAACCAAGAACGGTTCATCGCCTTTGCACTGTGCTCCGGGCGTGCATCTACGCTGACGTAGTGATTGCACCACGGGCACTCAAGAAAGTTGGACCTGCGAAGGCCCCTTTTGTTTGACGAACACCCCCACTCCATAACCTTCGGCAGTAATAGCAGAACATCATGGTAGTCGTTATCCGCGCAGAGCTTACCACGCGTTCCATCTAGCGGTTCAAACACTTTGGTAACCCGTATGTATTTCTCCCGAAGTTAGACAGGATCAGACAAACTTCAATCAGCAAGCGCACCACGAAACAAGAGGACGCTAAAGGCGTCCCCTGTGACCCGTCATTCTGTGAACTGATTTTCTACGCTGTTGCCTGCGAATGTAGAAATGACGCGCTGCGCTCGGCCGACATGGCAATCCCCTGTGTGTCGAACGAGGGACACATGTCGCTGGCTCCGGCTGTGAGCGCGGCCGTCCACATTTCTTCGTCGGCCACTCGGTGTGTGCAGACGATCGAGACGCCCGGATACTCGCGATGCAGGCGCGCCACCTCCATCAGGCTGGTGGCTTCAACATCGAGCACCGCAACTTCCGCGCGGTAGCGGGCAACGTCCACACGCAATTCCTCCACGGAATTGGCGACGTGGACTGCATGGTAGTGATGGCTGAGGGTGGAAGCGAGAGCTTGCGCCAGACGCGGATCGCGCTGGAACACGATGATAGTCAGGGCCTGCATACTACCCCCTGATTCAACCGTATCGTGACACGGTGGGAGAGGCTGCGCTCCGTGCGCTTGTGCTGGAATAACGCACTCGCCGCAGACATTAAAAACGGACAACCAGTTGAGCCCCACTTCCCCTTATCGTCGCGAGGGAACCTTTTCGTTCTCAGGCTCGAAAGCAACCGGCTGAAGTTTGCCGTTCTGCTTTAAGAGGATTTCCACTTTTCCTTCGGCTTGCTCAAGTTCTTTGCGGCAGGTCGCGGAAAGCTGCATCCCTTCTTCGAACAAGGTCAGCGACTTCTCCAACGGCGCATCGCCTTTCTCCAGTTCCTGGACAATTTTTTCCAGGCGCTGCAGACACTCCTCAAACTTTGCCAAAGGGAACTCCTGACCCAATTGTAATGCAACTTCCCAGGGCAAATGCCCGTAAATTTGTTGTAAGGCTAGATGCGAGCGATGTCTGGTACCCTGCTCAACGGAATTACTTCTATGACAATTCAGAAAATCGTTTCAACGATCAACATTGTGATCGTTTCACTGGTCTTCAGCATGTTTTCTGCCGCCCAGTCGCCAGTGTCTTCCACCGATACCGCGCATTCGGCGACCGGACTGCCCTATCGTCCCAGCCTCGATGCCAGCGCAATGGATAAATCCGTCGATCCTTGTGTCGATTTCTATGAGTACTCATGCGGCGGCTGGAAAAAGTCGAATCCGATTCCGCCCGATCGCACTTCCTGGGGACGATACGGGCAGCTCTACGAAGACAACCTTGCGCTGTTGCGTTCGATCCTGGAACGCGCGGCCGCCGCGAAAGATCGCGATGCGGTGGATCAGAAGATCGGCGACTTCTATGGTTCGTGCGTGAATGAAGCGGCCGTCAACCGGCTTGGCCTCGCACCGATCAAGCCACAACTCGAGTCCATCGGCGCCATCAAATCAAGGGCAGATCTCGCGGCCGTGGCGGCTCATCTGCAATTCGAGGATCTGGGTGGCGAGATCCTGTTCGGTCCCGGCTCCTTCCAGGATCCCGACAACTCCGACCAGCAAATCGCCGCCATCGATCAGGGTGGCCTCGGCCTTCCCGACCGCGACTACTACACCAAGGACGATGCGAAGTCGAAGGAAAATCGGGAACGCTACGTACAACACGTCGAGAAAATCTTTACCTTGCTGGGCGACCCCGCCGCGCAGGCGAAAGCAAATGCCGAAACCGTCATGCGCATCGAGATGGCGCTCGCGAAAGCATCTCAGACGCGCACGGAGCGGCGTGATCCGTACAAGATCGTGCACAAGATGTCGCCCGCGCAACAGGCGGCGCTGACTCCGAACTGGGATTGGACGGTCTATTGGAAGGCTTTGAATCCGCCGCCGTTCCAGGTTGTGAACGTCCTGTCCCCCGATTTTATGAAGCAATTGAACGCGACGCTGGCGGCGGAATCCGTGGAAAACTGGAAAAATTATCTGCGCTTCCATATCGCGAATATCAACGCACCTTACTTGTCCGATGAATTCTCGACTGCGAATTTTGACTTCTACCAGAAGTATCTGCGCGGGGCGCAAGAGCAGGAGCCGCGCTGGAAACGGTGCGTCGAATTCGTCGATCGAGGACTCGGCGAAGCTCTGGGACAGGCCTATGTGCGCGCGGTGTTTTCTTCGGAACTGAAGGCCAGCACGCTGAAGATGGTGGAAGAGATCGAAAAAGCGATGGAGTTGCGTATCAACCAACTCGACTGGATGAGTCCCACCACCAAGCAGCAGGCACTCACCAAGCTGCATTCGATCCGCAACAAAATCGGCTACCCCGACAAATGGCGCGATTACAGTTCAGTCGACATCAAGCCGGACAACTTCGCCGCCAACGTTCGTAACGCCACGGTCTTTGAGGCGAAGAGGCAGCTCAACAAAATCGGTACGCCGACCGATCGCGGCGAGTGGCAAATCACACCGCCCACCGTCGACGCTTATTACAATCCGCAAGTCAACGACATCAATTTCCCGGCGGGTGTGCTGCAGCCGCCGCTCTATGACGCAAAAATGGACGATGCTCCCAACTATGGCGACACCGGCGGGACGATCGGCCACGAACTCACGCACGCTTTCGACGATGAAGGCAGCCAATTCGATGCCAAAGGGAATCTGAAAAACTGGTGGACGGCTGACGATCAGAAGAAATTCGAAGAACGCACGAAGTGCGTGGACAACCAATACTCGCAATACGTCGCCGTCGACGACATCCACCTGAACGGCAAGCTGACGCTGGGCGAAAACGTAGCCGACCTGGGCGGAGAGATACTGGCCTACATCGCGTGGAAAGACGCGACCAAGGATCTGAAGCTCGAAGACAAAGACGGCCTGACTTCCGAGCAGCGCTTCTTCGTGGGATTCGCGCAGTGGGACTGCGCAAACGAACGTCCGGAGCAGTTACGCGAGTGGGCGATGACGAATCCGCACTCCCCGGCGAAATTCAGAATCAACGGCGTAGTGGTGAACATGTCGGAGTTTGCGGAAGCCTTTTCCTGCAAGAAAGGTCAGCCCATGGTGGGGGCAAAGGTGTGCAAGGTGTGGTGAGTAGTTGCTCTTCATCAGTCGCTGGTC
>DASRDJ010000268.1:0-7657 GCA_035652655.1 Terriglobales bacterium
GCCGACCTTTTGCAACAAGTGCGGCGACCCCGTGGCGATGCAGCTCAAGTACGACGTAGCTGAGTGCGAAGAGCGCGGCATGACGTATTCCGCACCGCTCAAAGTCACCATGCGTCTTACGATTTTCGACAAGGACGCCGAGACCGGGAACCGCTCCATCCGCGACATTAAAGAGCAGGAAGTTTTCTTCGGCGACGTCCCGCTGATGACGCAGAACGGTACGTTCATCATCAACGGCACCGAGCGCGTGATCGTCAGCCAGTTGCACCGTTCGCCGGGCGTGTTCTTCGAGACGGCCAACAACCGCACCTACTTCCTCGGCAAGATCATTCCTTACCGCGGATCGTGGGTAGAGTTTGAGTACGACCAGAAGAACGTGCTGTATGTCCGCATCGACCGCAAGCGCAAATTCCTGGGCACGATTTTCCTGCGCGCCCTCGGCCTGCGCGGCGGCGACGACATTTTGAAGACGTTCTACACGGTCGATCGCTTGGCCATCAAAGACAAGAAGCTCTTCTGGACGCTGGATCCGGCGAGCGAAAAGCCCACGAACTTGCTGGGTATGAAGCTGGCGCACAGCATCAAGAACAAGTCGGGCGACGAAATCGCGCATTCCGGCCGCAAGATCAACGCGGCGGTTCTGAAGGAAATTCAGAAGGCGAAGGTCAGCGAAATCGAAGTCGATGTCACCGATCTCGAGGGCGCGTGGGTGGCGAGCGACGTGGTCGACACAACCACGGGCGAAGTGCTGCTCGAAGCGAACTCGGAGCTGACGGCTGACAAGTTGCCCAAGATTCTCGATGCCGCGGGAGTGGTGGAGATTAACGTGTTCTTCCCCGAGCGCGACGACGTGGGCACGGTGATCTGCCAGACCCTGAAGCGCGATTCGGTGAAGACCCCGCAGGAAGCGCTGATCGAGATTTACCGCAAACTGCGTCCGGGCGATCCGCCGACGCTCGACACGGCGACGGCGCTCTTCCAGGGCATGTTCTTCGATCCGCGCAAGTACGACTTTTCGCGCGTGGGCCGTTTGAAGTTCAACATCAAGCTGTTTGAGAACCAGGATGCGACCAGCCTCGAGCAGCGCACGCTGGATCCGGACGATTTCTACGCCACGATCCGCTACTTGCTAAAGCTGCGCAAGAACATCGGCACGGTGGACGACATCGATCACCTCGGCAACCGGCGAGTACGCGCGGTCGGAGAGTTGATGGAGAACCAGTTCCGCATCGGCCTGGTCCGCATGGAACGCGCCATCAAGGAAAAGATGAGCGTGTACCAGGAAATGTCGACGGCTATGCCGCATGACCTGGTCAATGCCAAGCCTGTGATGGCCGCGATCCGCGAGTTTTTCGGATCTTCGCAGCTGTCGCAGTTCATGGATCAGACCAACCCGCTGTCAGAGATCACGCACAAGCGCCGTCTGTCGGCCCTTGGGCCAGGCGGCTTGTCGCGTGAGCGCGCCGGATTCGAAGTCCGCGACGTACACCCGACACACTACGGCCGTATCTGCCCGATTGAAACGCCGGAAGGTCCGAACATCGGACTGATCTCGTCATTGAGCTGCTATGCGCGGATCAATGACTACGGTTTCATTGAGTCGCCCTATCGCAAGGTCAAGGGCGCGCGCGTCATCGACTACGTCACGGTAGTCAACGCGGGCGACAGCGACCGCAAGGTCGGCGACCACATTGAGAAGAGCGAGGCCGAGAAGCTCAACTCCGATCTGAGGGACCGCAAGAAGCGTGTCGTTGAGCTCGAGCCCTTCTCGTTCTATCTCTCCGCATGGGAAGAGGACCGGCACGTCATCGCGCAGGCGAACATCGAGCTTGACGACAAGGGCCGCATCGTCGGCGAACTGGTGAACGCCCGCAAGGCTGGCAACTTCGTACTTGTGAACCGGGAAGAAGTCGACTACGTCGACGTCAGCCCTAAACAGCTGGTATCGGTGGCAGCTTCGCTGGTTCCGTTCCTGGAGCATGACGACGCCAACCGAGCGCTGATGGGAGCCAACATGCAACGCCAGTCGGTGCCTTTGCTTCGCGCACAGGCTCCGGTGGTGGGTACAGGCATGGAAGGCGTGACCGCGCGCGATTCGGGCGCAGTCATTCTGGCCCGGCGTAATGGCATCGTTGATTCGGTCGACTCCGAGCGCATCATTGTGCGCGTCGAGGGCGAACATCATCCCGGACAGCTCTCGCGTGAAGTGGGCAGCGACATTTACCAGCTGACCAAGTTCAAGCGCTCGAACCAGAACACCTGCATTAACCAGAAGCCCATCGTGGAGAAGGGGCAGCGCGTCATGAAGGGGCAGGTGATCGGCGACGGTCCTTGCACCGAATTCGGCGAGTTGGCCCTGGGACGCAATGTCCTGGTCGCCTTCATGCCATGGCGCGGCTACAACTTCGAAGACGCGATCCTGGTCTCGGAAAAGATGGTGAAGGAGGATTACTACACCTCCGTCCACATCGAGGAATTCGAGATCGAGGCGCGCGACACGAAGCTGGGACCGGAAGAAGTCACCCGCGATATCCCGAACGTCAGCGAAACCATGCTGCGCAACCTGGACGAAGCGGGCGTGATCCGCATCGGCGCCGGCATCAAGCAGGGCGACATCCTGGTGGGCAAAGTGACGCCCAAGGGTGAAACCCAGCTCACCCCGGAAGAGAAACTGCTGCGCGCGATCTTCGGTGAAAAAGCCGGCGACGTGCGCGACGCTTCGCTCTACTGCCCGCCCGGAATCGAAGGCGTGGTGGTCGATGTGAAGATCTTCTCGCGCAAGGGTCAGGAAAAGGACGAGCGCGCGAAGGCGATCGAAGAGCAGCAGATCGCGAAGCTCGAGAAGAACCTGTCGGATGAAATTCGAATTCTTACCGACGAGCGCCTGAAACGTCTGGAAGGCTTGCTGGGCGGCAAGGAAGTGCAGGCTGATCTGCACGACGAGCGCACCAACAAGCGGCTTCTGACCAAGGGTGCGTTCCTCGATCGCGACACGATCGAGCGCATCTCGACCCGCAACCTGAAGCGCATCAAGTACAACGACAAGGATCCGCGCGTCAACGAGCAGATCGACGAGATCGAGGAAATGACCTCGCGCCAGATCGATGTGCTCAAGAAGATCGTCAACGAGAAGAAGGACAAGCTGACCAAGGGCGACGAACTGCCGCCGGGCGTGATCAAGCTGGTCAAGGTCTACGTCGCGATGAAGCGCAAGCTGAGCGTCGGCGACAAAATGGCCGGCCGTCACGGGAACAAGGGCGTAATTGCTCGCATTCTGCCCGAAGAGGATATGCCGTACCTCCAGGACGGGACGCCGGTAGAGATCGTCCTGAACCCCCTGGGCGTGCCAAGCCGTATGAACGTCGGCCAAATTCTCGAGACGCATCTCGGTTGGGCGGGCTTTGAGCTGGGCAAAAAGGTCAGCCGGATCCTCGCGGAGAACACCCGCGCAGAAGCCGTCCGGCGTGAACTGAAGGCTCTGTTCAAGGACACTGCTCTTGCCGACACGGTCGCGGCGTTCACCGACGAGGAAGTCGAAACGATCGCTCCGACGCTCGTGAATGGCGTTTTCTCGGGATCGCCGGTATTTGACGGTGCGCGCGAGCACGAAATCAAGACGCTGCTCGAGCGGGCTGGCCTGCCGACTTCCGGCAAGACCACGCTGCACGACGGTATGACGGGCGACAAGTTCGAACAGCCGGTCACGGTCGGCTACATCTACATGCTGAAACTGTCGCACCTGGTGGACGACAAGATTCACGCTCGCTCCATCGGACCGTACTCGCTCATCACGCAGCAACCGCTGGGTGGCAAGGCGCAGTTCGGCGGCCAGCGCTTCGGAGAAATGGAAGTCTGGGCACTGGAAGCGTACGGCGCGGCGTTCATCCTGCAGGAACTGCTCACCGCGAAGTCGGACGACGTGTATGGCCGCACCAAGATTTACGAGGCCATCGTGAAAGGCGAGGCCGCCATGGAACCCGGCGTCCCCGAATCCTTCAACGTGCTGATTCGCGAATTGCAGTCGCTCTGCCTGGATGTGGAACTGATCAAGGCGGCGTTGGGCGAGAAGAAGCCCGTAGCGCCGACGCCGGTAGCAGCAGACTGAAGAACCTAGCTGGTGGCTGGTGGTCGTTAGCTGATAGCGACCCCAGCTTCTCCGGCTTCGAAATTTGAATAGAAATGAGGACGGGCGGCTTTGCTCTTGAGCCGTCCGATCCAGAAGAGTTTCGCTAGTTCCAAGAGCCGTGAGCGGGCGCGTGAGAACTCGCAGGAAGCGGAGGAACACCTTGTATCGTTCGAGCCCCTTTGACATGGCGAACCCCATTGCCGATTTCGATGCGATCCGCATCAGCCTGGCATCTCCGGAAAAGATCCGGAGTTGGTCGCATGGTGAAGTCACTAAGCCCGAAACCATCAACTACCGCACCTTCAAGCCCGAGCGCGACGGCCTGTTTTGCGCGCGTATTTTTGGACCGGTAACCGACTGGGAATGCTTGTGCGGCAAGTACAAGCGCATGAAGCACCGGGGCGTGATCTGCGACAAGTGCGGCGTGGAAGTTACGCTGTCGAAAGTTCGTAGAGAGCGCCTGGGCCACATCGAGCTGGCATCGCCCTGCTCGCACGTGTGGTTCTTCAAGGGCCTGCCCAGCCGTATCGGACACCTGCTCGACATTTCGCTGCGCGACCTTGAGTCGGTTCTGTACTTCGAGGCCTACGTGGTGGTCGAGCCGGGCGACGCACCGGTGAAAGAGCGCGAGATCATCAAGGACGAAGCCAAATACCGCGAGCTCGACCAGCAGTATCGTGCGGCCGGCTTCAAGGCCATGATGGGCGCCGAAGCGATCAAAGAATTGCTGAAGCGCGTTGAGATCGAAACACTCTCCACCGAACTGCGCGAGAAGATGAAGAACGAGGCGTCGCTGCAGAAGCGCCTCAAGTACGCCAAGCGCCTGAAAGTGGTCGAAGCGTTTCGTCGCAGCGGCAACAAGCCGAACTGGATGATTCTCGACGTGATCCCGGTCATCCCGCCGGAACTGCGTCCTCTGGTTCCACTCGACGGCGGCCGCTTTGCGACCTCCGACCTGAATGACCTGTATCGCCGCGTGATCAACCGCAACAACCGGTTGAAGAAGCTGATGGACCTGCACGCTCCGGAAGTCATTGTGCGCAACGAAAAGCGCATGCTGCAGGAAGCCGTGGACGCGCTGTTCGACAACGGACGCCGTGGCCGCGTGCTGCGTGGAGCCAACAACCGTCCGCTGAAGTCGCTGTCCGATACGCTGAAAGGCAAGCAGGGTCGTTTCCGCCAGAACCTGCTCGGCAAGCGCGTCGACTACTCCGGCCGTTCGGTCATCGTGGTCGGTCCCGAGCTGAAGCTGCACCAGTGCGGCCTTCCCAAGAAGATGGCGCTGGAGCTGTTCAAGCCGTTCATCTATCACCGGCTCGAGCAGACGGGCCACTGCACCACCATCAAGCAGGCCAAGGAAATGGTGGAGCAGCAGGAACCGATTGTTTGGGACATCCTGGAAGAGGTCATTAAAGATCACCCAGTGCTTTTGAACCGCGCCCCAACACTCCACCGCCTCGGCATTCAGGCGTTCGAGCCGGTGCTGGTCGAAGGCAAGGCCATCAAGATTCACCCGCTGGTGTGCACGGCGTTCAACGCCGACTTCGACGGCGACCAGATGGCGGTACACATTCCGCTGTCTCCGGAAGCCCAAGTCGAAGCCAGTGTGCTGATGCTGGCCTCGCACAACATCCTGTCGCCTGCCTCGGGCCAGCCGATCACCGTGCCCACGCAGGACATGGTTCTCGGCTTGTACTACCTGACCAAGGCGAAGCCGGGTGCGAAGGGCGAAGGCCGTTCGTTCGCGAATATTGATGAAGTGCTGCTCGCCCTGGAAGCCGGCGAAGTGGAAACGCTTTCGCCGATCCGACTGCGCTACACCGGAGAAGTGATCGACCTGACCACGGCGTACGACGATCAGGACATCACCCACACCGATGAAGTCCACTACGAGCGCAGCTTCCTCAACACGACGGTGGGCCGCGCCATCCTGAACGATCACCTGCCCGAGAGCATGCCGTACATCAACGGCCTGCTCAAGAAAAAGGGGATTGGGCAACTGGTCAACTACACCTACCTGCGCTTTGGGTTGGAAGTCACGGTCAAGATGCTCGACGAGATCAAGTCGCTTGGGTTCAACTTCGCGACCAAAGCGGGCCTCTCGATCGGTATCGACGACATGGTCGTGCCCGACAACAAGAAGACGCTGGTGAAGGACGCCGAGAAACAGGGCGTCAGCGTTCAGCAACAGTACCTGGACGGAGCCATCACCAATGGCGAGCGCTACAACAAGGTCATCGAAATCTGGTCGGCGATTACCGAAAAAGTCGCAGATGAGATGTTCGGACAGATGCAGCAGCGAGATAAGGAAGGCTTGATCAACCCGATTTACGTCATGGCCGACTCCGGCGCCCGCGGATCGAAACAGCAGATCCGCCAGCTCTCTGGAATGCGCGGACTCATGGCGAAGCCCTCGGGCGAGATCATCGAGACGCCTATCACGGCGAACTTCCGTGAAGGTCTGACGGTGCTGGAATACTTCATCTCGACCCACGGCGCCCGCAAAGGCCTGGCCGATACCGCTCTGAAGACGGCGGACTCGGGCTACCTGACGCGCCGCCTGGTCGACGTGGCCCAGGACGTGATCATCAGCGAATACGACTGCGGCACCGTGGACGGCATCTACGTCTCCGGTATCGTGGAAGCCGGCGAGATCATCGAGCCGTTGCGTGACCGCATCGTCGGCCGCGTGTCGCTCGAGAAGATCAAGGACTACGACGGCAACGTGATCGTCGACATCAACCAGGAAATCACCGAAGAGCTGGCCGGTTCGATTCAGGCCGCCGGCATCGAGCGGGTGAAGATCCGCTCCGTGCTGACCTGTGAATCGAAACGCGGCGTCTGCGTCATGTGCTACGGCCGCAACCTGGCTTCCGGCCGATTGGTCGAGCTGGGCGAGGCGACGGGCGTCATCGCGGCGCAGTCCATCGGCGAACCGGGAACACAGCTCACGATGCGTACCTTCCACATCGGTGGTACAGCTTCGCGGGTTTCAGAGCAGTCGCGCCTGGAAGCCAAGAACACGGGCATGGTGCGCTTCATCAACCTCCAGACCGTCAAGGCGAAATCCGGCGACCTGGTGGTCATGAATCGCCAGGGTTCGATCGCCGTGGTTGACGAGAAGGGCCGCGAGCGCGAGCGCTACTCGGTGGTGTACGGCGCCAAGGTGAAGGTGAACGAGGGCGATCCCACCCAGCTGGGCCAGGTACTGGTCGAGTGGGATCCGTATACTTTCGCGATCCTCACCGAAATCGGCGGCACCGTCCAGTTCAAAGACTTGCAGGAAGGCATCACCCTGCACGAAGAAGTGGACGAAGTCACCGGTCTGTCGCGTCACGTGGTGGCGGATTCGCCCGATGAGAAGCGCCAGCCGGCCATTGTCATCAAAGGCAAGACCAGCAAGCGTTACCTCATGCCTTCCCGCGCTCACCTTATGGTGCAGGATGGCGATACCACCTTCCCCGGCGACGTGCTGGCGAAGATCCCGCGCGAAACCACCAAGACCAAGGACATTACCGGCGGTCTGCAGCG
>DASRDJ010000269.1:0-2285 GCA_035652655.1 Terriglobales bacterium
TCATGGCAATCGAGACTACGCTTCCGAATCCTAACGATCCCAACACCGACATTTACCACACTGCCGCGCAGGAATCGGTGTTTCTGCGGGAAGCTCTCCGTCGAATCCGGACGTTGCCGGGCGTGGAAGAAACCGCCGTCAGTGATCGGGCGGCTCTTCCCCTCGGCCATGGCCAGAGCGATCTCAGGCAGCGGCCAATGATCCGCGAGGGCCAGGACGCGCAGAGCAGCCAGCCTCCGCTGATCAATACATCGATCGTCGCGCCCGAATACTTCCACCTGTTGGGCATGACTCTCTTGCGTGGACGCCTCTTCGTCGACCAGGATCTTGAAGACACACCCTCCATCGCGGTCATCAACCAGGCCGCTGCTCACACCTACTGGCCCAACCAGGATCCCGTCGGCAAGCGCTTCATCGTCCGGTCGAGGGCCGCCAAGCCGGGCTGGACCAGCATCGTCGGCGTGATTGCCGACGCGCGCACGGAATCGCTCGCGGACGCCGGCATTCCGCAGGTCTACTTCGACATCTACCAGCGCCCCGCCAAGTTTCTTGCGTTTTATCTGCGTGGTCAGGTCGATCCCAGCGCCATCCTCGCGCAGGTGCGCACGCAAATCCAGTCCGTCGATGCGGAGCTACCCGTCTTCCGCGCAGAGACCCTGGACGACGTTCTCTCCTCTTCGCTTTCTGTGCGGCGGTTCTCCATGGAAATGGTGGCGCTGTTTGCTGGCACAGCGCTGCTCCTCGCGGGCCTGGGAATCTATGGAACCATCTCCTTCCTGGTCCATGAGCAATCGCGCGAGATCGCCATTCGCCTCGCGCTGGGCGCGCAAAGGCGCAATATCCTCAGGATGGTTTTGCGTCAGGGCCTCACTCTGGCCGCCGCCGGCGCCGGCGTAGGCCTGGTTGGCGCGCTTATTGTTTCTCACCTCATGGCCAGCCTGCTTTACGGTGTCTCGCCCTACGATCTCTCCACCTTCGCCGGCGTAACCGCCGTGCTCACCGCCGTCGCCATCGCCGCCAGTTACGTCCCTGCGCTGCGCGCCATGCGCCTCGATCCGATCACTACACTCCACTCCGAATGACCTTTGGCACTGCTCGAGACTTGTCTTCACAAGTTGTTGCCATCCCAATGACCTCCTTCGGGATGCTGATGAATTCACCCCACAGCGAGTTCCAGAAGATTAGTCCCCAAAAACGCGCTAGTGTTTACGAATATCGCGTCAACTCACGAGTGATCGCTAACCCAACTTCGTCACTAAGAGGGCCAAAAGAGGATTAAGTCCTTTCAAATCAGTTTAGGCAATGGCCGAGTTTTCACTACATTTTTGAATTCTTAGCGGTTCCAAACGCTCGGGCAGTGTAATTTTCAGCTGGTGGAGGATCCTTTGCTGCTGCTCGTCGAGTTTGGCGACGCGTCGCAGCCAGATCTCTCGGCCTTCCACCGTTGGCAGCACAATGTCGACACTCCGGATTTCTGCTAGCCGTTTTAGCGCTTCGGCCGGCGAATACTCTGCCGCACTCCGCTTCAGCAGGTGCTTGAGCGTCACCTGCAGCGCATAACCAAGAAACGCCACCAACACGTGGGCCTTCACGCGCTTTTCCAGTTGATGGAATAGCGGCCGGATGGCCAACTCGCTCTTCAGGGTGCGAAATGCAGCTTCTACTTCCGTCAGCTGCATGTACTTCTTCCAGAGATCTGCAGCACCATCGACTGTCAGATTCGTGCGCAGTAGATAGGCTCCCTCGCGCGCTTCCAGCCATTGCTGTTGCTCCGGTTTCTGCCGCCAGATTAAGCGTGGCCCTTCTTTACTATCCTTCACTGCCATCTCATACACATCTGCTACCTGCGGATGCGAAGCCTGAATGCGGCCGAGATTCCGCTCCATCTTGAAGCGATCTCTCAGCTTGCCTTCGGCAATGCGCTTCTGCAGTCCAGCAAGTGCTTTTTCGATCTTGGCCACAAAGCGACACCGGATGGCTTTCTCTTTCTCCTTCCGCCCGGCCGTGCGGCACAGGATATAGGTCTCTTCTCCGCCGGGAATCCGGATCTGTTTGACCTGCACTTCTGGTCGGATCTTTTCGAAATCATCCTTGAGCAGTTCCTGTTCGAACTGCTTGAGCTTGCTGCGTGGCGTGCCCACCAGATACTGTCCGCCGCGTTTGCGTATGGCTACCAGGTTCTCTTCACTCACCACTCCGCGGTCAAAGATCCATACTCGCCGTGCTTTCCCATGCTTACGCTCCACCGTGCGCAGGATCGCTTCGACGGTGGAAACATCGGCGCG
>DASRDJ010000270.1:0-27860 GCA_035652655.1 Terriglobales bacterium
CCACACGAATCACTCGCGCGCCAAAGCGCACCCGCACCGCGTCGGTCAGCGTGATGTGGGGCGGGAAGGTGAGGGTCACTTCGATGCGCGATCCGGGGGCGACCTCGCGATCGAGATAGAAGAACACGCCGCGGGCGCTAACGTTCTGGGTTTCGGTGAAGAACTCGCCCATCGCGTTCTCGCTGAAGCGGATGGCCGCAGGCAGGCGCATATCGAAACGTCTCATGGAACGGCGGTCGGTCGATTCAGCGAGCATCGTGCGCCTTTCTCACCTAAGAGTCATGAATCGAAATGCATCCAGTCCGTGGAAGGCTGAGAACTGGGACCTGGCGATGCGAGACCGGGGACAGTCGTCCGGTGCAAGCTTTAGTTCAACGTGAAACGCCAATGTCCATTATTTATCAGCAGTTTGCAATAGCAAAAAGCGCGACGAAACGAGTCGGTTAACTCGCTGGCGGCTGTTGCCCTCCAAATGGAGGACCTTGTGAGGGAGGAGCGCAAGGAAGAATCGCGCGGCGTTGAAGAAGCAATCGCGCTGCCACACGGATGTTATCGCGAGCGCGGAAAAAGCGGCGTTTTCTGCTCGGAGAGAGGGCTCTGGAGGACTTCAGTGCAATTCCTTGCCGCTCGCCGCTAAAAAATTTCTTTGAGGAGCTCCGTTCATTCGACCCTTTGTTCGGAAGATGGCCCTCGAAAGCCGTCTTCGCATCCCGAACAATATGGGCAAGACCCTTGTTCCCAGCAGCGTTATGGTCGCCGGTTCAGGAACAGGGTAAACGTTGCTCCCTCGAACTTATACAGCACAGGAATCCCGCTGCCGTCAGGCGCATAGTGAGCCTTAACAATCCAAGGCTCGTTTGAGCCCCAGACAAAAGGGCCAGCGAGAGGCAGGTTGGTTGCGGCGTCGAGCAGGAATAGTTGAAGGAAAAGAGACGCCGTGTAGTTAATCGTCAAGCTACCGCTGGGGGCAAGACTCGACACAAACGAAACAGCATTAAAGGTGATTACCCCTGATAGAAAAGGGTCGCCAGGAACCAGCAGCAACGGCGAAGAAGCTGTAAAGAGGAACGGGAAGGGAGGAACCGTTGCAAGCGGCTCGCATAGTGGTATGCAAGATACCAAGACGCCACCAGCCTCATCGAGCCCTCCGGGGATGGAGAAATTGTAGCCACTTCCATGAAACTGAAAAATAAACCCGCCGCTTGAATCGGGGGGAAAGGGGTACAGTGTGCCCGAACCGGACGTCAGAGGGATCGAGTCGGCGCGCGAGAATGCGGCCAAGGCTAGCAACATGCTCAGAAGAATCAGAGATTTTTTCACGGAATGCCTCCTGAAGCGGCAGCGTTCGAAGGGGGACCCTGCGCTCAGCATCCGGCGTAACTGCTGGACGAAAACGATAAGCTGCGGATTGTGCTCCACTCGACCTGCGAGTCAACTACCGTGCAAACCTTATTGCGGGATCATTTCCCTTTACAATGAAAAGGCATTGCGCTGAGCTTCGTGTATCGTGTTCAGCATGACTCGCGGAGCGCAGAGTGCTTCCAAGTCGAGCAAAACATAAGCGTTCGACCAGTTCATCACGAAAAAGAGGATAAGAACGAACCATGGCAAAGAACCACTACGTCACGAAGGCAAAGCGTCGCAACCGCTCCGGCAAGCGTAAGGACACCAAGCGCGTAGCCGCCAACATGTCGAAGATCCGGGAAATCGAAGGCAGCGAGTCGAAGCGCGCCGCGAAGTAGCGATTTTGCTTTAGTTTTGAGTCAGGCTCGCGAGAGGGCAATGCTGGCGATATAGCAGGCCAAAGAAACGGTGATGCCGATGAAAGGCACATTGAAAAAGTAAAGCTTGCTCACCACAACCAAACCCGCAAGCATGGCCAGCCCGACCACCAGCAGGAACGTTGATTGAAAAAGAAGTTCTCCGTGAGCCAGCGTGAGAAAGCCGAAAAACAGGCCGAACAAGATGAGTCCCATGCTATGGCTGGCGTTGAAACCCACCCAGCACCGCCACATGGTCGTTTCTTTCGCAACCACAGGTGAAACGTGCGTCATGCTGACTTGCAGCATGGGGTCACGGGGGGTCAGCTTCGGCCCCCAGAATGTATAGGTGAGGTGAATGATTCCGAGCACGAGGATAATGCTTGCGCTAAGAACCATGAGAATTTTTGCGCCCAAGACGTCCCCCCATTTTGCAAGCTGATGCACCGTTCAAGCTGCTGAGCCGCATCGAAGTCATCGTAATTCTGTACGGGCTCGTGCCCCTCAATATTCTATGCCGGGTCGTTTCTTGCAAACCTAGACTCCAATCACGCCCCGGCAGATCGGCGCACGATCTGCGCGAAAGGAATTGTGTGAGCGTGATGCCATGCAGCGTGATGCTGATCCTGATTGCCGGCCCTTATCGCTCGGGCACGAATGACGACCCAGCGCTGATCCGGAAGAACGTTCAAGAGATGGAATCGTATGCGCTACCCATCTTCCGCGCCGGGCACATTCCTGTTCTCGGAGAGTGGCTGGCTCTGCCCCTGGTCGACTTGGCCGGGTCGCGCAAAATTGGCGACAATGCCTTCAATGAGATCTTTCATCCCATCGCAACCCGCTTGCTGGAAAAATGCGACGCTGTGCTGCGGGTCGGCGGACCGTCGACCGGAGCCGACGAAATGGTACGAGTCGGTCGTAGCATGGGCCTGAAGCTCTACAAGACGCTTGCGGAAATCCCTGGGATGGAGTGAGCGAAATGAGTTTGTTCTGATCGCTCGAGTCATGGACTCTATTGCCCCACAACCCTCTCTCTGATAGCGCCCCTGTCTCCTGCCAGTGCAAGCGGGTCCCTTTCCGGTGCGCCCGTCCGGAAGCCTCCTCACTATTCTGCGCTGAGGCATTGCTCCGAGCATAAGATCGTGCGGAGAGCAACTCAGTTGTTACCGCATCCTTTTCCCATGCGCGGTTTCGTCCAGACATGACAAATCCACAAAGTCCCAGCTTTCGCGGAACGCCATGACTACGGCAGCCGATGCAGGTCTCGAAATGCTCCGCGGCCAGGTGACGGATATCGTCCTGGGAACGATCTTCTTGTCTATCGGAGCTACCGCCTGCGCGATTGCCGCGATCCGCTGGCGCGGGGGTGTTCGCATTCTGGTGTGGTGGGGAATCTTCAGCGGGATGTTCGGCCTCCAGACTCTGGTCCAGACGCCCGCCGTTGTGGCGGCGCTGCCCCACCCCCTGAAATCTGCCGCGCCTTACGTGAGTACGGCGGTCATGTACCTCCTTCTGGTTTCTGCTTTGCTCGCTTGGCGAGAGCTTAGCGTGGGCAAGCTCAGGCTTCTGATCAACCTGGAAGTCTTCGCAGGGCTGGCGATTGCCCTGGTTGGTATCGGAACGTTTATTCTCGGTGGCCCAGCCAACAGATGGATGTTCTACAACAACCTGCTCGCAGTTGTTTCCATGCTGGTCCTCTTAGCGGTCGTGCTGGTTCCAAAGTTTTCCAAGTTCCTGGTGATCCTGAATCATCGCCTTCTCACCGCGGCGACTCTCATCGTTGCATTGGAGGTTCTCTACACCAACTTGTCGAGCGTGCTGGGGTACCGCGTCGTGCCATGGGTGGCGTCGTTGGGCTTCGGCGCTCTGCTGTTTTCGCTGGGATACGTTGCGCTGGAAATTATGTTCACCAACGAGCGTCGTCTGCTTTCCATTGAGACGGAACTGGAGACGGCCCGGCAGATACAGTCTTCCATTCTTCCGGCAAGCGTTCCCGAACTCGCGAATCTCCGTATTGCTGCCTCGTACTATCCGATGACCGCGGTGGCGGGCGATTTCTACCAGTTCGTCCAGTCCGACAAGAATCATTTGGGAATTCTGGTGGCGGATGTCTCTGGACACGGCATCCCTGCGGCGCTGATTTCTTCGATGATCAAGGTGGCGATGCAGACCGTAGCCGTGCACGCGGATGATCCGGCGCAGGTGCTGGCTGGCTTGAATCGCATCCTGTGCAGTGAGGCCCATGGCCAGTTTGCGTCGGCGGCTTATGTGTGGATCGACGTCGAAAACCGCAACGCTCTCTACTCGGCGGCTGGACATCCGCCGCTGCTGTGCTGGCGGAATACGCGGGGCGAAATGCTGCGCATCGAAAGCAACGGGCTGTTGTTCGGAGTCGAACCCGACGCCGCGTACCCGGTGTGCAGCGTCGCGGTCGAGGCTGCCGATCGTTTCCTGCTCTACACCGATGGGGTGACCGAAACGGAGAACGCCGCGGGCGAGGCGTTTGGCGACCTGCAACTGGAACGGGTCGTCCGCGATCATCGATTGCAGCCGGCCTCCGAGTTGTCGAGTCAAGTGCTCGCCGAACTTCAGAGATGGCGACCTGCGGCCGTCAGTCAGCAGGATGACGTTACGCTGATCGTCGTGGATATTCTTTAGTTGCCCATTTCGCTCGGGCCATCAGAGGTCAAGGTCCGTGCCTCCCACCCTTCGAAAAACGCGAAGGGTGGGCAGCCCATCGGAATGATAGTTCGAAAATTCCTGAAGGGTGGGTAGTCTGGGTTGTGTTTGCCCTCCCACTAAGGTCCGCCCTTTTCAAAGATGGTGCGCGCCTCGGCATCTTATTTGGACGGTGGACGCATCTCATCAGGCTTGAACGGGGGTCGTGCTGCGTTCGCTTGACACTCCTATCCGCTGGATGTTTAAGTAGTTATTTGTTTTTCACGCGAAGCTGGAGACTGTCACTGCCGTCCCGCACGCCACGGGGCCGCGGAAAAGTTTTGTGCCGTTCTGCATCCCTCTCCACCTGAATTGAATACGTCGGAGGAACTCGTGAGATTGAATCGTCGTGGGTTGGGTCGAGGCCTGTTAGCGAGACGAATCGTGCCGGCCGGGTTGCTGCTGGTAACCACCGGAGCGGTGCTGTTGTCGCTGAGCGCCCACCCTCGGACTTCCACGAGCGCCGTGGCTTCCACCCCTCCCGCCATTTCCTCCCCCGCATCCCTGGCCGCTCGAGGCGCAAAGAGTTACGGGCACCTCCCTTTGATGTTTGAGCCGAACCAGGGGCAGACCGATGCGAGCGTACGGTTTATCGCCCGCGGCGGCGGCTATGGTCTCTTTCTTACCGAACGCGAAGCCGTGCTGTCGCTGCACGCTCCGGCCGCCGGCAAGAACGAGCAGGCGAAGAGTTCTGTAGTCCGGATGACGCTGGCTGGCGCGAACCCGCATCCCGAGGTTTCGGGAACAGCGATGCTTCCCGGGAAGAGCAGCTACTTTATCGGCAACGATCCTTCGAAGTGGCGCCGTAATATTCCGCAGTTTGCGCGCGTGGAGTATGCGCAGGTTTATCCCGGCATCGACCTTGTTTACTACGGGAGCCAAGGGCATCTCGAGTACGACTTCCAGATTGCGCCGGGCACTGATACTCGCGCGATTCAGCTTGGGTTTGAGGGAGCGCGCTCCGTAAAAGTTGATTCCGGGGATCTGGTTCTTGCGACCGATGCCGGGGATGTCCGGCTGGAAGCGCCGCGCGTCTACCAGTTGGATGGAAACGTCCGCAAACCAGTTGCCGGACACTTTGCGTTACTGGCTGCCGATCGCGTTCGGTTCGAGATCGGTGACTATGACCGGACCAAAATGCTGGTCATCGACCCCGTGCTGTCGTATTCCACGTACCTGGGAGGCACCGGGAGCGAATTGCGGCCGTCGATCGCGGTCGATTCCGCGCTCGACATGTACGTGACGGGAGCCACCAGTTCCACCGATTTCCCGGTCACCGATGGCAGCACCCTGAAGAGCGGCGCGACCACCAATGTGTTTGTTGCGAAGTTCGATCCGACAGGCGCGACGCTCCAGTTCGCTGGGTACATCGGCGGAACGAAAGCGGACTCGCCGGTAGGGATCGCGGTCGACGCGGCGACCAACATCTACGTTGCGGGAACGACGAACTCGCCTGACTTTCCGACCTCGACCTCTGCCTTTCAAACAGCGCCCAAAGCGCCCGGGAATCAGCATGCTTTCGTCTCGGTGCTCAACAATCCCGCGAATAATGCCTATACTCTGGGCTACTCGACGTATCTCTCCGGCAGCAACACCGATACCGCTTCGGGCATGACGCTCGACAACAAGGGATTCGTTTACGTCATCGGAATCACAAACTCGACCGACTTCCCGCTCGCTCCAGCAGCCGGGACGTTCCAATCGACCTTGCAGGGTACGAACACGTTTTTCATCAGCAAGGTCGCACCGACCTCGACCGGTAGCAACAGCCTGAATTTCTCGACGTACTTCGGTGGCGGCTTCCCCACGAACGGAACTGTAACGGGCGGCGCGATCGCGGTCGATAACAACGCGAACGTCTCGAACATCTACTTCACGGGCGGCACCAACTACATCTTCACGGGCCAGAACAGCCAGACTGACTTTCCCATTCGCAATGCTTTCCAGCCCTGTCTGGATACGGTGCCGACCAACCCTCCGCAGACGACCTGCCCCACGGATGTCACATTGCCAGATGCATTCGTTGCCAAGCTGAATCCCGGCACCACGACGGGCGCGCAGTTGCTCTACTGCACGTATCTTGGGGGCACCGGCACCGATGTTGGCTTGGGGATCGGGCTGGACGCTTCCGGTAACGCATACGTGACGGGCTCCACGAACTCGACGGCGTTCCCGCTGCAGACCGCTCCGAACACGACGATCAAAGGCCCGCAACAGAGTGCGGGCGGGGGAGTTGACGCGTTTGTTGGAAAGATCAGCAATCCTGCCACCGGCACGAGCAATGGCACCACGAACGTGCAGTTTCTCTATTTCACGTATCTGGGCGGCTCGGCCGACGATGTGGGCAATGCGGTTGCCGTCGACACGGTGCAGGGTGCGGAAGTTGTGGGTACGACGAAGTCCCCGAACTTCCCCGTCGCAAGCGCATTTCAAGCGAGTTTGAAGGGCACACAAGACGCGTTCGTCGCGCGCCTCGACACTCTGGGAACAACTGCGACCGCCACCAACGGCCAATACATTTCGTACCTCGGCGGTACTGGCACCGAAACCGGGACGGGCGTGGTGCTCGACAGCGATTCGAACGTGTACGTCACGGGCGAAACGACTTCGACCGATTTTCCGACTGCGAATCCATTCCAGGCCACGAAGAAGGGCGGCGCGGGAATTCCCGATGCCTACGTGACGAAGCTTGGTCCGAACCTGACGTTCAAAGTGGATGCCCACGCGCCGAGTTCGAACTCAGTGAACGCTGGAAACCAGATCGCATTCAACTACACGATTACGAACAACGGTGACACCACGTCGAACGTAGCCTTCACCGACAACCTCTCGGGCGGGAATGGCAGTGCTCCGGTGACGTTCGTGTCCGCATCGGTTTCGGGCGGCAGTTGCGCTTCGACTCCGACGGACAACAAGGTCATCTGCAACCTGGGAACGATCAAGGGGGGCGGCGGATCGTCATCGGTGACGATCAACCTGACACCGACTGGGGGAGGGACGGTAGGCAACAGCGGAACGTTGACCGTGGGCTCGTATTCGACGACGGCCGTTGCTCCGGCCGTAACGGTAAACACTTTTAAAGTCGCAGCGCTGCAGTCGAGCAACACGGTGGTGGCGGGAAATCCAGCGAGCTATACGATTCAACTGACGCCGCTCTCGCAGTTCACGGCCTCGATTTCGATTTCGTGCAACTCCGGGCTGCCGGCGAGTTCAACCTGCACTCCGTCGACAACTCCGGTCACGTTGCAGGGCACGAGCCCGTCAACGGTCACGCTGGTGATCAGCACCACCCCCCGTGTGACAACCACCGCGAGCAACTCACCTGGCCGCGGATTGTTTTATGCGAGCTGGCTTCCGATTACCGGGATCGCCTTCTTGGGCATCGGCGTGGGAAGCCGCTTGCGTCCCGGACGGCGCGTGCTGGGGGGCTTGCTCTTTGTGGTGGTGGCGACGCTGGTCTTGCTACAGCCAGCTTGCAGCGGCCACAGCAACTCGACTACGACCACCGGCACGCCTGCGGGAACCTATACGGTGAACGTGACGGCGAGTTCGGGATCCTTCTCGCAGACCACGCCGATTACGCTGGTGGTGCAGTAATCGCGGTCGTTGGCTTCTGGTCGTTGGTCGTCGGCTGATTCGTGCCGGCTCTGCTGCTCCTGCCTTGACCCGTGGTGCATTGGAGCCGCCGCTTGGTGCATAGGTCCTTCGCTGCGCTCAGGATCGCTGGCCGCCTGGAAATTCTTTTGACTCTCCTGTTGTCATCTCTCATCTGATATGGAACTGCGCCGTGCCCGCACGGCGATGCCGCTTCGTCGAATCTGGCTTGCTGACGTGGGCGCTTCTTCGCTAAATCTGGCTTGCGGAAATTGTTCATACTGGCGGACTAGACGCGCTGGCCTTCCGCAGGTTTGCGAGGTGGATAAATTTTGAAACATTCGTCTGCTACAGTGGATGCTTCGCATTCATACTCAGCCGGTGTTCTCGGAGGCATGCGCGGAATGTTTGAGATGAAGAAAGAACTCATCAGTCCGGATGTTGCCGTGCTGCATCTTTCAGGACGGATCGCAATGGGCAAACCGTGTCAGGACATTGACGCTCAGGTCGACGAACTGATCCGCGAGCACGTGTCGAAGCTCGTGCTCGACCTTACGCATGTGGATCGCGTGGACAGCACGGGGTTTGGAACGATCGTGCTGAACTCAGGAAAGCTAAAAAAAGCGGGGGGAGAACTTCGGGTCGCGGGCGCCACGGGTATCGTGGCTGAGATTGCGCACTCGTCACAAATCCCAAGAATTGTTCCATTCCATGCCAATGTGGAAGACGCGGTCGCGAACTTTGCGGCGGTGTGAAAAACTCGGGCGGTTCCGGCTTGATTCTACGGATTTCGCTGTATTGAAGGTTTTGATAGAAGGCGTAGCTTATCGAAAGACGAAGTGGCGCAGGCCCCACGTCAGGGGAAATGTTGAACGGGAATTCTCCTGACGTGGGGTCTTAATTTTTTTCTACGCGGTAATCAGATTTTCCAGAGCGACGCGATTGGACACCACCAGTGTCGCTCCTTCCGTCTCAATGAAACGCTGCTTGCGGAAACCGGCCATCAGGCGGGTTACGGTTTCGCGCGATGTGCCGATCATCTGGCCGATTTCTTCGTGCGTGAGGGGAACCTTCATGCGGTCGGGGTTGTGCGTGACGTGTCTCTCGTCGAGCCAGCCCACCAGCAGTCGCGCCAGTTTTTCAGTCGCGGAACCGGAAAGCATCAGGGTGCGGATTTCGCGGCAGGTAAAGTTGTAGTCGCGGCTGAGCAACTGTGTGATCCAGAGAGCAAACTCACCGTGCACGCGCATCATGCGGAGTACGTCGGACTGGCGAATAAAAGTGATGTCGCAAGGCTGCTGGGCTTCGGCGGTGGCTTCGTAGTCGCGGCTGCCGACGGTGGAGGCCGCGCCCAGCGCCTCGCCGTCGCGCGCGATGCGCAGGATGAGAGTGCGTCCATCGCTGGCGCAGACTGACAATTTCACCAGTCCGCGTTGTATGAGGTAGATTCCTCGCGGAGGATGGCCCTCGCTGAACAGCACCGCTCCCGTGGGGTAGTGGTTGGTCAGCGAGATGGTTTCGAGCTCGCGAACGAGGGCGGGAGACAGTTCACCGAATGCTGACTGGGCTGCGTTGAGTTTCTGTGGGGGTTTGATCGGTTGGGTTGCCATCGTGACTGCCTCCCTTGCACGCAGAGTGGAAGGGCAACCCTCTGGCCAACTCGGGGAAAAGGCTACCAAATCGGGACGTCGAAAGTTAAATGCCTTGTAATGTTATAGTTGGTTCTGTCCGTCCATCCATTCAAGACCTGCTTGCGATCATCAGGGGCGTCGCAAGGTGGGTCATTTCGCACAGTTATGTGTGATCTCAATCACTGGACGCCCGTGATTTCATCCACGTTACCCCAGAGTGGTGTCGAGGATTTTGTACAGGGCAGCCCGGGTAAAGGGCTTTTCCAGCAGAGGCACCTTAAGGACGGCGGGCTGGCCGTGCGCGATCAACTCACCGGTATAGCCCGACATGAAGATGGTTTTCACCGAAGGATGGGACTCGCTGACGGCGGTGACTAACTCAGGGCCGCTCATGCCTCGCATGACCACGTCGGTCAGCAACACGTGGATGGCGCCCGGATGCGAGCGCACTAGCTCGAGGGCAATCGTGCCGTCTTTGGCTTCGAGCACAGTAAATCCGTTTTCAGCAAGAAGTTGGCGGGTGAGGCTGAGCATGATCTCGTCGTCCTCGACGAGCAGAACGGTTGTGCCGTCGCGGCGGCGCACGCGAGCTTCCACGACAGGCTGATTGATGGCGCCCAGTTTCTCTTCTGCGCTGGGCAAATAGATCTTGAAGGTCGTGCCGCGACCGGGCTCGCTGTAGACCCAGACGTGGCCTCCGCTGTGTTGCACGATGCCGTAAACGCTGGCCAGGCCAAGACCGGTGCCTTTCCCGACTTCCTTGGTGGTGAAGAAGGGCTCGAAGATACGCGAAGCGGTGGCCTGATCCATGCCGACACCGGTGTCGCTGACGGCCAGCACCATGTAGTGGCCGGGCCTCATGGGCCGGTGCTGTTCGGTGAAGACGTCATCGAGCTGGACGGAGGAAGTTTCGAGAATGAATTTTCCGCCGCGGGGCATGGCATCCCGCGAGTTGACTCCGAGATTCACCACGACCTGGTCGAACTGCCCAGGATCGATTTCAACGATGGCGGATTCGCAGCGCGGCTGCACGACGATTTCGACGTCGTCCCCCATCAGCGGACGGATGAGCTTGGCGACATCCCTGAGATGCGTGTTCAGGTCGATGAGCTGGGGATTAACAGCGGATTTACGTGTGAAGGCGAGCAGTTGGCGGGTGAGGGAGGTGCCGCGTTCGACGGCCTTGCGAATGTTTGCGATATAGGGCGTCGACTCTTCGGTCACCTCGATCTTCCCGCGAAGCAGCTCCGTGCATGCCGTGATGATGCCAAGGATATTGTTGAAATCGTGGGCCAGGCCGCCCGCCAGGCGGCCGACCGCCTCCATCTTCTGCGCCTGGCGCAGGTGTTCTTCGGAGCGTTTTTGCTCGGTAACGTCGCGCGCGATAGCGGATGCGCCGATGATGACGCCTCCCGCATCGCGGATGGGCGAAATCGAGATCGACACATTCAGACGCCGGCCGTCTTTGGTGACACGAATCGATTCGTAATGCGTGATGTGTTCGCCGCGCTTGATGCGCTCGAGGATGGCGGGTATTTCGTCGGGACGATCCTTGGAAGTCAGAAGTGAGATGTTCTTGCCGATGACCTCGTCCGGCTCGTAGCCGTACATGCGGTGTGCGCCGCGATTCCACGAGGTGATGGTGCCGTTGAGATCCTTACCAATGATGGCATCTTCGGAAGAGTCGACGATGGAGGCCAGGCGAGCGCGGTATTCGCCGATCTCCTTGGCGGTGCGCTTGTCGAGTTCTTCATTCACGCGGCGCAGTTCTGCTTCGATGCGCTTGCGGTCGCTGATGTCGCGAATCGCACTCAGCACAATGGTTCCGGCCTCCGTGCTAACGGGGCTCAAGCTGATTTCGACGTCGAACTCGGAGCCGTCGCGGCGGCGGCCTTTTAGATCGAATCCAGCACCCATGCGGCGCGTCTTGGGTTGCTCGGCGAATGAGGAACGATGGCCTCGATGGGCTCCGCGAAAACGCTGCGGGACGAGAACCTCGATCTTTTGTCCGATAAGCTCGCCCTTGGCATATCCGAAGAGCTGCTCAGTCTGGGAATTGACCTGCAGGATGGTTCCGTCGTTTTGTACTGCTACGATCGCGTCCGGAATGGTTTCGAGGAACTGGCTGGAAAGCAAAGTCTCTTCACTCATGAGAGGGGACAGTGGGAAGCGCGGCTTGTCTGACGCGGAACGTGCGGGGCGCATCGGCGTTCGCTTCCCGGGAATACAAGCAGGTCCCGTAACTGTAACTGCGGGAGCGAGCCAAGTAAAGCAGCGCGCAGGCTAGGCTCCGGCCGAGAGCTTGTGGTGCCCGCGAGCCTCGGCGATGCCGTACTGGCGAATCTTGTACAGCAGAGCCTTGTAGCTGATCTTCAGCAAGGCAGCAGCCTGCTTGCGGTTCCAGTTGGTCTGCTCGAGGGCCTGCGTGATGGCGGCCGCCTCGGCTTCGTCCTTGGCGTTGCGCGAAAGGGATTTGAGCCCACCTACCGAAGAATCGGCAGCAGCCTTTCCGCCGGCGTCGGCCCGCTGGCCGCCGTTGACGTCGTTCTTGGGGTTGAGTTCGGCGATGGCGAGCTTCTCGTCGCCAAGAATCAGGTAGCGCTTGATGAAGTTGCTGAGTTCGCGCAGGTTGCCCGGCCAGGAGTATTCGAGGCAGGCGTTCATCATGGTCGGCGAAAGCGGGAGCGGAGCACGCGCGTACTGTTCGGCCATGCGCGACATGAAATGCTTCAGCAGGATCGGGACTTCTTCCTTGCGCTCGCGCAGCGGCGGCAGGCTGAGTGTGAATGCGTTGAGACGATAGTAGAGATCTTCGCGCAGACGCTTGGTAGCGAGAGCTTCCGGAATGTTGATGTTGGTCGCCGCCAGAATGCGCACATCGACTTTGATCACGGTGCGGCTGCCCAGGCGCGAGAATTGCTGGTCCTGCAGAACGTGAAGGAGTTTGGCCTGCAGGCTGGGCGGCATTTCGCCGATCTCGTCTAGCAGGATCGTGCCTTTGTTGCAGAGCTCGAACTTGCCGGGTTTGGGATGCGTAGCACCAGTGAACGCTCCCGCTTCGTAGCCAAACAACTCGCTTTCGAGCAGGTCGGCGGGCACGGCGGCGCAATTCACTTTCAGGAACGTGCGATGTGCGCGTGGCGACAGCTTGTGCACGAGGCGCGCGAGGACTTCTTTGCCGGTGCCGCTCTCGCCGAGCATGAGCACGGGAATGTCTACATTGGCGACTAGAGCGGCTTGCGAGCGGATCTTGCGCATCGCAGGGCTGGCGGCCACGAAGAATACGTCGTCGCACAGTTCTTCGACTTCACCCGCGTACGCCTGTTGATTCTTGCCGAGACACTGATCGATGACAGCGTCGAGTTCTGCCTTCTGGAACGGCTTGGTGAGGTAATCCTGCGCGCCCAGGCGCATGGCCTGGACAACCTTGCGAGTATCGCTCACGCACGAGAGCATGACGACTTTCACGCCGGGCTTCATCTGGCGCAGTTGCTCGAGTGTCTCCAGGCCGTCGATGCCGGGCATAAGCACGTCGAGCAGCACCATGTCGGGGTCGAGGCCCTTCTCCACGCGCTGCAGCGCTTCTTCACCAGTCGCGGCCGTTTCCACTTTGTAGTCGTCCACTTCGAGCAAGGTCCGGATGTACCGGAGCATTCCCGGTTCATCATCGACCAGCAGAATGTTGGTCGTTTCAGTCATTTCGTTTTCCCTTTGGTCGAGCTGTTGAGGGACGGTTTGAGAGGCACGAGAAACGAAAACTTGGATCCCGCACCGATTTCGCTTTCCACCCAGAGCTTGCCGCCCATGCCGTTCACCAGCCGACGCGCAATGGCCAGGCCAAGGCCCATTCCGTCGGACTGATTCTCATTGCTGGGCAGGCGGAAGAAATCATCGAAGACTTCCACATGATACTCCGGTGGAATGCCGGGGCCGGTGTCGGCCACGCTGACCTTCACAGCGTTGGGAGTAGTAAGAGGCTGGCGGCGGCGTTCTTTTTCCACGCCCGGCTTGGTGGCGCCGCGACGTTCCCACATGTAGGGTTCCGCATGCAACCAGACTGTGCCGCCGGAGGGCGTGAACTTGGAAGCGTTCTCCAGCAAATTCGAAATCACTCGCTGAACCTTCGCCGAATCGAACGGAAACGGCACCAGCTTATCGTTGGCGAGAAAGTAGAGCGCCAGGCCCTTCTCCTGGAAGCGATGCGACCACAAGCGACACACTTCCGAGAGGCAGGCATTGACGTCGCCCTGCTCGTATTGCATCCGGAGTTCCCCGGTCTCGAGCACGGTGTAAGACAGGAAATCCTGGATGAAGTGTTGCAGCCTTTGTCCGTTGGATTGCATGTCGCCGATGACCTCGCGCTGGCGTTCGTTGAGCGGACCTAGCTTTTCGCTCTGCAGCAATTCGACGTAGCCATTCAAAATGGCCAAAGGTGTCTTGAGGTCATGCGCCGCCGAGGCGAGCGCGTTGGTTGTGCGCCGGTATCGCTCGGAAAGCTGGTTGTAGTTCTGAAGCAAATCCTGCGGGTAGTCCATACCTTCCCCGCCTTGCAAGGGAGCAGGAGCGTCGGAGCGAGGATCAGTCCCGCTTTCCGGCTCTACTGCGTGGGAAAGACATACGTTATCCGGGTTCGCAGCCATAGGCAGAGACACTCGTGGCTTGGTTAACGGGGAGGGAACAAAAAGAACTCACTCACAGCACGTTTGGGGATGACGTGAGTAAATCGTAGGATGGGTGCCCACGAAAGTCAACGAAAATGCACCGGAATTGCCACACAAGGGTAAATGATTGCACTTTTCAACAGGTTAGAGATTCCCTTCCAGAATACCCAGCGAAACACGGAAGAAAGCCCACGAAAAGGCCGAATCCGGTGCAGAGAGCGTCGTTTCGTGTGCGAATTCGGGGCAGTCAGGGGCGGAAGGGGGTGGTTCAAAGGGTTGTACATACATTTGGCCCATCAGGTGCGAACCAGTCTGTGTAAATCACGAGTCTCAGGAGCAACACCTTGGTTCGACTCAGGCCCGAAAAGGAGCGTCGGAAGTGGACTCGATTACCATTGGCGATTCCTGTGTTCGTACGCAGCCGAGACGACAAGGGCAAGGAGTTCCTCGAGTTCGCCACTGCATTGAACGTCAGCGCGGGGGGGGCGCTGGTGGCGGTGCGCCGGTCCTTGCCAAAGGCGGCGCCGGTATTGCTCGAAATCCCCAGTGCGCCGCTGGCGGCGGCCACGGGCCTTCCCAGGGCGGCTCGGACCCTGCGCGCGCGAACCGTACGCATCAACCACTCTGACGGATACCACCTGCTTGGCTTGAAATTCTCCCGTCCCCTCCTCAACGGCACCCCCAAGGTCGGATCCCGCCGAGGGAAACTTGGTTCTGCGGTGTGAAAATTTTTTCCTACAGTTTTGTCCGTTTTTCGTAGCGATGCCGGAGGTTTTGAGGACTGGGGAATCTCTGTCGCCATACCCCATAAGCCCTGTAGAACAAACGGCATAGGCTTGGCTTCCTCATTCCAAGTTCCTCCGTCTGATGTTTGGCGTGCGGGGTGCACATATAACGGCCGGACGGGACAAGTCCCGCTTTTAAGCTATGACAACGACAAATTCTGTCAGTTCTCTTGTGCAATCGATTGGCGAGATTCCCCCCGAGCCTATTGTGTTTGGGCGTTCCGACGCCATGCAGGCGTTGCGCTCACGCATGGACAAAGTGGCCGCCGCCAACGTTCCCGTGCTGATCCATGGGGAAAGCGGCACAGGCAAAGACATCATCGCGCGCATGATTCACGGGCGCTCACCCTGGAAGTCGGGTCCCTATGTCAAGGTGAACTGTCCCGCCATCCCGGGTACCTTGCTGGAAAGCGAATTGTTCGGTTACGAGAAGGGCGCGTTTACCGGCGCCTATGGCACCAAGCCGGGCCGAGTCGAGATGGCGCATCGCGGCACATTGTTTCTGGACGAGATTTCGGAACTCGATCTGGCGCTTCAATCGAAACTGCTGCAGCTTCTGCAGGACGGGCAGTTCTGCCGGATCGGCGCGCAGGAAGACAAAAAAGTCGAAGTGCGGATCGTCTGCGCCACCAACCGGGTGCTCGAAACGGAAATTGAGAACGGCACTTTTCGGCAGGATCTGTTTTATCGAATCAATGTCGTGAACCTCGCCATGCCGCCTCTGCGGGAACGGCGAGCGGATATCGAGGACCTGGTCACATACTTCCTCGAGTACTACAACCGCAAATACAACTGCCGCGCTAAACCGCTCTCGAACGAGTTGATGACGGTGCTGCAGAAGTACCACTGGCCGGGCAATATCCGCGAGCTCGAGAATCTGGTGAAGCGCTACGTGATTCTCGGTTCGGAGGAAGTGATCTCCGGCGACCTGGTGACGAAGCAACAGGACTACTTCAATCCCGAAATCAACCTCGACGGGCCGATTTCTCTGAAGAAACTGACCCGGCAGGCGACGCGCGAACTTGAGCGCAAAGTGATTTTGAAAGTGCTCCAGGCGAATCATTGGAACCGCAAGCAGGCAGCCCGCGCGCTGAGCATCAGCTATCGCGCGCTGCTATACAAGATTCGCGATGCGGGACTGCCGTCGAATCGAACACTTCGACGCCGCGAGGGCGCAAATACGGGAATCGCCGCCGACTAACGCAAGCGATTAACTGTCTTATTAACAACGGTAGACGAAAAACCAGCGCAGCAAGGTCAAGCAAAAGCCTTGCTGCGCTTTGTTTTTGGCTATGCGAAGACGGAAACCGGACGAAGGGAAGTTGTGTTCCTGCGCAGTGCTTTGCATCTTTAGTATCAACGAAGTAACGTTACCTACCCTAAATACATGATTAGATGTGTGTTCTTTCCGGTACTCTTTGGTATGCTGGATGCTCTACTGTGTGCGGGTACGGTTGTATCTCTTAACCCCTATAGAGAGGCGTGCCCCAAAGCGGTCTCACTCCCCCGGAGGCCGGCGATTCGGAACCTTCCTAGGAGGCAGTAAATTCATGTTCAAGAAAGTATTAATGCTGGCTGTTCTGGCACTGGCCCTGCCAATGGCAGCTTTTGCAGACAGCAGCATCGGTCTCACCAATAAAGGGGGTACGCTTACGGGGAATGCAAGCGGCCTTACGTTGACCGGCTCCACGCTGGAGATCTACGGCAGCGCTGTCGGATCAAACCTCGGCTCCGTCACCTTCAGCACAGGTGCGTTAACGAGTGGCAACCTTCAGACGGGTGCCACCTTTGCGGCGGGCGGCAGCTTCGTAGTCACGGGCAACGGAACCAATGGTGTTCCGAATGGGGTGATTTTCAGCGGCACCTTCAGCAGCCCTGTAAGTTGGACGCCGACGTTACTTGCCAACGGCACCCACAACTACACGTTGAGTGGCGCATTGGTGAGTGCAAATGGACAAGTCGGGGCCACGGCGCAACTCACAGTGAATACGGGCAAAGGCTTCTTCAATGGCTCCGTCGGTCTTGAGAGCGGCGATACCAGCCTTTCCGTTCCTGAGCCGGGCACGCTGAGCCTGTTCGGAACTGGCTTGATTGGTCTGGCTGGTGCAATTCGGCGCAAGCTGAGCTTGTCCTAGTTCGACACGCAGTAGATCGACTCCTGAACCACGAAACCCGCCGCGGGGATGCGGCGGGTTTTGTTTTTGCAAGGCTTGAGCTTCGAGCGAACGAGAGAAAGATAGAACTCTCGAGCACGGAACTCGAACTGATCTCTCGCCACTCATCGTGATAATGCGCGGTTTGCCGGAGTGTCGCCGATTCGCGTAAACGTGCAAAAGCGCGAGGGGGAGCGTCCTCCCGACTGCCGGCGAGACGCCGGCGCTACTTTCAACAATCTAAAGTTTAGCTGCCGGATTGCTGCGGTTGAGCCTGTTGGGCCTGCCGCAGGTGTTCCTGGAAGGTGGGATCGTTCGGCACCTTCTTCAAAGCTTCTTTGAACAAATCAATCGCGGTCGGGTAGAGGCCTTTCTTGTAGTAGGCCCAACCCAGCGTGTCGGCGGCGTTCGGACTATCAGGCATCAAGCGGCGCGCGGTTTGTGCGAGCGAGATCGCCATGTCGATGTTTCCGCCCTGCTGCAGCATCACATACGCAAGGTTGTTGGACGCCACCGGATTGTCGGGTTGAATGGTCAGAGCTTTCTGATACATGCCGCGCGCGTCATCCCACCTCTTTTGTCCTTCGTACAGTTCGCCCAGCAAGATGTAGAAAGAGACCTCGTTGGGATTGTCCTTGAGGGATTGCTGGAAGGTAGCGATGGCTTTGTCGGTCGATCCCTGGGCATTCAGTGCCTGCCCGAGTTTCAGAAGCGCATCTGAGTTTTTCTTGTCGAGGTCTGCAGCCTTGCGTAGGGCAGTTTCCGCGCCTGCATAGTCTTTCTTGCTGTTGAACAGGGCCGTGCCGAGAAGGTCGTAAAAAGCGCTGCTGTTAGGAACCTTCGCGATCTGCGCTTTGGCAGCTGCGATGGCCTGATCGGGCTGTTTTTGCGCGAGGTAGGTGTTCATCAGGCCGCTGAGCGCATCGGAATTCGACTGATCGATCTCGAGAGCCTTCTGATAGGCCTTGATGGCCGGATCGTATTGCTTTTGCAGCAGGCGAAGGTTGCCCATCTGAACGAATCCGATCGGACTCTGCGGGGCCACCGACATGGCTTTGTTGATGTCCTGTTCGGCATTGGGGAATTGTTTCTGGTTGACGTACGCGATGCTACGCATGGCGTATCCGTCCGGAGAGTTGGGCTGCGCCTGGATGATGGTGGTGGCGATCTGCCGGAGATTGTCCCAATCATTCTTACGAATCGAGACAGCGGCCAGCGCGCGCTGGGCCTCGATGAGATCGGGCTTCAGGCGAACCGCGTTGCGCCATTCACTTTCGGCGCGCGACAAGCTGCCCTGCTGGTCGAACGCCAGGCCCAGATGGTAATGCGCCACCGCGTTGTCGGGATCACTTTTGAGCGCCGCTTGCAGCGCGTTGACGGCCTCGTCGAGGTGGCCGTCGCGCATTTTGATTTGCCCTTTGTAGATGAGGGCTTCATTGTCCTGCGGGCTGTTTTTCAGGATTTCATCATCCAGCCTGCGGGCTTCATCCAGGCGATTCTTGAGGATGAGCAACTGGATGTAGTTTTTCTTCGTCTGAATGTCTTTGGGATGATCTTTGTAGACGGACTCGTATTCCGCGACCGCCTTGTCAAGGTCGCCGCTGGCGAAATAGAAGTCGCCCAGCATGCGGAAGCCCACAGGATTGTCGGCCAGGTCCTGCTTCGATTGTTTGAGGAACGACTCGGCCTCTGCTTTCTTGCCTTCCATCATGTAAAGGCGGACGAGTGCGGAACGCGGATCGGGACTTTTGGGATCGAGCGCGATAGCGTGCTTGAACTGCTCTTCGGATTCCGGCAGTCGGCCGCGCGTCTGGTAGAAACCACCGAGGGCGAGTTGTGCGTTCATCGCCTTGGGATCAAGGGCTGCGGCTTTCTTGAGGCTGGCTTCCGCGGTGTCGTACTGCTGGGCTTCAATCTGCAACATGGCCAGGTTCAGGAAGGCCTCGGAGCGGTTGGGATCGAGTGCAATCGCTTTCTGCATTTCGAGCAGGGCAGCAGGCAGGTCTCCCTGTCGGGCTTTGAAGTTCGCCAGCGCCATGTGAACGTCGGGATTATTGGGCTGCTTGTCGGTGAGGACGTCGAGTTGTTCCTGCGCTTCCTTGTAGAACTTGGCGGCGATCAGCATGTTAGCCATATCGACGCGGGCCGGGTAATTGGTCGGATCGAGTTCGACGGTGCGCTGCAACTCCTGATAAGCGCGGTTCGGCTCACCGAGGCGGAGGTAGGTCAGGCCGAGTCGATAGTGTGCGTCCGAGAAGCGCGGATCCACTTGGATGGCGTTGCTGTACTGGATGGCCGCCTCGCGGAACTTATTTTTCTCGAAGTAGCGTTGTCCGCTCTCGTAGTACTTCTGCTTGCGAACGTTGGGATCGCGCGAGCACCCGGCGAGCACGCCGAGGGTAAGAGTCAGGACGAACAACAAAAGAATTGAGGGAGCACGCCTCATGGCTAAGTCTCCTGGAGCGGGCGAGTCGCCCGCGCCGAGTTGTAAGAAGTGATGACGACCGGAACTTGAGCATTCGGAAACGCGCCCATTGCATGGCCACAGCTGCGCGCAGCGGACGAATATCGACTTGAAGTTGGGATGCGTTTCCGGGAGTTCATTGGGGAATGTATTCGTTCAGCAACGGGACCACTTGTCCGGCAAAAGGACTCAGCCTTGCCATTGCAGCTTCCACGGACTCGCCGGGCAGCATGCGGGTGTTAACGCGCACAAGGGCGCCATCGCTCCGATTCATGCGGATCGAATCGGTGACCAGATAAACCTTAGCCCAATATTCACTTGCCACAGCGCGGTCATGCGCCCAGTACCAGTAGAGAACGAGCAAGCGGTCGGTACCCTTCGCGATCACGTAGCGATTGACCGGGAAGGGCGCGTGGCCCGAGACCGAAAGCGAGATGCGCGAGGAATCAATGGGAGTCCATCCCGCCCCCGGCAGGCAGTTTTTGGGGGAGTGAATGGTGTCGCCCGCGCGCTGGCTAGGGAAATAGGCGATGAACAGATCGGTGGCAGGCGCACCGTTATCGTCCGGACGATAAACCCGCAGCATGAAATCGCCGGGGCCAAGCACGTCGAGAATTTCCTTGCCAATCTCAACGTCGGTGCCAGTCCAGTCGCCCAGTTGTTGCGGGAACGCGGAGAGCGGCTTGCGCGGCGGAAAAACCTCGCCCCGATTGCGCGCCTGCAGGAACAGCGCGGTGCCAAGCAGCAGGCAGAATGCGATTACGAAACGCATCTGGGATTTCATGCGTGCGACGCTCCTTCCGGCCACAACCACTGGAGAGCGCGATGAAGCAGAAAAAGCATGACCAGCGACACGACGAAAATCACCCAGCCGGAAAACTCGTGGAAAAATCCCTGAGCCTTGTCAGGATCCCAATATTGCACGAGCAATCCCGTGCCGATGATGCGCAGACTATTTGCCAGAACTGCGATCGGGATCGACGCCAATGCGAGAATCACGCGGATCGATGTGCGCGGCTCGAGCAGGTATCCGTAAATGATGGCCAGGGTCGCGAGCGACATCAGGGAACGTATCCCGCTGCAGGCTTCCGCGACTTCCAGCGCCATGGCCGGCAATTGAATGATATTGCCTTCCCGCAGAACGGGGACACCCACCAGCGGGAGAGTAACCGCAGCCGCCTTCGAGGCGAGTAGCTGAAGAGGAAATGTGATCTGGTTGAGGACGATGGCGGGGATCGGGATCATGAAGAGCAGGAAGATCCACGGAAAGAAGATGGCCCGCATGTAATTCCACCCGAAGGTGATCACGACCAGTCCGGCGATGGTGAGCAAAAGAGAGACCCGCGAGAGGAAGAGTTCCGCGCCTAGTGTGCCCGCGGCCAGCACCAGCAGGCCGAAGAAGAGCACGATCAACCCGGAGGAAGACGGTTCCCACGTGAGTTTGCGAAGCTTAGAGCGCTCACTCCAAATGACGAACAGTGAAAAAAACGGAACAAAGAAGCCGTGCGAGTAATTCGGATCGTGCGCCCACTGCCCGACCAGGTGTCTGAGTACCGAAGCGTACAACCATCCGAGGACAGCAACGTAAGCGAATATCTGCCACCACGGCACTCTCTGCTGTGGAAAAGGCTGCGATTCAACAGGCAACGGCGCGGTTTGGACGGCTTGGCTCAAAACTCAAATGATTGAAGGAGATATAAAAAGCATATGCGAACTGGGGTCGGGGCGCAATCAGTCTATGCACCGGGTGTGACTTTGGTCACCCTACGAAGGACTATGCACCAGCGCTGGTCCGCGAGCAAAAAGTAAGATGCTATGAGCGCCGGACGGGTGCAGCGCTTGGTGGGGTGAGCAAAATGAACCAAAACGACCATCCGATAACAGGCGAACCTGCGATATCCTGAGAAACCAAGGCCGATCCCGAGAGTCCGTAAGTTAATCGCATGCTTTTCGATACGCCGATTTACATCCTCTTTCTGTGCATCGTAGTAGTGGCGTATTGGCGGCTGGGCTTCCGCAATCAAAACCGCTTTCTGCTCGCCGCCAGCTACCTCTTTTATGGGTGGTGGGACTGGCGGTTTCTGCTTCTGATGATCGGGTCGACGGTCATCGACTACTTCATCGCGATCCGGATTGCGGACACTGAAGATCCGCGGGTGCGCAAATCTCTGCTGGCATTGTCGCTGGTCATCAATTTTTCGATTCTGGGATTCTTCAAGTATTTCAATTTCTTCGCGGACTCGCTGGGGCATGTGCTCGCCGGCGTAGGAATCAAGGCTTCGCTGCCTGTGTTGCTAATCATTCTTCCGCCCGGGATTTCGTTTTACACCTTCCAGGAAGTCGCCTACATCGTCGATGTCTATTCGGGGAAGCTCCCGGCGTCACGGTCGTTCCTCGACTATGGACTCTTCATCAGCTTGTTTCCGCATCTGATTGCAGGACCGATCCAGCGGCCCGCGCATTTGCTACCGCAAGTGCAGAAACCGCGGCACTGGGATTCGGATAAGGCGTTCGATGGACTGCTGCTCATCATGGAAGGGCTGTTTCGAAAATGCGTGATTGCCGACAACTGCGCGTTGGTGGCGAACGCGGCATTCTCGGGCGCACTTGGCAAGCCCAGCCTGGTCGTGACCTTGCTCGGGATGTATGCGTTCGCATGGCAGATCTATGGCGACTTCAGCGGATACAGCGATATTGCGCGAGGAAGCGCGCAACTGATGGGCTTCCACTTCATGGTGAATTTCCGCCAGCCCTACTTCGCGGACAGCATTCAGGATTTCTGGCGGCGCTGGCATATGAGTTTGAGCACCTGGCTGCGCGACTACCTCTACATTCCGCTCGGCGGCAACCGAAAGGGTGAAGCGAACACGTACCGCAATCTGCTGCTTACGATGTTGCTGGGCGGACTATGGCACGGCGCCAACTGGACATTTGTGTTCTGGGGTGGACAGCATGGGGCGAGCCTGGCGGTGGAACGGAAGTTAATGGGAGACACGCCGGTCTTCTCCGGTGCTGTGTGGAAGTGGCTCAAGCGTATCTTCATATTCCACGTGGTATGCATCAGCTGGGTCTTCTTCCGCGCGCAGTCACTAGGTGCAGCGTGGGAAATGCTGAAGGGACTGGGCAAGTGGAGTTGGCGGCCGGAATTCCCGGCGGCATTTTTGTTCCTGGCAGTGTTCTCAATCCCGCTGTTGCTGCTCGATATCTATCTGGAAACGAGCGGAGCCGAATACTGTTTCGCGTACTCGCCGGTGCGGTGGCGGGTTGCGTTCGGGCTGGCGTGCGCCGTGGTCATTGCCCTGATGGGGGCGAATCAAGCGAATGCATTCATCTATTTCCAGTTCTGAGCCCGTGCTAGCTCCGCCGATGCAAGAGAAAGGCGGCTGGAATGCGCGCACAGGTTTCATTGTGCTGGTAGTGGGACTGGCGCTGATTCTGCTGGCGTTTGAGTTGGGATCGCCCATCGTCCTCGATCATCTCAGCCGCACCGAGCATCGCGTCGAGGTGGAGCTCAAGGCGGCGCGGGCATTGCGGCCGACAACTCCAGACGGACGTCCGACGGTATTGTTGGCGGGTAACTCGCTGCTCCTGGAGGGTGTGCAACTGGACAAGCTTCACGATGAGCTTGCGTCCAAGTACGAAGTGAGCCGGCTGGGAATTGAGCAGACGCATTTTCTCGACTGGTATTTTGGGCTGCGCCGCCTTTTGCAGGAGGGAGCGCGTCCCAGCGCCATCGTGCTCGCGCTGGGAACCGATCAACTCGCCTCGAAATTCACGTTGGGTGAAGAGTTCGCGCACCGGCAGATGAGCGCACGCGATTTGCCCCTGGCGATTCAGGAAACCAATCTCGACCGCACCACCGCGAGCACTTATTTCTTTGCCCACTGGAGCAACTGGCTGGCGGACAAAGGCGTGATCCGGCAGCGTGTACTAATTATCCTTGTGCCGAACTTTCGGGCGCTGGCTGGACGCATCGCGGACCACGGCGCGCACATCCACGAGCAGGAAGTACTGGTGGGCATGGCGAAGAAGCGCTTGCCGGAATTGGCTGAGCTCTCGCGCACCTACGGCGTCAAAATCGTGCTGATGGTTCCCCCGGCGTTGAGGGAAGACTACTCGCGCGATATCCAGCAGGTGGGAGCGGAGGTTGGCGTTCCCGTGTGGGTGCTCTCACCGCCGGGAGAATATCCCCGAAGCCTCTACAGCGATGGCTACCACCTGAACCAACAGGGATCGTCGGACTACACTTCCCGCCTGGCAGAACAGATCCGTCAGCAAAATTGGTGAGTTTCTTTCCCAATTCGTTCCCCACCAATTGCCGACTTGTGCCCGAACCGCGTCCTAAAAATCAAGCGCTTATGAGTCTTTTTCCACCCATCCGTTGAAGGCATTGGAAGCGTCTGATGTGGGAAAAACTTTGGCACTTGAGATCGCAGCTTTTCCGGCGTGATGGGCGAAGGCGCGGCACAAATGACCAACGCTACTTCCTTCAATCCGAGACATTTAAGTGATATTGAGAACCCTTTGGGGAAAAGTAACCACCGAAGGTTACTGTGGAGTGGGTAAAAACTTTCCCTTATCATGCCCATATAGTAGGCTGTGGGACATTCGAACGAGCTAATGAGCGGTACCGCAGCCTTCCTCCAAGCTGCTGAAAATAATACGCATAGATCCTTCTTGGGCGGGGTACAGGAAGGCGTGGGCTTGGCACCAGCCTTGCATGGGGAAGTCAGAGAAAAACATCCGACCCTTTAGCGTTATTCCCCCGGACACGAACTAGAGCCAATATGGCAAAAGAATTCCCGGAATTGACTGAGACGAAAGCTTTTGCGCCCCAAGGGGACACGAACAGCTGTGATTTCGTCGAGGGAATTGGCCAGAGCATGAAGTCTCTAGATGTGGTGATCCGGGAGTTGGCGCGAAGTGAAGTGCCAGTGCTATTGCTGGCTGAGTCGGGCACGGGAAAAAAGGCGACTGCCGAGCGAATTCATCAGATGTCGGCGCACCGGGAAGAACCTTTTCGGGTTGTTTCCTGCGCGGACGTCACCGAGTCGATGCTGAACGGAGGCTCGGATGCGATCGGCAGAGTGTTCCAGCCGGGGACAGTTTATTTCGAAGAGTTGGCAGACCTAAGCGCAATTTGCCAGGAAGCATTGCTACCGGTGTTGCGCGGCGCGGAAGGGAACGGCAACGGACACGCTGCACGGGCTCGGTTGATTTTCGGGAGCGCGCGCGACCTGGAAGCGGAAGTCCGGGCGGGACGTTTTCGCGAGGACACATATTACCGGCTGAGTGGAGTGTGCCTGCGGCTGCCGCCTTTGCGGCAGCGCCGGGAAGATATTCCGTCGCTGGTGACTTTCTTTCTGGCGAAGTATGCGCGGGATTTCCGGCGTCCGGTACCGCGACTGAGTGAGGCGACGCAGCACTTGTTTCAGGAATACGCGTGGCCTGGAAACATCCGCGAACTGGAAGATGCTGCTAAGGCGATCGTGGCGCTGGGCGATGAGTCAGTGGCGATGGGCGGGTTGCGTTCGTTGCTGACGCGCTCGGAGCGCAGTGGAAATGGCGAGCGGATCTCGCTGAAGCAAGCCTCGCGTGCTGCATCGCGGGAAGCGGAGAAGGAATTGATTTTACGGGTGTTGCAGCGCACGCGCTGGAACCGCCGCCGGGCAGCGCAGGAGCTGCAAATCAGTTACAAGGCCCTGCTCTACAAGTTGAAACAGATCGGGTACCAGGAGTACGGAGCATCATAAGTTTCAGGAGAACACATGAAGCGCAGCAAAAATCTGGCAATTTTTCTGTTGGCAGGAGCAATGGCGACCAGCGGCTGGGCGCAGGCGAACGCGAAAGCCGCCGACGAGGCAAAGCCCGCGACAGCGGACAAACCGCAAAGCGAACCGGCTTCGGTGGCAGGCCCGGACTATGTGATCGGCGCGAACGACATGCTGCATATTTCCGTGTGGAAAGAGCCGGACCTCACCGAGTCCTTGCCGGTGCGCCCGGACGGGAAGATTTCGATGCCGCTATTGAACGACGTCGCAGCCTCGGGATTGACGCCGAGCCAACTCGCGGACTCGATCACCGTCAAACTGAAGAAGTACATCGCGGATCCTCGCGTCACGGTTGTGGTCACGGCGATGAACAGCCAGAAGATTTACATCCTGGGCGAAGTGCTGCACCCAGGGGCGACTCCACTGCAGCCCAACATGACAGTGTTGCAGGCGTTGGCTTCCTCGGGATTTTCGCAGTTCGCCAACACGAAAGGCATCTACATTCTGCGCACGGAGAACGGCAAGCAGCAGAAGGTTCCGGTGCACTACCGGGAACTGCTTAAGGGCGAAGGAATCAACCAGAACATAGTTCTCAAGCCCGGAGACACGATTGTCGTCCCGTAAGGATTGCATGATGAAGATGAACAAAACAATTTGTGCGCTGTTGTGGCTGGCGATGACGGCTGGTGCTGCGTGGGCTCAGAACGATCCGCAGCAGACGCCGGGCGATGCCCAACAGGCCCCAGGAGACACGCAGCAGACTCCGGATGATTCGCAGAGAACGCCGCCGCCGGCGGCGTTCGGTCCCGAGAATGCCCCGGTGATCGTGAACGAAAACCCGCCGATCTCGGGTCTCGACCAGCCTTCCCTGGAGCCGAATTTCCAGCCGCGCAGCATGTTGGTGGGTGGCGTGGAAGGCAGCGAGTCGCTGGACTCGAATATTGGCAGCGATGCGCGTCCGGCTTGGCATTCGGTGACCCGCGGCCTGGGCGGGCTGACCATGCAGCGTTTGTGGCGGCGCTACCAGTTGGCGGCCGCGTATGTCGGCGGGGTTGGGTATTACAACCGAGCCGGTGACGGGTTGAAACAGATTCAGAAGGTGCAGGCGCAGCAGTCGATTCTCTGGAGGACCGGCCAGCTCACGATGCGCGACTCGTTCAGCTACCTGCCGGAAGGCTCGTTTGGCTCCGGAGCGTTTGGCGGATCGGGTGGATTTCATCTGGGACTCGGTAGTTTGGGCGAAGGCATGGGAATGCTGGGCGGCGGCTTGGGCGGACATTACGGAGCTCTGGGCGCGCAGCAGTTCGGTTCACTCGGCCAAGCGCCGCGCATTTCGAACACCGGGATCGTGGATGTGGTCCAGGGGCTCAGCCCACGTTCTTCGCTGACGGCAGCCGGAGCGTACGGACTAACACACTTCACCGACAACTCGCAGGGCTTCATCAACAGCGAGCAGGCGGGAGCGCAGGCAGGCTACAGCTATACGGTTTCGAAGAAAGACCAATTGGCGCTCAGCTACGGATTCCAATCCTTTCATTTCCCGGGTGAGGCGGGCGCCGATAACGTCATCGCGCACGTCGTGCAGGGAATGTACGGACATCGCGTGTCGGGCAGGATGGATCTGGTTTTCGGCGCCGGACCGCAGTGGACGCGGACTCAGGATCCGGTTACTGGAACCATCAGCCGGATCTCGGTGGCGGGACAAGCCACATTGCGGTACCAGTTCCACAACACGTCGACGATGCTGAGCTTCGAGCGCTACGACAATAGCGGGTCGGGATTCTTCGCCGGTGCACAAAGCAATGTTGCCCGCCTGGAACTGGAGCACAAACTGGGGCGGCGCTACACAGCCCATGCGGCACTGGGCTTCGCGCACAACCGGCGGCTGCAATCAAGCACGCAGGGCGTGGCCGCGACCTCGTACAACTATGGGTTTGCCGGGCTGGCCCTGCGCCGGGAGTTTGGATACAACTGGGGAACCTACCTGTCGTATCAGTGGAACGATCAGATTTTCGACACCTGTCCTGTCGCTGGACAGCAGTTCTGCAATCGAATCTCGGTAAGACACGTACTGACGTTTGGCGTGGATTGGCACTTCCGGCCGATCCGGATCGACTAATTTAGAGACCGTCCTAAGAGGCGGTCAGAACGGAAACACTGGAATGATTGAAAATCGCGATCTCACCCTTGACGATTACCTGGCGATGCTTCGCCGGCGGATGAAGATGATCCTGATCCCGGCGCTGCTGGCGCCGCTGGTCGGATTTCTGATTTCTTACTTCTTCACCGCGAAGTACACGTCGCAATCGCTGGTCCTGGTGGA
>DASRDJ010000271.1:0-13239 GCA_035652655.1 Terriglobales bacterium
CGATTCGGCTCGGGGCGGTTGGCTTCGGGTCGATTATTCGGAGTTGGCTGATTCGTACGATCGTTAGGTTCGGCGTTAGCTGGACGGTCATTGCGCGCCGGCGGTTGTGCCGGACGATTCGCGTCAGGCCGATTCGGCTCAGGTCGATTCGCTTCCGGTCGATTCGCTTCCGGTCGGTTCGGCTCGGGACGGTTGGCCTCGGATCGATTATTCGGAGCCGGCTGATTCGGACGGCTGTTAGGTTCGGCGTTAGCCGGACGGTCATTGCGGTCCGGCGGTTGTGGCGGACGGCTCGCTTCAGGCCGATTTGGCTCAGGTCGATTCGCGTCCGGTCGATTCGGTTCGGGCCGGTTGGCCTCGGGTCGATTGTTCGGGGCCGGCTGATTCGGGCGGTTGTTAGGTTCAGCGTTAGCCGGACGGTCATTGCGAGCCGGCGGTTCTGCCGGACGATTCGCGTCAGGCCGATTTGCGTCAGGACGGTTCGGTTCGGGCCGGTTGGCCTCCGGCCGATTCGTTGCCGGTTCGTTGTTCGGTTGAGGACGTGCGGGCTGCGGAGCGTTCGCACCCGGCCGAGTATTCGGCGCAGGGGCTCCGTTTGCAGGCGGATTCGCCTTTGCCTGAGTTGGAGTCGCTGGCTTGGCTGGAGGCGCTTGTTTTACTTGAGGCGCAGCCGCCGAGGCCGGACGGAGTTTCCGCATTTCTGTTCGATCCACGGACTGGCCTGGGTGAGCTTGGAGCACTTGCTGCCTCGCTGCGAACGAAGCCGGAGTAGGCGGAGGCGTCGCCTTAGCGATAACAGTGCGAGCGGCCACAGCTTTGGGAGGCGCCGCTACCCGGTTCGCCGTGTTCGCGTGCACTCCCAGGACTGCTTCGCGTGCCGGTGGCACCGCTGCGCGTACGTTCACGGGCCCAGAAGCCACGTCACGCGCATTTACTCTGACCGCATTCCTGGCCACTGGTTGAGCACTGGCAAAGGCTCTTTCCGGAACAGCGGTCACCGCTCCCTGCACGTTCCGGTTCACGTAGTTTACGTTCGTAATGGTGGTGGACTTGTTGACGATGGTCGTGTTGTAAACGTTGGTGACGGTCGTGGTGTTGACCGTCGTGTTCGTGACGTTGACGCGATTTACGTACCCTTGGCTCACGCGATACGACGGAACGTACACTTCGCGTGGACCGAGCGGGAACCAGGCAACAGACCCGGCGGCAAAAGAGCCACCGCCCACGAACGCAACCAAAGCAGGAGCGTAAACGGACCGTTCTTGACGGGGTCCCGGAATCCAGCCCCATCGACCTCCCACCGAAGCCCAACGACCGTAATGGAAGGGAGCGTATCCCCAGGAACTGTCATCAACCCAGGTCCAACCCCACGGATCAATCCAGGCCCAGTGTCCATCGTGATACGGGGCCCAGCCAGATGACACCCTCGGGAACCAGACGTTCCCATAACTGGAATCGGAACGCCAGTCTCCGTAATCATCGAGATCTTCCATTCCTACCAGATCCTGCGAACAGTATTGAGCTGATCGCGAATTGTCATAACGACGGTCGCGCGAGTAACTCCAGTTGTCGAAGTCGTCAGGAGCTGCGATTTGCTGAAGCTCTGCGTTCAGCGAGTCGGTTCCACTCAGAGTGATGCGCTGACCGGCATGGATTGTGTAGGCCTGGCCGTTCCCGATCGATTCGCCTTCACCTTCACGAATCGTGACCACGGTATAGTTACCATCTTCCGAAGCTTCAATCCGATAACGCCCTGGCTGAAGAGCCGTCAACGCCTGATTCGGGGTATCCACCTCGAAAACACTGTCCCGGTCGAGACGACGGACGCGAAGATCGAGAGTACCCGAGCTCAGCTCAATCTGGACTGTGCGGTCGTCAAGGTTGAGGAAAGAGAAGCCGGTGTTAGGACCGAGGTGGATGGATGCCGATCCCAGTTCCACTTCAGCGCGCGCGTCACGATCAGCCCACAGCCTGTCGCCGGTCGTCATGGGGCGGTTCGCGACCGCTTCTACCCACTCCGACTCGCCGGCTGGCTGGAATGAGACAGAACCCCGCATGTATCCCAACCGCGCGACGCGGCTGGGCGGGTCATATTGATCATATTGATCTTGCGCATGAGCAAGCGGAAGAGCAGCAGGGAGCACAGCCGCGGCGAACAGCAGAGTCGTCAAAACCCATCGCCTCTTCAGGATTGTTTTCAAAGCATTGATGTTCATAAATGTTTATCCCTTTCTGAACACCCGATGGGATTTGCACGCCCCCAGCGGATTTATCCGGCGTAAGCGCCGATCTTGGTCCCCCAAACTTGGGTATGGGATGTTTCCTGCCCGACACTCGGGCGTACAGTCGTTCGGGTAACCTCTCCTCGGTGGGAACCCCACACTAGAAGGCTGAGTTGCTCAGGGGAATCATTTAGAAGGCGCAGATACTTCGGGGGAAGCACTCTTGTAAGCGACTTTCTTGATGAGATGCGAGAGTCGCCGAGTTACGTTCTGGGGGAAAACGCTAGTTGATCAGCAAATTCTCAGGCGGCAAGTCTTCGTTGCTTCGTCCAGACAATTACGCACGATGCGGCGAAACCAGCCAGGAACATTCACTTCGAAAGCCTTTCATTGCCTCGGCGAGTCGTCATGGCTTCGAATCTATCTAAGCGCCGGGCAGCCCTTCCACGCTACTGCGATCAGCAACGTACCATCATGCAGACTTGCAGCTTGCACCCGGATGCGGGTCTGCACGCGCTCCAGCATACGTTCCTCACTGAAGCGGGCGGGCATGCTCATAAACGTGAAGCTCTTGAAGCTCGCCGGATACTCGCAGATTGAAACGACCATGCGCTACATCCATCCCGAGATGCGGAGTGCTGGAGACTGCCAAAACCGGGCAGCAAGCGCGTGCGAAGAGAGCAGCATTCACCACAGTTTTCACTAGAACGACTTAACAACAGGTTCGGGAATCGCGTAAGATAAACAATCTAAACGTGCGAAAGTGGCGGAATTGGCAGACGCACCAGACTTAGGATCTGGCGGGGAAACCCATGGGGGTTCGAGTCCCCCCTTTCGCACCAACTCCTGGAGCAACTCGCCCGACTTCACACCTGCTATCGGCCGATCCGGATTCCGCGTAAGTTTCCGAGAGTGGTGTCGCCCTCCTGATCCCCAGCTTTTTTAACTTGGATTGCAGGGTGGTCCGCTTGAGGCCCAGCCGGGCCGCTGCGCCCCGCGGTCCGCTGATTTGGCCATTCGAATCTTTCAGCGCTTTCAAGATGTGTTGCCGGTCGATCGAGACCAGGGTGGTCCCGTCACTCTTTTCGGGGCTGGCATGAGGTTGCACCAGCTCCGAGATGGGCGCGGCCAACACCGTGCCGTTCGTCAGGATGGCGGAACGTTCCAGAAAATTCTCCAATTCGCGCACGTTTCCGGGCCAGTGCAAGCTCATCAAACCGTCCATCGTCTTCTTGGGAACACTGGTGATGGTCTTCCCCGCGCGGCGGGCAATTTCCGCCACAAGATGGTGCACTAGTTTCGGAATATCCCGTTGTCGGTGGCGCAGGGCCGGCAACTCGATGGGAAAACCGCCAGCCGGTAGTATAAGTCGGCGCGAAATTGATTCGCATTTGCCGCCGCCCGAAGATCGCGGTTGCTGGCTGCGATCAATCGGAAATTTACCCGGATCGTGCGATTTCCCCCCCAGACGCTCGAATTCCTGTTCTTGCAGGACGCGGAGCAGTTTGGGCTGCAGGGAGGGAGCGATCTCGCCGATCTCGTCGAGGAACAAAGTACCCTGATCCGCTAGTCGATGCGGCCCACCCTTTGGCTGACGGATCCGGTGAACGCCCCTTTCTCCGAGCCGAACAATTCGGCAGCGTGCACATCAATCTCCTTGATGAGATTGACTCATACTGCACCTTTGGGATGGGAGTGATTCGCCACGACATAGCCTTAATAGTCGCGCGATTTCCAGCGGCTGGTTGTGATCCACATCACTAAGCAGGCGGATTTTGTACCACGGTTGCTGGCCAGCGAACGAGGCATGCCTCTTGCATTGCTCATTTCTTACGTGCCGCGCACTTAGTAACCTGGCCAGTAAACCGGCAGAGACTCGACTTCGCCAGCCCGCACCAGCCGCCGTCCATCACAGCCCCTTTTCTCCCAATGCCCTCAAGTACCGCTCAGCCGATCGGCGCAGGACTTCCTTCGGATCGCCCACAACCGCGAACTTCGGCCAGGCGCCATGAAGTTTTGAAAACGCATACGGCTCTAACTTGCGTACGATGTCGCACACCGTCGCCGCACTTACCGGCACGAAATTCGGGTAGCTGTACATGAAACTCACGTAGCGCCGGTCCGGGCATACCTGAGGCATGTCGCCCGTCATCATTACCCCGCTCCCCTGCTCGCCCGACGCCCAGTGCAGCACCTGGAACCCATCGAAGTGTCCACCCACGCGAATCAGAGTGAGGTCACCGCCCACTTTCTTCGTGTCGCCGCTCCAGAACTCAATCGCCGGGTCCGGACGCTGCACCCACTGCCGGTCGGCGTCGTGCAGGTAGATTGGAATGCCGCCAAACGCCCGGCTCCACTCGACCATGCTGGTGTAATAGTGCGGGTGCGAGATCGCCATCGCACGAATTCCGGCGCGCTGCCGCACCAGTTTCACTGTCTCGTCGTCGATCAGGCTGACGCAGTCCCACAGAAAGCCGCCCTCCGCCGTCTCGAGCAGCAAGGCCCTTTGCCCGATGGCAAATTTCGGCTGCGTGTGAATGCCCCACAGCCCTTCCCCCTCCTCGAACAGCACGTTGCGATGTGCCTTGCGCAGCTCGTCGATTGGAATCCATTCCTGCCCGTTCAAGCCGACGTACTGTCGCTCGTCATCGCAGATTGGGCAATGCATGGGAGGTTTTTCCATCGGCGGATACTGTGTCCCGCACGTCACACAGAGGTAGCTGGTCACTTGCCGGCCTCCCGGCGCGCGTCCTCGGTTAGCTGGGTTGCGGTTGCCGCGACAGGTTCCGACTCCAGCAGATATCCGGCTTCCTCCGCAACCCTTGGGACAAACTTCCGCAGTAACGACAAGAACGGCTCCCGCAGCTCAAGTTCCAGGCTCTCCTTCTCAAACGACTTCTGCGGTTCCCCTGATTTCTTGATCGCATAGCGCGCATACGACAAGCGCATCAGCCAGATCGCATGTTGCAGCTGATCTTTCCTGCGAATGTGAAACGTCGTCCAGCCCGAGTCCGGCACCCAGCGATGCTCTTCCGCCCAACCCTGCGCCAGCAGCGCATCCCGCATCGCCCGTGTAAATGGAATGTCGACCACCCCGCCCACGTGCACGTGCCCAATCTCGGCGTCTCCCACCCGAAATTCTCGTCCAGCGAAACGGTGAGAGTGCGCCGTCACCCCCGGCCAACTCGTGACTTCCCTTTCCAGTTGCTTGACTTGCCAGTTCATCGAAAGCTCCTTGTCCTTTTTCGATGTCGGAGCGCACGAATGCGACTCAAGTACGGGTGAGCGTCCGATTCACTAAGCAGTTTGTGGATGAAAGACAATTTGATAGCTAGGAGATCTGTCACTGGTCGTAGGAGGATCCGCATATCCACGTCGCAGGGGTTCGTATCAGAGCATCGGAATATCCCAGTCCCAAGGCAACTGGGTTCGTATCAGGGCGTCGCTTCAGCGACGCCCTAGCAAAGGCGACAGCGCGGCCCCTTTAGGGGCTGCCCCGCATACAGCATAGAAATTTTGAGGAGAAGAAGGGACGGGAGACTTCCAACCAACATCATTCGAGCCCGCTCCCGCCGCAGAAGACGCGTCTGTGCGCCGCGTTGCGCGTGGGGCCGGGCTCGACGATCAGATTCTCAAATGCTTACAGCGCGCCTTTTAATCCCAGAACAATCGCGCCGCAGGTGATGGTGTAGTAGACAACTACCAGAGTCCACGCGGTGAGTTTCTCGAAAAACATGGGGATAACCTCCGACTTGGGGATCGATCGATCCGGCCCGCGTACGCAGCGCCTGAGCGGAAACGCCGCGGCCTGGATCTTCGGCTGCTATCTGCATTTCATCCCTATCTCCTTCAACCCACAAGAGCACCGCAGTACGAGGGCCCGCTTCTACTGGTACACGGCCGCTATGTCCAAAAGGACGTCCCCACTGCTCGCATTCGTCGACCAGGACCGCCGAACCGTCCCTGGGGCGTGAGGCCGATGACGCCACCCTTCGCGATTTTCGAAGGGTGCGAGGCCCGGTCCCCATCCCACGTACGCGCGTCTTTCAGTTCCGGCCTCAACGGGTGCGCTCCCTTTCATCCTTGGCGCCAAACCCGCTACACTGGCATCCTTATGGCGAACCCCATTCAGCCCAACGTCAAGCTAACGAACACCCCCGACTACCGCGAAACCTATGCCAACAGCGTGCAGATCCGCGTCAACGTCTGGGACTTTTTTCTCGTCTTCGGCACTCTGACCCAGCAGAGCGAAACCCAGGTCGAAATCCAGAATTTCCAAGGAATCTATCTGAGCCCGCAGCAGGCCAAGGCGCTGCTGGGCGTCCTGCAACAGAACGTAACCGGATACGAGAACGCTTTCGGTGAAATCAAACTCGATCCGCGCATGATGGGGCACGGGCCGGTGCACTAGAAACCCTGATACCTGAGACCTAACACCCAACACCTGACCCGATGCGTTCGCACTCCCCATCCCCGGCGTTGGTGTTCGCTCTCATCTTCGTCGCCATTTTTCTTCTGCACTTGCCGCTGCTGCGACTGCCTTACTTCTGGGACGAGGCCGGATACTACATCCCCGCCGCTCGCGATTTGCTTTTGACTGGCACCCTCATTCCACACTCGACGCCCTCAAACGCGCATCCTCCGCTGGTGATGGCTTATCTCGCCGCGTGCTGGAAAATCTTCGGCTTCTCGCAACTGGTCACGCGTACCGCGATGCTCGCCGTCGCGGCTTTCAGCCTGCTGGGCGTGTATCGACTGGGACGGCGGGTAGCGAATCTGCAGATCGCCCTCGCGGCGACGGCCTGCACCGCGCTCTATCCGGTCTTCTTCGCGCAGAGCACAATGGCACATGTCGATCTCGCGGCCGCCGGCCTCACGTTGTGGGCATTCGAGGCTTATCTGGGACAACGCTGGCGCGCCGCCGCCGTATGGTTCTCTCTCGCCGTGCTCGCCAAGGAAACCGCGGTGCTCGCGCCGCCAGCCTTGCTGGCGTGGGAAGTTGTTTCTCTCCTCCCTCAGCTTGGTCGCTGGAATGAGTTCGTGGAGCCTGCGACAGCAGCCTCGCTTAAGCCAGCAGCTGCTACCAACGATGGTCGGCACAAAGACGAACCCGCGGGTCCGACAAGGCGACTCACCGAGCGCACTGCATGGCTTGCCCGGGCCGCGTCGTTGCTTACTCCCGTCCTTGTCCTCTCCCTCTGGTATGCCTACCACTACGCGCGTACCGGATATGTTTTCGGCAACCCGGAATTCTTTCGCTACAACGTGCAAGCGACGATGAGCGGAGTGCGCATCCTGCTCGCGCTCGGGATGCGCATCTGGCAATCGTTCGGATACATGCACCTGTGGGTGCTCATGCTCCTCGTCATGTGGGCGATGACGAGGCCTCCTCTGCGCGACGGCTCCACGGAACGTCGCCGCATCGACATTCCAGTGCAACTGACGTTCGCCGTTCTGATTCTCGCCTTCATCACGGCCATGGCGGTGGTGGGCGGCGCTGTGCTGGCACGCTATATGCTGACCGTGATCCCGCTCGTGATCCTCATCGCCGTATCGACCCTATGGCGGCGCGTTCGCGGATGGCTGTGGCTGGTCGGCTTGACGTGCCTCGCGTTCGTGCTCGCGCTGTTCTTCAATCCTCCGTACGGATTCTCGCCCGAAGACAACCTGGCCTATCGTGACTACATACTCATGCACCAGGATGCGGAGTCGTTTGTCGACCAGCGCTATCCGCAAGCGCGCGTTCTGACCGCGTGGCCCGCCTCCGACGAAATCACCCAGCCGTATCTCGGCTACGTGAAGCGCCCGTTCCGAGTGGTCAGGATCGAAGACTTCAGTCTCGATGAAGTCGCAGGCGCCGCCGAGCAGCGTTCCCGCTTCGACGTGGCACTCGTGTTCTCAACCAAGTACGAGCCGGCGCATCCGCTTCTTGAGCGCTGGCGAGCCTGGGACAAAATGAAAATGCGCTTCTTCGGGTTCCACCGCGATGTGCCCCCGGCAGTCGCCGCCCAACTCCTGGGCGGCCGGGTCGTCTTTACCGAAAAGATGGCGGCTCAGTGGGTGGCCGTGATTGAGGTCGAGCGCGTGCTGGACGCGGGTTTGCGCTGACGGATCCGGTGTTGGCCGACCTCCACCTTCCAAAAACTCCTTGACTCTGGAATCGGTTCAAGGGTTCATACTGACCTGGTGAGCGCCGATTTCCTGCGTTCGGGAGAACTTGCCCGCCTGACTGGCGTCAGCGCCGACACGCTGCGCCACTACGAGCGGCTGGGAATTCTGCCAACGTCGCGACGAACCAAGAGCGGCTACCGGATATTCAATGCCTCCGCTGTCGAGACAGTCCAGCTCACGCAGCGGGCTCTCCAGCTGGGGTTCTCTCTGAAAGAACTTTCCGAGATTTTGCGTACTCGCGAAAGCGGCGGCGTCCCGTGCCATCGCGTGCTTGGCCTTACTGAAGAGAAACTCCGCCTGGTTGGAGAGCAGATTCAGGAACTGCAACGGACCCAAGACTACTTGCGCGAACTCGTTCGCGAGTGGCGATCGAAGCTGATGCAGACGCCGCCCGGGAGCCAGGCCGGGCTGCTTCATTCGCTCGTCGATCAGCCCAAGGCGAAGGCCACGAAAAATAACCTCAAAAGGAGATCACGGCCATGAACTCGATCGCACTCGGACTTGCCATGTTGCTGTTCGGCTTCCCGATTTTCGCGCAGGAGACAAAGCCGGCTGACTCGATGAAGGACTGCCCCATGCACGCCCAGCACATGGCCCAGCAGTCTCACCATGCAACCATGGAGAGCCACGGCGACCAGGCGATGGGATTTCCTCATGACAAGACTACGCATCACTTCCGCCTGATCTCCAACGGCGGCGCCATTGAAGTCACTGCCAATGACCCGAACGACAAGCCAAATACCGAAGCGATCCGCTCCCATCTTTCGCACATCGCGACGATGTTCGGCGATGGCGACTTCTCAGCGCCGATGTTCACCCACGACGCCGTCCCGCCAGGTGTAACGACGATGAAGCTGATGAAATCGGCGATCCACTACGCCTATGAGGAGTTGCCAGCGGGCGGAAGAGTGCGAATCCAATCCGCGGACCCGATTGCCGTGGCATCCATCCACGACTTTCTTCGCTTTCAAATTGCGGAACACGAGACCGGCGATTCCGTTGAGGTGGCTCAGAAATGAAGATTGGACGCTACGCAGAAGCTCTAATCACTTTGCCTTCGCAGCCTGTACAAGTTTCTGGAATTCCGGGTCTGTCTTCAGGACTTGAAACCGCTCGTTTGATTCGATCGCATCAACGTCCACACCGCGACGCACTGCTTCCTTCAACTCTCGAAGCGCTTGCTTCTTGTTCCCCTCGGCAGCGTAGGTTTCGGCGAGCAGAAGCACCGGCCAGGGACTGTCCGACACTTTGCTCATGAGATCGAAGCAGGCTTCCGCCTTGTCGAAATGGCGAGACTCCAGTTCTTCCTGTCCGCTCTCAATTCCTTCGACGAACAGGCCCGCGAACGCGCGCCTGGCAACCAGTCGCTTTACTTCGTTTTTGGAGTGCTCGGCCTGGTCGTTGAGCTGGTGCATCTCCTGCACAATCGTGCTGGCGAGCGTGGTCCCGTCTTCCGCGCTGCCGCTGACGTAAGCGTGCAGTTTGCCGGAGACCTCATTTTCTGAGGCCGCCTGCTCGTCGATCTGCTCCTGCTGTTTCTTCAGCGCTACTTTAAGGGCGGGCGATTTCTTCAGCGCCGCCAGCTTTTTCTCTGTCTCGGACACATCTCTGATTCCGGAAAAATCGGATGCGAGCGAACGGTAAGCGGCGAGCTCTGCCATCGCGTCATTCTTTTTCTCCGCATCCCCTGCATCCGCTTGCCTCAGGCGCAACTGGCGATCGATGAACGCCGCATCCGGCGGACGATCCCCCGCCTGCATCGCGCGCAGCGTAATCCATTCGATTGCGTCCTCCATGACCTCCGCCGGAGCCCACTGGTGCCGGCCTGAAAAGACACGCACCCGGTACGCGAGACCTTTGTCCTCCCGCTCGCGCCGCACCGTGATCACCTCGGGCCAGTTGAAGTCCTGATCGCCTACGGCAAAGAAATAAAGCAATTTGTCTTTGGCATCCGCGCGATTGCTGGGATATCCAGCGCCATTTGCGATCACACCCGCAATCTGGCACTGCGCGCAATTGAGCGCCATCAAACCCGCAACCCGCGCGCCACCCGAGAATCCGCTGACGTACGTGAGGCGAGCATCCGGCGCAAATCGGCGATGGGTGTCGACCCAGAGGGCGTTCAGAACGTGCGACTGGTCCGAAGAGAAATTACGAGAATTGTTCGAACCGGCCATCACGAATCCGTATTTCTCAGCGAGATCTTTGTAGAGCTCGAGCGGCCGGCGGCCGACTCCGCCGGGATCAAAGAAATAAATCATGGGCCAGTGTTTTGCCGCCGAATACGTAGAAGGAAGATACAGCGCATAACTCTGCGCCGTGTCGCCCTCACATGTCACGTCAACGATCTGTCCAGCGGGAAGAAGGGGCGATTGCGCTGCCTGGCAGAGGGCGACGCTGGTGAAAACTTGAACCAAGCTCGCCAGCACTATGATCCGAGCCAAGGCGCGAAGTTGGCGGATCGCACCTATGCGGTCGTCAGTCCTCAATGAGCTCCATGACAATTCTTCGCCAGTGTCGGAGGCAACGTCAGTCACTCCCGGACCTCGAACACCAGCAATTCCAGCTTCTCTTTTCCAACGTTCCGCAGTAGGAAGGGCTCCTGCTTTGGCATCAACATCACGAAACCATTCGACACAGGAAAAGTGCTTTGCGATGGCGCCTTCTCGTTCTGCAATTCCCCGTTGCTCATGCTCACGATGAAAACGTCCACGCCCTCCACGGCGGGACTTAAAGGCGCGCCAGGCGCCAGGATATAGTGCGTGACGAATAGTGCCGACGTTGCATCGTGCACCGAATGAGCGCGGTGAATGCTTCCCGATATCCGAGTCACCGCCGACATCCAATTACAGGACTCCAGGCCAGAAGCAGTTACCCTGCACGAGCCGTTGGATGATGGCAGGACCTGAGCGAAAGCTGTGAAACTGCTGAGAACAACAAACAGGCAGAGCGAGGTCAGGTTTCGCATGGTGTGCCTCGAGCAGTTGGTTATCGCCAAGTGTACATGTGTAAAGGAAGTCATCGCTTGGGAGTGCAGCCAGGCAATCGCTCAAGTCCAGCCTCCCGGATTCTTCACTCGCAATCGGAGTTGTCATCCCAACTCCGCGCCCTTTGACTTGCCGCCTCCCGGGACGTAACATTTTGCGCCAATGATCGGCCAGACGATCTCGCACTACCGCATTGTCGACAAGCTCGGTGGTGGCGGGATGGGCGTTGTTTACAAGGCCGAGGACCTCAGCCTGCATCGCTTCGTCGCCTTGAAGTTCTTGCCCGACGAGGTCGCCAAAGATGCCCAGGCGCTGGCCCGCTTTCAGCGCGAAGCGCAGGCCGCTTCCGCCCTCAATCATCCCAACATCTGCACCATTCATGAGATCGGCCAGGAGAATGGCCGACCGTTCATCGTGATGGAATTTCTGGAAGGGGTGACGCTAAAGCATCGCATTGGTGGAAAGCCGCTGGAGATGGAAATGGCACTGGCGCTCGGCATCGAGATTGCCGATGCGCTGGATGCGGCGCATGCCAAAGGCATCATCCACCGCGACATCAAGCCTGCCAACATCTTCGTGACCGCGCGCGAGCATGCCAAGGTTCTGGATTTCGGATTGGCGAAGCTCACGGACGACGACCAACTTCAGGCCGCTGCATCGCCCGACGGTCGATCTGTTTTGACCATGGACTCGGCCGATCCGCGGTTGACGAGTCCGGGCTCGGCGGTCGGCACCATGGCCTACATGTCGCCCGAGCAGGCGACCGGCGAAGAGCTCGACGTCCGCACCGACCTGTTTTCTTTCGGCGCTGTGCTCTACGAAATGGCGACCGCCAAGCCGGCGTTCGCTGGAAACACGACGGCGGTGATCTTCGACGGGATCTTGAACAAGGCGCCCATCCCGCCTTCCCGCTTGAATCCGGTCTTGCCGCTGGAGCTGGAGCGCATCATCAACAAGGCGCTCGAAAAAGACCGGCGCATGCGCTACCAGTCGGCCTCGGAACTGGCGGTGGACTTGAAGCGTCTGAAGCGCGAGATCGATTCCGGCCGTTCGAGTTCGGTTTCGCATTCACAAATCGCAGTGCCACCTTCCCCCTCTGCGAAATCAAAGCGCGGAAAGGTCGCAGCCCTCGCCGGCGCGGCGCTGGTCGCAGTCCTCTGTCTGGCTTATCTTTTTCGTCCCCTCCTGCCGCCACCCAGAATCACTGGTTCAACCCAAATCACGCACGATGGCCTGCAGAAAAGTTTCACCGGGCAGGTAACAACCATTGTCCTGACAGATGGCCCCCGGGTCTTCACGCAAGAAAACCTTGGCGGGCGCTTCGTGGTGGTCCAGGCCTCATCGAGCGGTGGCGACACGGTGCCCATCCCCAGCGACCTCCCGAACATCGCGCTCGACAATATTTCGATTGATAAGTCAGATCTGCTGGTGGGTAGTTTCACGGGTGAGGAGGCGGAACAGATCCTGTGGGCGCTGCCGGTTCTGGGCGGCACACCTCGGCGCTTGACGGACATGACTGGGACCGATGGAGTCTGGATGCGCAACGGAGACCTGCTAATCGCCCATCAGAACAAGATTTGGAGGGTTCCAAAAGGGGGTGGCGCAGCTCTCAACTTTGCAGACCCGAATAGTTTTTCATGGTGGCTGCGGCTCTCGCCCGATCAGAACAGTCTGCGTTTTACTCGGAATGAACCAGACACCTCAGGATCTGACCATTGGGAAGTTTCGGCTGACGGCACAAATCTGCATCGCATGCTGCCCGGTTGGCGCCAGGGTGAGATCAAGCTAAGAGGAAACTGGACGCCCGACGGCAAGTTCTTTGTGTTCACGATGATCACCAACAACCGCGCGGACGTGTG
>DASRDJ010000272.1:0-2252 GCA_035652655.1 Terriglobales bacterium
TCTTCCAGCCGCACCTTACTGCCTTCGTCCTGCGCATCCGTAAGGATCACCAGGGCTTTCCGCCCCGCTTCGGTCACTAGCTTTTCGCTGCACGCCAGATACACCGCATCGTAAAAGTGAGTTCCACCAGTATTCGAAGGAATTGTTCCCGGAGTAATCACCCCGCCACTCACCGCCCCAATGCGTGCCTTATTGATGGCGCGCTCAATCTGCCCGCGGTCGTCCGTAAAATCCGCCAACAAATCCACGTCCAGGTCGAAGCTCAGCACCATCGCTAAGTCGCCCTTCTTCATCACATGTTCCAGAAATCGCGAAGCCGCTTCCTGCTCTGCCCCCAGCCGGTTCTGTTCGCTTCCACTGGTATCAATCAGCAATCCCAACGTGATCGGCTGCGTCACTTCCTTCGAGAAGAACGCAATCTTCTGCTCTTGCCCATCCTCGAGCACCTTGAAATCTTCCTGCTTCAAATCGCCAATGATCCTCTTGTTCTTGTCGCGTACCGTCGCGAACAGGTTCACCAGGTTCACCGTTCGCTTCAGCCCCGGTCCTTGCGACTCTTGCGGTTCCTGTGGCATCGCCGGCATACACAGGCTCGCAGCAACCGCCGCCACCAAAGGCAGCTTTCGCAAATTCTTCATGGAACGCATGTATACTTTCCTCGATGGCTGCCAGCCGGCCTGGGCTGCAGTTCTATTTAGATGATGCCCGGAATCGTTCACAACCGGACCGGGCCGCTTCTGCATCCATAGGATGCAAAGAAGCATCGCGAAGGATGCGTCAAGCGCGCTGCCGCCGCGTTTAGCATCCAAGCGCTCAAAATTTTGGCTGGGAGACCATGAAAAGTCCACGGAAAAGAAGTTTTCTCAACTTAGCTCCCGTTCTTATGGCTGCGGCGATCCTTGCACTGCCTCTTGATTTTCCCGCTCAGGACCCGCCAGCCGCCCCCAAGCCCAAGGTTGCTCCCGATCCTTCCATCAAAGTTCCCACCGCTCCTCCGAACGCCGAGACCCCGCCTACTCAGCAAGCCCAGTCGGACAGCCAGTCCATTCTCAAGGTAAACGTCAACTACGTCTTCCTGCCGGTCACAGTCAAGAATAGCGCTGGCCGTCTCGTTTTCGACCTCACTCGCGCTGAATTCCGTATTCTCGACGATAGCGTCGAGCAAAAAATCGATTTTTTCTCCGCCGAAGCTTTCCCGCTCTCCGTCGTTCTGCTCCTCGACAACGACCTCAAATCCAAAGATTCCCAGCAGGTGGACTCCAGCCTGTCGGCCATCGTTGCTGGCCTCAGTCTGAGCGACGAAGCCTACGTCTGCCGCTTCGATTCCAATTTCCATCCCGGCAAAGGTTGGACTCACGATCAAGACAAGCTTCTCACTGAGCTACATCGCACACGTCTTGACGACGATCGTCCCAACGTTCCACCTGCCGCTCCCGGTGCTTTTGGCAATGACGGCCCTTCCATCAACGGCCAGCGTGTAGGAGCCGTCGGTGCACCCACCATCGAAGGCTCGACCATGGTGATCGGCCAGAAAACCGACAAAGCGCTCGATGACGCGATGTACGAAGCCGCCCAGCTCCTCAAGGAGCGCGGCCGCGAACGCCGCAAAATGATTTTTCTCATCTCCGATGGCGACAACGGCAAAACCAACAAATACAACTACGACACCGTCCTCAAAGAATTGCTCCGCTATGGCATCTCCGTTTACACCGTTGGCGTTGGCAGCGGTTTCTACGAACGTAAATTCTCTCGCCTGCAATCCTACGCGCACGATTCCGGCGGCGATTCCTACTACGCCGCAAAGCGCGGCGCACTCGAGGAACTCTACTCCCGCATCACCGAGCAGGCCCGCAACCAGTACACGCTCGGCTACAATCCCCGGGGTAACGATCGCGGCAAAGATTACCACACCGTCGAAGTGCGCGTCCGCCGCGAAGGCCTTTCCATCCTCACCCGCGAAGGCTATTACGCCGCCCCTGTTCCTGCTCCTAAGTAGTAGCTCCACCCCTTCGCGTCAGTCTCACAGCCAGTCCTGCCTGCCAGCGCGGCGGAGTTGTGCGCGGCCTGAGCCGGGTCGCGCAGAATTTTCCCGCAGACCCAAGACTCTCGCGCAGCTTACAATTACGCCGGTACCTACACCCCCGCATTCCGCGCGTCCCAACTCGGTTAGCGAGCCGGTGCACTTTTTCTATAGCTCTCGTAGTGCCTGGCTTCAGCCCGGTTCCGTTCCTTCAGTGATTTCGCCTTCCCCT
>DASRDJ010000273.1:0-2911 GCA_035652655.1 Terriglobales bacterium
AAACTCCGTTTCAAATGCGTCCTGAGTGATGTCTGTCGGCGTTAGGCGATCGAGCGCAATACCCAACGCACGTGGGTCGCTTGGGGCGGGTGCCCCATCAGCAACGCTAAGGCCGCCGACACCGCCTCCCACGCACGGCTCGCCGTCTATGCAGTCGGACGGGGCTGGTGGAAATCGCAGGTCGGTGCGTTGGTTGACATTCCAGAGATCGACCACTCTGACTTCCTGAGCTTCCAGAAGTGCGGAGGATGCGAGCAAGAGCAACAACAACTTTGCATGGCGGCTGGCCACACCAGCATTGTAACGGGGTGAGGATGGTTGACGAAAAATCGCGCGGGCAGAAGCGGGCCGCGCGCAAGTTGACCGAGTACGTGGAGCAGGAAACGGCGCATGTTCCCAATCGTGTTCCGTTATTGCTCCAATAACTTGCTGACTTTCAGGCGAATGGAACAAGCCGGGTATGAGCGAAGTGTTTGAAAAGATTGGTGGAGCTGACCGGGATCGAACCGGTGGCCTCCTCGTTGCGAACGAGGCGCTCTCCCAGCTGAGCTACAGCCCCACTTCACTTAAGGAAACACTAGGTGGAATTAATTCTAGCAGCGATACGGCCATTGACAAAACTGCGCCACATATAAAAGCTGCCACGGGAATTCCTTTCGACACGGACTGCACGTCGCATCCCCTACCTCCTGCCACGAACGGCGCGATGCTTGCGCCGTCTATAATGAATAGGTGAGCGACTCGGATTCAGTTCGACAGCTGGCTTCTGCGGACTTCCCCACGCGATGGGGAAAGTTTCGCATCTACGGATTCGCCGGTGCTTCCACCAACGGCGCCGCTGGCCCGCGCGAAGAAGCCGTTGCGCTTGTAATGGGCGACGTGATCAGCAAGGCGCCCCTGGTACGCGTGCATTCGCAGTGTCTGACCGGCGACGTCTTTGGCTCGCTGCGCTGCGATTGTCGCCAGCAGCTTGAGATGGCTCTCTCCATGATTGCTGAGGAAGGCGCCGGCGTTCTGATCTACGAGCAGAAAGAAGGTCGCGGCATCGGGCTGATGGCGAAGCTACAGGCCTACGAGTTGCAGGATGCCGGTCTCGACACTGTTGAGGCTAACGAGAGGCTCGGCTTCAAGGCCGACCATCGCGACTTCACTCTGCCCGGTGAGATGCTGAAGGCGCTGGGCATCCGGCAAGTCCGCTTGTTGTCGAACAATCCCGACAAAGTTGCCGCTCTTGAGCAGGCCGGAGTTCGCGTCGTCGAACGCGTTCCGTGTGAAGTGAACGCCAGCCCGCAGGCCGAGGACTACCTAAAGACGAAAAAAGAAAAGCTCGGACATTTGTTCACGTCGCGGTAAGCATCCTCAGCGCTCAAGTCGCGCCGCTGCTAACATGAGGTGACGATCATCCGTCATCTCTGCGATGCGATTCCGCCCCAGACCCGCCATCCTGCTGGCACTTCTGATCCTCGTGGGTTCAATGTATTTCTTTTTGGGAGTCTTTATTCCCGGATTGCATCCCGGCCTGGTCGCGCGCAATCTGGGTGGCGGGTTCCACTTCGGTAACGACTTCTATCCGATCTGGGTAGCCGGAGGCGAGTTGCGCCATCATCGCGATCCCTACGCACCCAGCCTCACGCCGCGCATCGAGACGGGACTGTACGGCCGTCCGCTGGATCGCAGCGTGCGTGCTGATGCACAGGTCAACTACCGAGCCTTCTCGTATCCAGTGTTCACGATTTTCGTTTTCGCCCCGCTACTGCCGATGTCCTTTCCAGCGGTACAGGTCATGCTCGCGATTCTCTTGCCATGCGCAGCGGGGCTGACCGTGCTTCTCTGGCTTCGTGTTCTAGGAACTGATTTGTCAGCGCAAGGAATCGCCGTCGCCATGTGCCTCGCCCTTGCAAGCTATCCGGTGCTTGAAGGAATTTACGCGGGACAGCCCGGCTTGATCTCAGCCGCGTTCATCGCTGGCGCCCTCGCAGCTTTGGGGGCCGAACGTTATTTGCTAGCGGGGGTCCTGCTGCCCTGGGCAGCGATGAAGCCGCAACTGGTTCTATTGCTAGTGATCTGGCTCGTGTTCTGGTGCGTCTGCAACTGGAACCGCCGCAGGACATTCGTCTTCGGACTGGGAGTCAGCGGCAGCGTCATGCTCGGCCTCAGCACTTGGGCCGCTCCGCATTGGATCGACGGATGGATGCACGCTCTGCACGAATACCGTCAGATCTCGCCTGCTCCGCTCGCGCAGTTTGTGCTCGGCAGTTTTGCGGGATGGATTGTTTCGGCGATCCTGGTTGGTCTATCGCTGCTCGTATGCTGGCGCGCGCGATGCGAGTCGGCGGCTTCACCAGCATTCGCGCTGGCGACTACCCTGCTGCTCGCGACTACTGTCTTAACTCTGCCCAGCACAATCGCGATCTACGATCAGTTTCTCTTGCTTCCTGGAGCGCTCTGGCTGTACACAAACCGATCGCTCATTCTGCGCGGCAGCCTGGTGTTTCGTATTTTGACCTTGATCACCATGGCAGCGGTGGCGTGGCAGTGGTTCTGGAGTATCGCGCTCGTCCTGATTCACTGGATGGGGCCATGGCTGCCGCGCGGCCCGGCGATCCTGTTGCTACCGTTTCGAACAGCAGCCTCGACTCCGTTCGCGATCACGGCCATGCTGTGTTTTGTGGCTTTTCAGAAGATTAGGACGCAACCAGGCAATGCCGCGTCGCCGACGCCGCAAGCTTCGTGACTAACCCAACAGCGCTTTCAATTCTTTGGCATGCCGCGTAGGCAGGGTTCGCAACGCCGAGCGCGCCAACGCGACATACACTTCCCGCGCCAGCGGAAGCTTCCGCAAAACTTCGAGGTGCTTCCGAATCGTAGCCGCATCGCCCCGTATAATCGGACCGCTAAATCCTCTAGCTCC
>DASRDJ010000274.1:0-2041 GCA_035652655.1 Terriglobales bacterium
GCTCGATTACGATTCTTTAACGGCTCATCACGAATACAAGCTAGAGTCCTTGTCTAAGAAATTGTAATTCGAATGCGTCAAGTTTAGGCAACAAGCCGCACCTGTTCGCAGCAGGCATGGATTTCCGATTCGAGACGGTCGAAAGCTGTGCGGAGTGTGGATTGAACGGGCGGCGTCGCGGGCATAATCTGGGCGAGTTTGGGCCGGAGCAGGCGGGCATAGGTTCTGGAGAAGAACAGCGCGATGCGCAGGCCATCGGATGTGAGCTGGTAGCGATGGCTGTGCGGAATGCGCTCGATGATGCCGTAGAGGCGGAGCCGGCGAAGGTCGTAGGTCAGTTTTCCGGCGGGATAGTTGGCTGGATCGAAGCCCAGCAGTTGCGCCAGCAGGACGCGCATTTCCGAATTGGTGAACCCGCGAAGTTGAAGACTGAAGACGACCAATACGGCGAACAGAGCTTGGACGCGCGGATCATCGAACCGCAAAGCCGAGACTCTTTGACCGTCGATCTCGGCTGGCCGGACTACCCGATCAAAAGCGTCCTCCCCAATCGAGCAATCGTGAGAAATCTTCTGGACGTCGAGAAGACGCCGGTTGGCTTGGAAGCCGATCTGCCGTAGCGCAGGCAGGTTCTTCAATAGCTTGCCGATACCGAAGTCGCGCGTATTGTTGATGGTGGTTTCGGTGCGAAGCGCGCGTCCTTCCTTGTGATACTGCTTGATTCGGGTGTTCTTGTAATCGACATGCAACGAGGGAATCACCCCGTCAGTAATGATGCGCGTGCGGAAGCGGCCGGGCGTGGTCTTATTCACGCGGCGATCAAAGATCAACTGCACCTGACTGGGCCGACCGATGTCGAGATTCTCGCGGATCACTTCCTCGAAGAACACGCGGCCGGTGACTGGCCGGTCCAGAACCTGGGTCAGCGAGAACTCCGCCTGGAGGATGGAAATCTGGTAGCGGTAGCCAGCCTTGCGATCCCTGGCCTCATACGGATGCGGCAGCAACCGCAGCCACTTCCGCAATAGGGAGTCGATCTTCTCCGCGCTGAGCCCATCGCAGATGGCTTGCAGCCGCTTGGGATCGTCACAACTCAAAACCCCATTGTCGAGCGCTTCAAATCCGATCCCCTTGTGCGCCAGTTGTTGTTTCGCATATTCGTGCCCGTTGAGGCAGAGCTTGGCGTTGTAGGGGAAGTACGTGCTGAACTTCAGGAAGAAGGGCCCAAAGTCGCGGTCCACGCAGTAGATGTAGAAGTGGTTCACCATGGCGGTGGATCGCACCAGCCACGGATAGGTGCCACCAGTCGTTTCACTCCGCCGCCGCTCGGTGCGAAACACCGGCGTCTTCTCCTGTGCTTTGCCGATGAACACCACCCCTTCCGTCTTCGAAAACCTCTTTCGCTGCTCGGCGGCAACGTCATCCTTACGTTGGCCCTTGTGGAACGGAATCACAGGAATCTTCTCCTGCCGGGCAAACGCTTCAAGAGCCGCCACGAATGTTTTGCTGATCGGATCCATCAAGGCGCTGGAGGCGAACTGGTGGCCGCGATGAAAACGAAAGAAGCAGGCTACCCCTTGCTCTCGCTGCAATCCCGGGATGTAAACGTTCAGGTACATCCGGTCGATTCCTTCCACTTCCAAGGTGACGTGCTCAGCCAGCACTTCGGCAACACTTCGTGGTAAGCTCATTTTCGGCTCCGGTACGACTCCGATCCTTCGGGATCGACTGCCGCTTCGGCGGCTAAATCATTGGCCGGAACTGCTTGCAGTTCTCCACTGTCGACCGGAGCCATCTCTCGGATTATGCGCGATCCTCACACGCGGCGGAAATACATCTCGTCGGTCTGAGGCGGAGCCTCGTTAGCAATTCAACTTGAGCACAGCATCGACCGAGGGGAAAGGATAGTCCGCCACCGGGAGGAACCGGCACGCCCGCCGGGGACGCCGGCGCGCCTTGTCCCGCCCCGGCAGTCGCGCGAAGCAGACCGCTATAGTCCGCTGACATCGCTCCGGTAATGAATGCCGGCCCAAATTCCTAA
>DASRDJ010000275.1:0-12989 GCA_035652655.1 Terriglobales bacterium
CCGCAAGGTCGAATTCTCCACCGATGAAGGCACATGGCTCTCGCTCGACGTTTCTCCCGACGGCAAAACCATCATTTTCGATTTGCTCGGCGATCTCTACACCATCCCATTCGCGGGCGGCGAAGCCAAGAAAATCACCACCGGCATGGGATTCAACAACCAGCCGCGTTACTCGCCCGACGGTAATTTCATCGCCTTCGTAAGTGATCGCGGAGGCGCCGAGAATGTGTGGATCTCCAAGCCCGACGGCGCCGAAGCCAAGCAGCTCAGCCAAGACGAGCAAGTCGAATTCGCCACGCCCACATGGACGCCCGACAGCCAGTACGTCATCGCCGCGCGCGAAAGCCAGTTCCCTGTCCTGACCTTCGAACTCTGGATGTATCACGTGAAAGGCGGCGCCGGCGTACAGATCACCAAAGGGCGCGCCAAGCCCGACGCGAGCCCTCGCGACTGGAACCACTCGATCGGCGCCTCAGCTTCGCGCGACGGTCGCTATCTCTACTACGCGACCCGCGGCGGCTTCTTCGACAAGGTTTACAACGTCTCGTTCCCCCTTTCACAAATCGCGCGCCGCGACCGCATCACTGGCGAGGAAGACGTCGTCACCGATTCGCCAGGCAGCGCGTTCAGTCCCGTAATCTCGCCCGACGGCAACAAGCTCGTCTACGGCACGCGTTACGAAACCGAGACTGGTCTCCGCATTCGAGACATGAAGAGCGCGGAAGAGCACTGGCTGAAATACCCCGTGCAGCGCGATGATCAGGAATCCCTCTTCACGCGCGACTTCCTCCCCAGCTATGCCTTTACTCCCGACAGCAAGGAAGTCATCGCCACCTGGGGCGGCAAGATTCATCGCGTCAACGTGGAAAGTGGCGAAGAGCACGAGATCCCCTTCACGGCAAAGGTCGCTCGCGACCTCGGCCCTGCCCTGAACCTGTCCATGCGCGTCGAAGAAGGCGCGGTGCAGTTGCGCATCGCGCAAGGGCCCACCGAATCGCCCGACGGCAAGCGCCTGGTCTTCTCCGCCCTCACTCATCTTTATGTGATGGATCTTCCGTCCGGCACGCCCAAGCGCGTCACCAACGATCAGAATCGCGAATTCCAACCGTCGTGGTCTCCCGACGGACAATGGCTCGCTTACGTCACCTGGTCCGAAGAAGGTGGCCACATCTGGAAGACGCGCGCCGATGGCTCGGGCTCGCCGCAACAACTCACGCGCGTGCCCGCTTACTACCGCGATCCTGCGTGGTCGCCTGACGGTCAGCGCATCGTCACCCTGCGCGCGCCGCGCATCGCGCACGTGGAAGAGTTCGATGAGTTCGGTCACCAGGAAGCGATGGACCTGATCTGGCTTCCGGCCAACGGTGGCGACGCCAACTTCATCCTCCCCGCTCGCGGAGGTCAGCATCCGCACTTCGGCCCGGAGAAAGATCGCGTCTACATTTACTCCGACGCTGGCCTCTCCTCCATGCGCTACGACGGCACCGACCGCCGCACCATCGTGAAAGTCGTCGGCAAAATGTGGTTCCCGCAGCCGCCAGAAAAAGGCGAAGGCAATCCCGCCGAAGACGTTCGCCTCAGCCCCGACGGCAACTGGGCTCTCGCGCAGGTCAGCACGCAACTCTATCTGCTTGCGGTTCCCCACATGGGCGGCGAGCCTCCTACCGTCGACATCAACAAAGCCGTGCTTCCTCTCGCCAAGCTGACCGACATCGGCGCCGACTTCATGGGATGGTCTGCCGACAGCAAGACCATCACCTGGGCCGTCGGATCCACGTTCCTCCGCTTGCCCATCGACAAGGTCACGTTCGAAAAGCCGAAGCCGGAAGACGAGAAAGATAAAGAGAAGAAAGAAGACACCGGCGCCAAGCCCGCACCCACACCCAAGCCTGAGCCTCCGCAGCCGCCCGAACCGCCCCGCGCGAAATCAGGCAAAGACAAGAAGAACAACTCAAATTCCGCAGACTCCGCCGACTCCGATTCTTCCTCCGGCTCGAAGGAAGCTAAGGCCCAGAAGCCCAAGCCGGAAGAGATCCCGATCAAACTGGAGTTTCCCCGCCACCGTCCCAGCGGCACGGTCGTTCTGCGCGGGGCGCGAGTCATCACTATGCACGGCGACGACATCGTCTCCAACGCAGACATTGTCGTCAAAGACAATCGCATCGCCGCTATCGGCGAGCATGGCAAAGTCTCAGCGCCCGACGGAGCCAAGGTCATTGACCTCACCGGCACTACCATCGTCCCCGGGTTCATCGACATTCACCCGCACTGGAGCGAAATCCGACGCGGCGTTCTCGACTTACAGAACTGGGGATTCCTCGCGAACCTGGCTTACGGCGTCACTGCCGGGCGCGATCCCCAAACTTCCACCAACGACATGTTCGCCTACCAGGACATGGTCGACACCGGCGACATCATCGGCCCCCGCGCCTACTCCACCGGCCCCGGCGTTTTCCCCGACACCGATTTCCAATCGCTCGACGATGCCAAGGGAGTCGTCGACAAGTACAAGCGCTTTTACCGGACGCCGTATCTGAAGTCGTATCTGGTCGGCAACCGCAAGCAACGCGAATGGATGGTCATGGCCTGCAAGTCCGAGGGCGTGATGCCCACCACCGAAGGCGGCCTCGACACCAAACTCGACCTCAGCCACGTCATCGACGGCTTCAGCGGCAACGAACACAGCATGCCGGTCACGCCGCTCTATAACGACGTGGTCCAGTTCATGGCGAAGTCGGAAATCTTCTATACGCCCACGCTGATCGTCGCCTACGGTGGTCCCTGGGCCGAGAACTACTGGTACGAGAAAACCGAAGTCCACGACAACCCGAAGATCCGCCACTTCATGCCGCACAACATCCTCGACGACCACACGCGCCGCCGACCCATCTGGGTACGCGACGACGAACAGGCCTTTCCCCGCCTTGCCAAGCAAGACGCCAAGATCATGAAGGCGGGCGGCAAAGTCTGCATCGGCAGCCACGGACAATTTCAGGGCCTCGGTTATCACTGGGAAATGTGGTCGCTCGCCGCGGGCGGCATGGGCAGCATGGAAGTTTTGAAGTCGGCAACCATTCATGGCGCCGAAGCTCTTGGCCTCGAAAAAGATCTGGGCTCCATCGAGCCCGGCAAAATGGCCGACCTGGTCGTGTTGAATAAAAATCCGCTCGACGACATCCGCAACACGGAATCAATCCGCTACGTGATGAAAGACGGTGAGCTCTTCGAAGGCGACACGCTGAACGAAATCTGGCCGACGGAGAAGAAACTGCCTTCGTTGTGGTGGTGGAACGAAAAGCCGTAGACAACCGAATTATTGTGAACAAACATCAGAAGGTTGCGTCGCCCCTTGACCCAAGTTCATCTCACAACGCGATGCCGACCCTCAGCAGGCGAGGATCGTGAGTGAAGTCGAATGCTAGCTGTCTTGAGGCAAGATCTCCGCTACGCGTTGCGGCAGTTGCGCAAGAGTCCAGGCTTCACCGCAGTGGCGGTTATCACGCTAGCTCTGGGTATTGGTGCGAATACTGCGATTTACACGTTGCTCGATCAAGCCCTCTTGCGCAGCTTGCCAGTCCCGGAGCCCAAGCGGCTGGTTGTATTGAGGTTTTCTGGTGAGGATACCGGAAGCACTCACGCCAGAGGCGATTCCAGCCTTGTGTTTTCCTACCCCATGTATCGCGACTTGCGCGATCGAAATTCAGTTTTCAGCGGACTGATCGCCACCAGTTGGGCGCAGGTCGGACTGCAAAAGAACAACCAGCCAGACCTTGCTGACGCGGAACTAGTCTCCGGCAATTACTTCGACGTGCTTGGTGTACAGCCGGCAGTAGGTCGTTTATTGGTTGCGTCTGATGACGTCGTAGAAAATGGCAACCCAGTCGCGGTGCTCAGCTTTAACTATTGGCAGCGGCGGTTTGACGCCGCTGCGAAGATCGTCAATGAGAGCATTTCCATCAACGGGCACCCATTCACAGTCGTTGGCGTGGCTCCGCGCGGCTTTCACAGCATGGTGCGTGGAGATAACCCCGCAGTCTTCGTCCCCATGACGATGAAACCCCAGATCACGCCTGATTGGAATGATCTTGGACAACGCCGATCCAGGTGGTTGTATATAGTCGGCCGGCTCAAGACCGCAACTAGGCGCGAACAAGCCCAGGCTGGTATCGACCAAGTCTGGCATTCAACACGAGCCGACGAGTTGAAACAGCTCGGGCATACGTCACAGGCTTTTCGCGATGCTTTCCTCACAAACTCCCACCTATTCCTTGAGGATGCTTCTAGCGGTGTGCCGTTGCACGGAACGGTGGCAACGACGCTGCTGATCGTTATGGGCATGGCTGTACTTATGGGGTTGATGTCGTGCACCAATGTCGCAAGTCTCTTGCTCGTACGAGTGGCACGTCGGACGCGAGAGGTTTCGATTCGGTATGCGCTCGGCGCGCGAAGGGGAAGGTTGATCCAGCAGTTGTTCGCGGAGGGCACTCTGCTAGGATTTGCGGGCGGTGCGGGCGGCATCGTTTTGGAGCCGCAAATCGCGACAGTGCTGATTCGCACAATTGGGCAGGGTGGCCGCAACCAGCCTGCTTACGGCATACATCCTGATTTCCGCATTCTTGCCTTCAATTTCGGGTTGGCTCTGTTTGTGAGCGTCCTGGTCAGTCTGGCGCCTGCATTTCTGCTGTGGCGACCCGACGTAACCCAAGCTCTGAAGCAGCAGGAACCCGTCATTACAGGAAGCTCCCTTCAGCTGCGCCGGGCTACAGTCGCGGCACAAATTGCGCTGAGCCTTTTTCTACTGGCTGGCGCCGGCTTGTTTGTGCGAACGCTGCGTAATCTCAAGAACCTGGATTTGGGATTCACTACGGATCAGTTGGTGACGTTCACGGTCGACCCGAAACTCGCGGGCTACGAAAGTAGCAGGACGGCGGCTCTCTATCAGGAAATACTGGACAAGCTGTCCGAGCTGTTTGGAGTCGAATCGGCCGCAGCCACGAACGATCCTGAACTCGTTAACAACAATTGGGGCAACAACATCACCATCGCGGGTTACCACCCTGCCGAAGGCGATCACATGAACGTCGAGTGGGCACGGGTCAGTCCAGGATACTTCTCGACATTGAAAATGCCTTTACTTGCTGGGCGAGAAATTGATCAATCGGATCGCATGGGAACCCACAAAGTCGCTGTTGTAAACGAAAGTTTCGCGCATCGCTATTTTGGCCGAGCGCAGGATGCGTTAGGGCACTATTTCTGTTCCGGAGCCGGTGACGTCACGCCCGACATCGAAATCGTTGGTGTTGTAAAGGACGCGAGACACACAACCGTGCGGGAAAGCGTGCGGCGAACCGTCTTTACGCCTTATCTGCAGGACCCGGGACTGGACCCGGTGTACCGCTTTGGCCTGACCTTCTATGTCCGCACACGACAAGATGCCGAATTGGCGAAACTCACGATCGGCGCAGCAATGCATGCGCTCGATTCAAGTCTGGTGCTCAACCAATTCCGCACGATGAAGGAACAAGTGGACGACAACCTGAGCGATGAGCGCGTAATAGCCGTGCTGGCAACGAGCTTCGGTGTACTCGCGGCTCTCTTGTCAGCGATTGGCATTTACGGGGTTCTGGCTTATTCGACGGCCCAGCGCACGCGTGAAATAGGCATTCGTGTTGCGATGGGAGCAGCTCGCTTCGAAGTTATCAAGGTGGTCGTTTCTGAGGTTGTACGTCTTGCCGCGATTGGGCTTTCCATCGGCCTGCCACTTTGTTTTCTTTTGGCGCGCTTCGTTCGTGGTGAACTGTATGGGATCTCCATTTACGACCCGGTTACCTTGGTTGCCGTTTGCGCAATCATTGCAACAACCGCGCTTGCGTCTGCTGCGCTACCTGCGTGGCGAGCGATCAAGATCGATCCCATGATTGCACTACGGAACGAATAAAGGCTCACATTCAAATCGCTACCTTGCACCGGGTATTGCACCGCGGGATGCATACCCACCGCGTCCCCCTATAAACTACTGACGCCCGATCGGCGTCGGGTAACACCCAGCAACAAACCCGTGAGGTATACGATGGCTTGCAACCCCGAGGTCCTGAAGCACGTTCCCCTGTTCGCTCTGCTCGACGCAGACGAAACCTCCGTCCTGGCCAGCCAGGTCGAGCTCAAAACCTTCGCCCCGCGCCAGCGCATTTACAAGATGGGCGACCCGGGCGGACAAGCCTACGTGATGGTCTCTGGAACGGTTCGTGTCACCACGGTCGATCAGGATCACCAGGAAGTCGTCATCGACGAACCTCAGCACGGCGAGTTCTTCGGCTTCGCTTCCATGCTCGAGCAAACCCCACACCAGACCACGGCCATCGCGCTCGACGAAACCGTCTGTCTCGAAGTCGACCGGAATGACATCTCGGTCCTGCTCCAGCGCAAGCCTCTGGCCGGCATGGATATGCTCACCGTGCTCGGCCGCCAGTTTCACGCGTCGCAACAATTGGTCCGCGTGCGCGCTATGCGCAACCCCAACGACGTTATCGATAAGGAAGCCACCTTTGGCGAGCGCATCGCCGACACGGTTGCCGGTTTTGGCGGTTCCTGGACGTTCATCATTTTGTTTCTCGTCGTTCTCGTCACCTACAGCTCGATCAACATCGCACTCGGCCATCACGCCTGGGATCCTTATCCGTTCATCCTTCTCAATCTCTTCCTCTCCATGCTGGCCGCGCTTCAGGCTCCCGTCATCATGATGAGCCAGAACCGACAAGACACGCGCGACCGGCTGCGCGGCGAACTGGACTATGACGTGAACCGCCGCGCTGAGTCCGAAATTCAGGGCCTCGCCAGAAAGCTGAACCACATCGGCGAAAAGATTGCCGACATCGAAGACGTCCTCCGCACCCAGGTAGAGAAGTAGACGATTGATCGAATACAACGGTGAAAAAAGCGCGCGAGGCCAAGTCGTAGCGCCGGCGTCCCGCAGGTAGTCGCTGGGGGCACCCCAGGCGCGAACTCGAGCAGGATTCTTTCCGTTGGCCGACCAACTGAGGGTTGTTAACACTCCCCTCCCTTCGAACGTCTATCATCTAGCGGGGATTTTGCGCGCATGGCCAGGTCCGGCGACAGAGGTGACCTGCTCGCGACAGGCCTTCGATCCGGGCCTCTAAAGGAGCCGTCCGCGTTGGGAACCTCAGACGATGCGACATGGGTGGCTGCGGCGCGCGACGGCGACCGCACAGCATTTGGGTGGCTCTACGAGCGGTACGCTCGCATGGTCCACGGAGTTCTGCTGGCGAAGGTCCCGGTCGGCGATGTGGATGACCTCGTCCAGGATGTCTTCATCCGGGCACTTCGCCGACTGTCAACGCTACGCGAAACCGCAAGCTTTGGAGCATGGCTGGCAACCATCGCTCGAAATGTGGCGCATGACTATCGCCGTGGATTGGTGCCAGAAGAACCACTTCCGGATGATGCCTCTGACCAAGAAATTCAGTGTAGAACTTCAGGCGGAGATCAGGATTGCCCATCGGCCGCAATTCTCGAGGCGGTCATGAGTCTGTCCGAGACCTATCGGGAGACCTTGATTCTACGGCTGGTCGAGGGCATGACCGGGCCTGAAATTGCGGCTCGCACTGGCATGACGCACGGCTCGGTGCGCGTCAATTTGCATCGCGGCATGGAGCAACTCCGCGCCAAGCTAAATGCGGGCCCGAGCCGCGTTAGGCCAGAACAGGAGAAGTCCTAATCATGGACACGGGCGACAATCGAACCGAAAACAGACCGCCGATAGAGAGTAATGACTATCTGTGGGACCGGTCCGGCGAACCCGATCCCGAGATTCAGCATCTGGAAGCATTACTCGAGAGGTTTCGACATGATTCTCCAACTCCGGCTTTTCCGGAGATCGTCCCCGAGCGACAATGGGCATTCTTTCCCTGGCGCCGGCGGTTGTTCCCCGCTCTAGCTACTGCGGCGGTTGGCATAGCAGCCATCGTTGCAGTGACATTGCTGGTCTACAGAACGAAGCCCACTCCAAGTACGCTCGCGGGTTGGAATGTCTCCGGGGTAAGAGGGACGCTTCGAATCGGACAAAAAACCATCGGCGGGAAAGAAGGGACGAGCCGTCTCGTCATTGGCCAAATGCTTGAAACCGACAGTCAGTCGCGGGCCAGCCTTCAGGCGGACGATACCGGCAAGATCGAGGTGGACCCCGGCACGCGCTTGCGCCTGCTGAGCATGGGTTCGGGGCTGAAGCGGATTGCTCTGGATCGCGGAACGATTCATACCTATATCTGGGCACCTCCCGGTCAATTCGTAGTCGACACGCCTTCGGCTGTCACGGTCGATCTGGGTTGTGCTTACACTTTGCAGGTCGACGATTCGGGCGCAGGCATGGTGCGCACTTCTCTGGGATGGGTCGGATTCAAGCTGAATGGCCACGAATCCTTTATTCCGGCGGGCGCTGCTTGCGCGACCCGGCCGAAGGTCGGTCCCGGAACGCCCTACTTCGAGGATGCCTCCGCCGAGTTCCGCTCTGCCTTGGCGAGGTTTGATTTTGAGGACACCGCATCACGGCAACGTGCACGTGATGTAGTAATCGTACTAAGCGAAACTCGCAAACGCGATGCCCTGACGCTGTGGCATCTCCTGACGCGTGTCGATGACCAGCAGCGAGTCCTCGTCTACGACCGGTTGAGCCAGCTCGTGCCTCCGCCTGCCGCTGCCACGAAAGAAGAGATCTTGCGACTCGACCAGCCCATGCTCGACCTGTGGTGGAACGAGCTTGGATTTGACGACATCTCGGTTTGGCGGCATTGGGAACGCTCCTGGGCTGGAACCGCGACCCCCGTTCGTGAAAAGTAATCCGCAGCACTTCACTTCGTAAATCCACCTACAGTTTCGTTCGCATACCTGCGTTGGCGTGTTAACAGCCACCTTTCTCCCGGCGTCTCTTGAAGCGTGGGCTAAATCAACACACTGGAGGGACCAAAAAATGAAGGCACATACCTTTTCGCGCCCCGTGCTTAGCACTGTGGCCATTCTCGCGTTTACAGCCTTCGCACACGCCGGACCGCCGCTGATCTGCCATCCCATTGAAATCGGGCAAGCGAGGTCCCTGCCCTGGGTTGAACTCAACTACAAACGAGACACAAGCTACGACCTGAAGAATCTCAGCCAGGACACGCTGGCAATCCTAGATTCGACCACTTCTGTCTTGGTGCGCATGGAGACTTTGCGTCGGGCCACAATCTACGCTCGCCCGGACCCACAAGCGGCGAAGGAGCTGATCACGCGGCTTCAGGCGCGCGCCGCGGACTCAGATGCCGCCGGTCGCCCGGACGCCCTCGCGTGGTTCGACGTCGGCTACCTGGCCGAGGCTTACAAGCAATGGATGGGCAAAGGCGAGCCCAACCCCGCGGCCGGTCTGGACGGATATAGCTTGGTGCGAAAGGCAATCAGTTTGCGCGGGTCGGATCCAGAGATGGAATTCGCAGCTGCCATGATCACCCTGCTGGGTCCCGACGGTGCTCACCGCGATCACGTCCAAAAGGCGATGGCCGGGGCGAAGCACGATCCTCTTCTCGCGCAGAACCTGGCCTCTACCTTCAACCATCAGACCATCTCCGAGCTTCTGGTCGCCGTGCCGGCAGGAAGGTTTTAGCAATGAACCCGGACATCGGCAAGTCTCTCACTGGAGGGGAAGTCAGATTATGGCTTCCCCGCCTGTTGGCATGTGCTGGGTTGTTGGCCTTCTCGCTCACTGGGTGGACCGCAGACGAGCAGCACTCCGCTCCCGACCTCACGGCCCACGAGTGGGGAACGTTCACCGCAATTGCCAGCAAGGACGGTCGGGCGGTCGAGTGGTTGCCGTTAGGCTTGCCTCGACTCCCCCCGTCCACCGATCTGCCCCAATTCGTGGAGCATATCAGCGACGTTAACTTCAAACTGGGGCTAGGTGGCACCATTCGCATGGAGACGCCAGTGCTCTATTTTTATTCTCCGCGAGACCTGACTGTGTCGGCGAAAGTGTCCTTCGCTAAGGGACTCATCACCGAGTGGTATCCCCATGCTGATCGCGTTCAGCCGGCTGGAATCGTGACCGATACCAGCTTGAGCCGGTTGTCGGTGGATGGCAGCATTGAGTGGAATCACGTTGCCGTCTCTCCGAATCGGGCTGGCAAGCTTGAGAGTGAGGAGCAGCCGAATCGCTACTACGCTGCTCGCGATACCGCTTCCTCGCCACTCCGCGTCCAGACCACTACGGGGGAACAGCGAGAGAAATTTCTTTTTTACCGAGGAGTTTCCGCCAGCCCATTGCCGATTTCCGCTCGGTTGACCTCCTACGGAAAGCTCGTGGTCGAAAGTCTTAGCGGGGAAGAGATTCCCAACGCCATTCTTTTTGAACGCCGCGGCGAACGAGTTGGCTATCGCTTAACGGGCGCGCTGACCGATGCAACGACCGTGGACCCTCCGGTGCTGAAGGGAAGTGTTGACTCTCTGTGCGGCGATCTGGAAGAGATTCTCGGCGGTCAGGGTCTGTATCGAGACGAAGCCCACGCCATGATTGAGACGTGGAAGGACTCGTGGTTCGAAGAAGGCAGTCGGCTGATTTACATCGTGCCCAGGGGGTTCGTCGACAAGATCTTGCCTCTCACAATCGATCCGCTGCCGGGGCAGATTGTGCGCGTCTTTGTCGGCCGGCTTGAAATCGTGACGCCTGCCACGGCTATGGCCGTAAGAACAGCTCAGGCTCGCAATGATGAAGCCACGCTAGACCAATACGGCCGCTTCCTGGAGCCAATTCTCCACACCATCGAGCAGGAACATTAAAAAGAGCGCGACGCGAGAACGTAGAAGCGGGTGAAGTGCAACTCAGGAGCAACTCGCCCGAAGTAGCCCTTATGGCCCACCGCTAGGTTCGAGCACGGCACAAGAAAAAAAGCCCAGCGCCGAAGCGCTGGGCGAATCAACACAGAGAGAGAACTTATTTGTTTTCCGCTTTCTCGTCGGCCTTTGCGGCGGCGGAATACTTCTTCACGGTTGACAGGAAAGTTTCCGATCCCTCGGGGGCTGGTACGCCACCCGTCAGGATCTTCTGGAACGACGCGTCGTTACCGTACAACACGCGAGTCTCGTCGTTGTCCTGGCTGATGCCCGCTCCGTTGAGCGATACGCCGGCGAATACGCCGCGAGCCCGCGAATACGAAAGCACTTCGGCGCGCATCTTCCAATCCGTATCACCCTCGGCGTGGCGACCTACCGGCCCGGCCGCAACCGAAGCATCTGCTCCCAGCTTGAACTTGCTGTTCAGCAGATTGCGCATGCCTTTCTCGTTCATGATTAGCATCACGACGTCGACAGCTTCTCCACCGATCTGGAAGCCCACGCTGCCACCCGCCAATTTGAACGGCGCCGGCGCGCTCCATCCGGTAGCGGTGTGGCAGGTCGCGACTCCTTTGCCGTAGTTCGCGCCCACCACAAAGCCACCCTTCAACATGGAGGGCACCACCGCGACGCACTTCGCCGACGAAAGGATTTCCTGCGGAATGCCTTTGTCCGGTGTGCCCATAATTTCGTTCATGACGGAGGCGGCCGAGTCCATACGCTTCACTTCGTCCGACACGTCTTTCTTGTCGTCAGCGAGCGCGAAAGGAATCATGCACGAGATCACGAAAGCCGCGACCAGCAACGAACTGCTAAAACTCTTTTTCATACAAATCCTCTTCTCCATACTCAATTCCGTCGGCGCCGCGCAACCGCAACAACAGGTTCGAAGTGCGGATCAAGCGCGGCGCATCTCCGGAATTCAAGCAACTGGGCTGCGTCCCTGGATCACGCGGATCAGGACGACAATGATGGCCAGCAACAGCAACAAGTGAATGAAGCCGCCCATCGTGTAAGAACTCACCATGCCAAGAGCCCACAATACGAGCAGAATTACAGCGATAGTCCAAAGCATTGTGAAACTCGCTTTCTCGGTCGCTATGTCGACCGACTTATTGGATTGCCAAAGTCTCTTCGAACTTCGTGCTGCAGTGTAGGGCCGTCGTGCGCTTGCCAGAATCAGGCAAAGACCCTAGACTCGCCGTCACGTTTCCCCTAAATCCTTACTACTGGACCGAGTACTCGTACTGCATCGCGCTCGGGTTGTGCCGGATGCCCAGAGGCCGGCGTAGAAAACGGCGCAGCCGTACGCGCGCCTGGTGGAGCTGCGATTTCGAGTTGCCGATGGAACAGCCCAGCTCTCTCGCAATCTCGCTGTGCGCCTTCCCTTCCACGTCGTGCAGCAGGAAGATCGTCCGGTATCCCGGAGGCAGCTTGCGCAGCGCGCGATGAATTGCAATGCGGTCGATCGCGCCCGTCAGATGGAGATCGTCCACCGGACAAGCGTTCACCATCGCGGTCTCACTCGAATCGGGAAGCGTTCCGCCCGTATCCAGCGAAACCGGTTTGCCGTGGCTCGTCCGCAGCCGCATCAATACCACGTTCACGGTCAACCGATAGAGCCAGGTGGAGAGTGCCGAGTCCCCACGAAACGTCGGCAGCTTCTGGAAGCACTGCAGAAACGCTTCCTGCGCGCAGTCTTCTGCCTCCGCCTTTTCGCGAGTGATCCGCAGACAAATTGCATACACCCTTCTCTTGTGAGTTTCGTAGAGCTGGGCGAATGCGTCTTTGTCACCCAGTTGTGCCTGACGCACCAGTTGCATTTCTGACGGCGTTTCAACTCGCAGCTTCGTTGTCATGTTGCAGATGAAAACATGCGGCGTTTAAAGCGGGCATCGGGTGCTAGCTGTAGAGTGCGAAACTCGAATACGTAAAAATGCGAGCGAGCGGACTCGAGAATTCTTGAGTTGCACAAGCAATCTGCGTCCTCGACGCAACGTGCCCAATAGTCGCCGGAGCCGCGGAAATCGCGGGATTGGCCGCGTTCGAACAGGGGCTCCGAATTGCAAATTCAGAGCGTCATTCTTTCAGGTGGCTCACATCGTAGCCAGTGG
>DASRDJ010000276.1:0-8580 GCA_035652655.1 Terriglobales bacterium
CGGTATTAATACCCAATGAATTGGGGTCAATATTGTTGTTCACACCGATGCGCTGGGAAAATCGCTGGTAACCGAATCGACTCTCAAGGACTTTGGTGGGACTAATCGTCCACGTATAGTTAAGCCCCGCTAACTGAGCGCGGGTCGGGGCAATCGAATTCCACATGTTCGGGCCGGTGGCCAAATCGCCAACTGACTGAGGTACTCCCGGCGCAGGCGGTTGACTCTGCAAACTGTCGCCAAACAAATATTTCACTGAGACGCGATGTGATTGGTTGAAGACGTAGTCGAACTTCACGTGAAAGTTGTTCAGGTCTAGCGTGTTGTTCGCAGCTATATTGACTAGCGCACCCGGGCTTGGCGCCAGTGGAATGAAGGAAAGCAGGTTCTGGCCGATACTGCTGGGCAGACCATCGTCTCCAGTGCCTCCAATTTGATCTGAGCCCGGTCCCGGGAAGCCATCGTTAATGCACGTGGCCGGATTCGGGTCAAGGACGGAATTCGGGTTGGTGCCGGTTGCCACACAACCCAATGCATCGTTGATCTCCGCCTGAGCTGGCAGCGTTACCTGTGATGGAAATTGGTCCTTTAGATGGAAGCCTTGGTAAGACATGAATACGAAGGCTCTGTCTTTCACGATGGGGAAGCCCCCCGATGCACCAAACTGATTCAAGCGGAAGGGCGTGACCTTGGACGCGAACCAGTTCCTGGCGTCAAATGCATCGGTGTGGCGATCCCAGAACGCGTTACCGTGAAGTTCATTGGTGCCGCTCTTTAGTCCGATGTTAATAACCGAACCACCCTTTACCCCAAACTCCACTCCTGGATTTGACTGTACGTTGAATTCCGAGATTCCCTCCAGTGGTATCAGCGCGGCCGCAGTTCCCGAAATGGCCGCCTGGCCCAGGGATGACTCGCCGTAGTACCGATCGTTGTTTGGGATACCATCGACCGCATAATTGTTGGAGGTCGCACGCTGCCCATTGATATTCAAACTTTGGAATCCGCCGCCGGCTTGGCGCTGCACTCCGGGCACTCCATCCAGCAGGTTGTTGAAGTCGCGGCCATTGTTAGGGAGGTCGGCCACCGCCTTGTCATCGAAGAGCGTGCTGAGCCGGTCCTCAGTAGTCTCGACCAGGGGTGCAACGCTCTGCACTTCCACGGTCTCCGACCGGGTTCCCACGACCAGTGAGAAATTGGACTCGGTGATCAGCGCGATACTAACCGTAGCTTGACGCTCCATGCTCTTGAAGCCGGAGGCCTCGACCGTCACACGATACTGGCCCGGAGATAGGTTGACCATGCGATAGAAGCCAGCTTCATTGGTAGTGGCGGTCGCCTTCTCGTTGGTTCCGGTATTCACCGCATTCACGACGGCTCCCGACACCGCCGCGCCGCTCGGATCCGTGACGGTCCCGGAAATGTCGCCCGTGATTTTCTGAGCAAACAGAGGAAGGCTTGCGATCAAGCTCGTGAGAAGGAGAACAAAAGCCCCACGCAGAATACGGTCCACTGCCATCGTACCCCCTCGGATATTGCTAGTGAACGGCACCCGCTACGACTAAAAAATAGTTAGGCGGGATCGTCAACGGAGACGGGCTCTTTAGTCAAGCGAAATATAGCGAAATTTCAATGACTCGCGGTCAGCTACAAACAGCACACGTGCAACATCAGTGTTAAGCAGGAAATGTTCAGCGGGAATCAACCTCTCTAAGACTGGTACGGAACTTGAACCACGCGACGCGGCTGTGCAGCACTGATCGTGCTAGTCTGGGCCGCATGCGGGCCCTTTCAATCCTGACACTGTGCACCCTGACCGCGATCAACGCCGCGACCGGACAGGCAGGGAGCCGCGGGCAGCAGCGACCGGATGTGTACCTGATCACGATCGACACTCTGCGCGCGGACCATGTTCACTCTTATGGGGACGAGGACATTCAGACCCCAGCCCTCGATGACCTGGCGCGGCACGGAATCCGCTTCGCGCAAGCCTTCACACCGAGTCCCATCACAAATAGTTCTCATGCCAGTATTTTGACCGGCCTGTTGCCAAGCGGCCACGGTGTCACCGATTTTGCTAGGCCGCTGGCGTCCGAGAGTCCGACCTGGGCAGAATTTCTCCAAAAAAGCGGCTACCAGACGGCGGCATTTATCGGGGCGGTAATTCTCGACAGCAAAGCGCTGGCGCCGGGATTGGATCGGGGGTTCGATTTTTACGATAACTTCCCTGAACGTTCGCAGACGAAGTCACGCTGGGGACGCGTCGAGCGCCGCGGGACCGAAGTGGTGCGACGGGCGGAAGCTTGGCAGGACGCGCATCCCAGGGGTCCTCACTTTGTGTGGGTCCATTTGTATGATCCGCACGATCCGTATGAGCCGCCTGCGCCTTATTCCAGGCAGTACAAAGACCGCTTGTATGATGGCGAAATTGCCTTTGCCGACTCTGCGCTGGCAAATTTTGTGGGCCATCTCAAGCAGCGTGGCTGGTACGAGAACTCGCTGATCATCGTCGTCGGAGACCATGGGGAGGGACTGGGCGAACATCACGAACAGACGCATGGAATTTTCCTCTACGATTCCACGCTCCATGTACCACTGATTTTGAAATTGCCCGGCAGGAGCGCCGGTTCGGTGATTCAAAGTCAGGTTCGCACCACCGACATATTACCCACCGTCCTGGACCTGCTCAGCATTCCATCACCCCAGACCCTTGATGGTCAGTCGCTGAAGCCTTACCTCTCGGGGCATGAATCCGTCAGCCGAACCCTGTTGGGGGAGACGGACTATCCGTTGCACTTTGGCTGGGCGCCGCTGCGCGCGGTTCGGGCCGAAGGGTTCAAGTTTGTCGAGGCGCCCCGGCCGGAGTTGTATGACCTGAACACCGATCCCGGCGAGCTGAAAAACACTTACGTACCCTGGGATGCTACTGTCCAAAGGCTCCGCAAAATATTGGCCGACGAACGCGCCCAGAAGCCTCCCATGGCACCTTCGGGAGGAACCGTTGGAGTTGCGACCCTCGACGAGCTGCAGGCATTGGGCTACCTGGGACCCGCCGATTCACGCAGTTCGACAAACGTTCCGGAGCCTTCTCTTTTGCCCGATCCCAAGGACAAGATCGAGCAACAGAATCTGCTGCACTCAGCCATGATGGCGGCGGAGGACGGCCGTTACTCCGATGCTCAAGTTGGTCTTGAGAAAGTTCTGGCGCTTGACCCCGGTTCGCAGACTGCCCTCATGCAACTGGGTGAGTTGGAACTGCATGCGGGCCAGTATGAGAAGGCGACGGAATATTTGAAGCGCGCCCGTGCGCTACGTCCGGAAGACCCCACCGCAGCGTTCTACGAGGGCAAAGCCCTGGTAAAGGCCGGCAACCTGACGGGCGCCCGCGATGCTCTGCAGGACAGCGTACGACTTGCTCCGCGCCAGTCCGCCGACGCTCGCGTGCTGCTCGGGCAAGTCTTTCTGGGTCTGAAAGATGTCAAAGCGGCCGAGGACCAATTCGAAGCTGTCCTTTTGTTACAGCCGGACAGCGTGGATGCGCAGATCGGAATCGCAAGAACGCAGCTTGCCGATCAGAAGTTTGCGGAAGCGCTCCGGCAACTTGCGCCGCTGTCGAAATCGCAGCCACGAAATGCGGATGTATTCACGCTGTTGGCAAAAGCTTATTCAGGACTGGGCAGGAACCTTGAAGCGAGACAGGCGGAGAGTCGAGCCAACGTTCTCCTCGATGAAGCGAACAAGACCGGGCCTGAAAACCGCTAAAACAGCGGAACACCTACCACGCGCCCTGCTAACCTCCACTCAGATTGTGCTTGTTCCCGCGAATTATTCCTTCTGCGCAACTTTGCCGTCGGACTTCTCAAAAATCTCGCTCAGCACTCGCCCCCGCATCTGCTTCGACGGATCGATTCCGTACAGGTGCAAGATCGTCGGAGCAAGATCGTAGACGCTGGCTTCAAGACCCATCAGACGAAGGCCTTGCTTGATGCCGGGGCCCATGGCGAAAAATGAACCCGGGACATCATCGCCATCGGCGAAATCGTGTTTCGCGATCACGGGAGTGGTTTTTTCATGATCCATGTGCGCGTGGGGGTCGCTTTGTTCAAACTCGCGGAGCGGCTTGATGCCGTGATCGGAGACGATAAAAACGTAGGTCTTGTCATCGACGTGTTTCAGAATGCTGCCCAGAACGCCATCGAAGCCGACGTATTCGTTCGGAAACGCATCGGTGCGGATCGCATTGATCTTGGGATTGTACCCAGCATTGTAGGGAGCGATGGGATAAAGCCAGTGTCCGGTCCGATCTTCGCAGGACTGCGCCAGCCAAGTGAAATCTGTAGGGTGCGTATTTAATAGATAGTCGAACAGCTGAGTCTGTTGAGCGCGAATCACGTCCACTTTTTTCAACCACGCGTCAATCACTTCGGGCTCGTGGTCTTTCAGTTGTTCGGCCGACGGCATGCGTTCACAATCGATATAAAAATCTCCGACGTTCTTGATCAATTCCGCCTTCAGGGCAGGTGGATAGACCGCTTCTCCCCCTTGCACCTCCGAAAGCTTGGGTGCGCACAGCACGCCGTCCTCGCAGTTCTTGCCGCGGGTCAACATGCCGCTGATCATGTATCCATTTACGGGCAACACAGGAAAAGTCGCGGGTACATTTGCCATTCCGACCGTGATTTTGTTCTTGGAGAGCATGGACCATATGGGCTCTTCCTTTAGCATGTTGGTGTTGGCAGTGATTCCCCCAACAACGAAGCCGCTGACACCGTGTTCCTCGGGCCTGGTACTGGTGAAAAGTGTGCTATAGACGCGCGGGCAGTTGGGCGCAGAGACGGTACGCAGCTTGCCGTAGGTTCCCTTTTTGATGACGCCTGCGAGGTTGGGCATCTTGCCCTGGAGGATGAGCGGACGAATCACGTCCATCTCCATACCGTTCACACCAATTACGATTACGCGGGGCCGGGCCTTGGCGGTGCTTTGACCCTGTCCGAAAAGAACCGATGGTGCAACGCAAACGAGCAGCACGAGTGCGAAGATCACGCGGGGAAATTTGGGAATGCGCAATTAATTGCTCCTACCGTTATTCTGTGCCGTTATTACTATGACACGATTGTTGGAGAGCATTCTACAGCGTACCGGGCAGCTTGGCTGTCTAAGATGACGAGGCCGGAGCAGGCGGGAGATCGAAAACCGAAATCATCGAAGCGTATTTCCCCCGTCGAGTCCGTGACCCAAGAAGAGAGATATTTCTGCGCGGTTGACGAGGCCGGGCACGTCAGCCGGAGCTCTGGCGTACGGGAGAGCTACAACCGAGGTAGGCTTGTGACCAACTTCGCCGGGTGCGTGCCGCACCAGTCGATGCCGGTCGCGGACCGGCTCACTTCGCTATCTTTCTGCGACCCGCAGTCGGCCTCAGTACTCCTCGACCCGCTCTTTTTTCCCAGGCACGGCATTAGAAAACCCGTCTGGAATTGCGTCGGCGGAATGCTGTAAAGATGTGGATTTCTCAACACTACAACGATGACGTTTGCAATGGTTAGCTGTCCAGCCTCTCCCCATGATGCGGTCGCGGGTACCTATCAAGAAGCTTGCCAGGGTTTCTCAGAAACACGCGAGAATTTTGACCCTAGCGAGTATGCATTGATCACAATTGACCATCTTGCTCGCGAGCGCAGGTGCATTATGCAGCTATGAAAACCAAGCGGACACCCGCCTTGGCGGTTCGTTGCCCGACCTGCGGAGCTAAGCCAGGAGAGAAGTGTGAACTGAGCACTGGGCTGCCCCGTACAGACCCACATCGGGATCGGCGCTTAGCGGCTTCTGAGAAGTAATCGGACAGACGAACCGGCGAAGGCAGAACGATTCCAAGGATTTCTGTTGCAATGCCCCCATCTGCCGAAAAATGGCCGGGCACAAAACAATCAAGCCTCCACTAGCAGACTGAACCTCGAAGAAGAGCCTTGCTCAGGACTTCAGGCTGACGTTAGTTCGGCGAGAGAGCCAACATGACGGACAGCTCCCTAATCAGCGACGAGGTCAGGACGCTCTCCTGTTGTGCGGGGATTGCGATCTGGAGCAGTGCGTGCCTACCCATATCCACTGGAAGCAGAAATTCGGTTTGGTGCTGCATCACAATTTGAAGAGCGTGATGCAGGGCATCGATTCGTACCCATTCTCGAGTGGACGCCAGCGTCGTGAGATTCAGATCGTGACGCCCAGTACTCAACCGCCAGAAGCCAATGACCTCGGCTTATGGACGCCCAGAACTTCAGGCAATCGATAGTGTCGTCGGCAGCGAAAGCCGTATTCAATTTGAATCAAATCGGCTTGGGCATTGCGCAAAGTCCGCCCAAGACACGACAACTGCAGACTCCAGGGTTCGCTCCCGACCTCCGCTTTCGTTTGGGTCCATAGTTGCAACCCCCGCCGCCCGCGTCTTTTTCCCCTAGGATTGATCATGCTGAAACGTCCGCGTCTCTACACTATCCAGGTAACAGCTCTGCTGGATGTGCCGAGAGTGTGCTGAGACGACAGCGTAGGGCAGCCCCAGAAACCGCCGTTCATCTATGCCGGTCACTTCCAGGGAATTGAAGTGTTGCCCTCGAACCTTTTGTAGAATCCGATTGAGCGCGCCTTGGATCTTGTTCGCCGCAAGCGTACCAATAATGATGGCTTTGACCTCTGTCGCCATGAAGAAGAAATTCCAACCTGAGGAACGGATTTTACGTTCCAGCGAGAAGCCGGACAGTGCCCTGACCAGGCGCCAGTTTCCCGAATAGCGTTCGCTTTCAAAACCAAGCAGTTGGGTTATCCGCGGCGTTTCGTCAATCAGGATGGCGCCGACGTGGACGTGTATGGGTAAAGGCATGGGTCGTTCTTCTCCTCGAGATCAATTGAGCGCCCGCACATGTAGAATCGGCGGTTTCTCTTTGAAAAACTGTGCAGAATGGCTCACATCTACCCTTCCGTGAGCAAGTGGTTGAACCCACTGGAAAGAACAGTACGCTTAATAAGCAGGGGTTCTCATCTGCAGGACTATAATCGGTGGGAATGAGTTCCCCTTCGGCTACCAAGAAAAATCGGACGTTCGACCCCGACCGGTTCCTCGCCACAATTGGCCAAGGCCGAAAGAGCTTAGCGGTCGATCGAAAGAAAAGGATTTTTACCCAGGGCGATGTGGCCGACTCTGTCTTCTATATTCAGAAGGGGAAGGTGCGCCTGACCGTCGTTTCGAAGACCGGGAAAGAAGCTACGATCGGCATCTTGAGCCAGCACAATTTCTTCGGCGAAGGCTCGTTGGCAGGACAGGCTCTGCGAATGGGATCGGCGGCGGCCATGACAGACTGCCATCTCTTGCGGATTGAGAAGAAGGCGATGATGGATGCTCTTCACGACGAGCATGCTCTGTCCGACGTGTTTGTGGCGTACCTCCTGGCACGCAATATTCGTTATGAAGAGGATCTGGTTGACCAACTGTTCAATTCCAGCGAAAAGAGATTAGCCCGCGTCCTTCTGATGCTCGCGCATTTTGGCAAGGAGGGAGTGCCCGAGACGGTGGTTCCTAAGATCAGTCAGGAGACACTGGCGGAGATGGTGGGCACCACTCGTTCCCGGGTAAGCTTCTTTATGAACCGGTTCCGAAAAATGGGCTTCATTGACTACGCCGGTGGAGTGGAAGGCGGGCTACAGGTTCACAGTTCGCTACTGAATGTGGTGTTGCACGACTGATCCCGGGTACTAGACAGCGCCTGATTCCCCGCAATCAAAATTCCTGCCTAAACCGCTTCGTGGCAGCGTACTTCTCTAGCTTTCTGTGAACGCATTCTCGGACATTGTTTCAGGTCTCAAGGCACGGCACTGTGCGATTGTGATCAGATAACGGTCCCCGACTTGTGGTAACAACAAGTGCTATGGCTATTCGGCAGTGCCTGCAATGCGGTGGTGAACTCGTGCTGGCTTTTCGTCCGAGCGAAATCGGTCGACCCATCCCCGGTACCGCTAGGGTGATCAAATCAAATGCTACCTGGAGATGCAGCACCTGCGGACAGGCGTTCACTTCAGATCAACTTCGCGCCGGGAAACGCGCAACGTCAAGACCAGTCGAGCAAGGGTGACACTGCCCGGCAAAATCAAGGACCACAATTAGTCTCACTAAGGAGAAACTGAATGGCTGAGTTACAGGAGAAGATCGAGGACACAAAAACGAAAGGCTTGTCGAAGTCGGACAATAAGCACTCGGTAAACCGAATGGCCAACAAGCTGAGAAAAAAAAGAGCGCATCGACGCAATCTCAGGAAGTCGAACGCGAACGGCTGAAGGAGCTGTCCTGAGTTTATCCGCGTGAAGCCGGTTCCAGTGTGACGGGTTCGACTTGGGGTGCAACGATCGGCTTCGGAACAACGCTTGCTTGCCATTCCGTGGGTGGAAAGTGCCGGGCAAAGTCCGCATTCCCCGCGTGATGCTGAGTGTGGCCACATGATAGACAGACCTCGCCCAGCATTCGTATCTCAGTTTCTTTGGAGATCTCATTCTCACGGACAGCCAGCGACCCGGTCACGGCGGGACCATTGCACTGAC
>DASRDJ010000277.1:0-3388 GCA_035652655.1 Terriglobales bacterium
CTGGCGATTGGTATCGGAACTTTGAGTATGACGCGGAGCACGAGCGGGGTCTCGACTACACCGAGGATCTCTTCAACCCGTTTGTGTTGCGATTCGACCTGCTGCTTCGCCGCCAAGCTTCGGTGATTGTCTCCACCGAACGGCGCGATGTCGCGCAAGTTGCCGGATTCCAGGCTGTCGAAATCAAGCGTCGCAACGATGTAGTTGCGACGTCACCCATCGACGACGCGTTCGCTCGGGACCTAACGAATGCCGCCAATCATTACATCGTTTCCCGTGGCGACCAGAAAACGGTTATCGCCGGCTATCATTGGTTCAGCGATTGGGGCCGCGACACCATGGTCGCACTGCCGGGCCTCACTCTGCCGACTGGCAGGTATGGAGTCGCGCGGAGCATCCTGCGCACTTTTGCACAGCACGTGGACCAGGGCATGTTGCCCAACCGCTTTCCCGACGCCGGCGAAACGCCTGAGTACAACACGGTCGATGCGACGCTCTGGTTCCTTGAAGCCGCTCGTGCCTATCTTGCGTACACCGGCGATCTGGATTTCGTGCGCGCCGAACTTTATCCCGTTTTCACCGACATTATCGCTTGGCACGTGCGTGGCACTCGGTACGGAATCAAGGTGGATCCCAGGGGTCTGCTCTCTTCGGGTGAGGAAGGTGTTCAGCTCACGTGGATGGATGCCAGAATCGGCGATTGGGTCGTGACGCCACGCCGCGGCAAGCCCGTGGAAATCCAGGCGCTCTGGTACAACGCGCTCTGCATCATGGCTGACCTGGCCAACAAATTCGGCGACGAACCGGGCCAGAAGCGGTATCGAAACATGGCAACGGTGGCGAGCAGGAGTTTTAATCGTCTCTTCTGGAACCAGAACACCGGCTGCCTCTACGACGTCACCAATGGCGCGCTTCCGGATCCCTCAATCCGACCTAACCAGATCTTTGCCGTGAGCTTGACCCACAGTATGTTGTCCCCCGAACGCGCGAGGGGAGTTGTCGAGAAGGTCCAAGAGCATTTGCTCACGCCGTATGGCCTGCGTAGTCTGGCACCCACCGATCCGCAGTACCGTGGTCGATACACAGATGGCCCCACGGAACGAGATGGTGCTTATCATCAGGGCACAGTATGGCCATGGCTGATGGGCCCCTTTCTCAGCGCCTATATCAAGATAAACGGAGGCAGCGATACCGCCCGAAAGCAAGCCGGCGAATGGCTGACTCCGTTAAGAAATCACCTCTCCGATGCGGGGTTGGGGCACATCTCAGAGATCTTCGACGGAGACGTACCGCAACGGCCTGTTGGGTGCGTCGCACAGGCCTGGAGCGTAGCTGAAGTGCTGCGCAGTTATATTGAAGACGTAAAGGGCATTCGTCCCGCCAACGGCCGAGAATAGGCCGGCGACCTGTTCCATGATTCACGGGCGATCCGCGACGCTTAAGCGGGGATGGCCAAGTCTTTCATCTCGGCAGAGGTCTTATTTCAGCTGACTGATTCTCAATCATTCTGGGTTCTCGAAGTTGTGACTTCACATGCTTCGCCATCGCCGCGACGGGGCAGACGAAGGGGTTGGCGACATCATCACTCTCCAACAGCTCGTTTCATGGCAATACCTTTCTCAAGAAACGACAATGGCGAATGGAACAAATAGGATTGTGGCTTTGCTCTGCGTATTGGTTTCATCGGACAGCATTCTCCCAAGGTTTTCTGGTCCCCTGGGCGCGGTTTGTGAGTTAAGTTGAGTCTCTAGGCGGTGGCCGCCGTATGCTCGGCGATGTCCGTTACCTGGGCGATTCCAGGCGGCGATTGTTTCTCTTTGGTCTCCCACTTCAGGATCTTGAGATCCATGACGAAGATTGCATACAGCACCGGAACCAACAACAAAGTGATGAACGTTGCTACCGCCAATCCCCCGATCTGCGTGTAGCAGAGCGGTTGCCAGAGCGGCCCCCCATGGAGGGCCAGGGGAAACAGCGCCAGGACCGTTGCCCCCACCGTAATCATTACCGGTCGCAGCCGGATGATTCCGGCATCGATGACCGCTTCTTCGAACGGTTCACCCTCTTCGTGCTTCTCTTCGATGAAGTCGAACAGGACAATGACGTGGCTTACGATCACGCCAATGAGGCTCGCGACTCCCAGAAAAGCCATGAACCCGAACGGCGTCCCCATGATCCACAAAGCCGCTACCGCTCCCACGACGCCGTAAGGCGCAGCTGCAACCCTGTTCGGCGCGCCAGGCGCTCTCGAAGTTGAGGGCACGTTATCCACGGCGATCGCAACCTGCGCCCCGATCTGCGCCAGCAGGTCAGCATCGTCCTCGGTAAATGCCGATTCGCGCAGGCTGGCCAGCATCATGCTGCCCACGATCTTCTCGTGACAAAGCAGAGGCACAGCGCAACCCGACTTCAGACCTTTGGCGTATGCCTCCTTCATGATCGGCGCGGGAAATTCCTCGAAATCGGGCCGGTGACGCAACACTGGTTTACGCGTCGCAAAGGGCAGGCTTGCCGGAGTTCCAACGAGCGGAATCAGTTGACCTTTCTGTAGGAACCCCTTGTTTTCCGCGAAATCCAAAGCATGCAGCCGCAACTAATGCCGCTCCGCATCGTAAAGAGCAAGGGCAGCGAAATCATGCTTGATCTCGCGTCGCAGGCAGTCAGAAATACTCTGCAGAACCTGGGTCAGGTCGAGGCGAGAGACGATCGCGTTATTGATTTCCAGCAGGACCCGAGCACGTTCGGCGGGTATACGAATGCCGGACGACGGGCCCCCAACGTCGGTTGAGTGGTCCATCCCGCCCTCCCCCAAGATTTGGGAAATTCTATCCCGAGAGGCAATTGCTCGAATAGCTATTTTGCTCGTCTCCAGTCTAGCTCGGAAGCGGCAGAAGTCCCGACTGCCGCCTTTCCTCCTATTGAACGCGCTCTGTATGGCAGCGGACGCCTACTCAGGTCTAGGTCGACTCGCCTTGCGAAGAGCGTAGCAACCAACTCTGGCAGGTACGCGAAAAGAGATCAGAGTTGAGCGATGCACGCTCTTGGTATGAGCTGAGCACGGACACCGGGAGCCGAATTCAGCATCCCAACCACACATTCCCCTCACAAACTTTCCAAGAGTGACTCCTCCCGAAGAGAATCGCCGTTGACCACATTGTGATGATGCCTAACGACAACTCAACGGCGTCGCCAACCCGCTCGGGGCTATTATTCCCGAATCTGATGACAATGCCGAACTCACATATCAAGACCTCGCTTCGAACGGGACTTCTCCGCTCCTGCTTTCGATGGCTCGTCATCGCCGCAGTACTTGCTTGGCTACTTGCCGCGTTGATCCTACTGGCCGCGCGGTGGATCGACCCACCGACAACTGCGGTGCACATCGAGC
>DASRDJ010000278.1:0-3368 GCA_035652655.1 Terriglobales bacterium
CCGCTTGCACGATGGGTTGTGCCTAATCGGGTATCTGCGCTCGGAAATCGGCCTGGGTCAAGCGGCGCGCAATTTGGCCTATGCGTGCGACGCTAGGCGCCTGCCAATGTCATTTCGTCATTTGCCTTTGCCCGGTCGGGAAGGCGTCGCCGAGTTCATGACCAAATGCATCACGGTTCCGGATCGCAAGGCAAATCTACTCGTCGTGGGCTTGCCTTCTATCTGCGACCTGACACACGAGATTGGCCCGGGGCGGGTCAACATCCTCTACCCGTTCTGGGAGCTCAGCCAGATTCCACGGGCGTGGCTGGACGTGGCGCGTCGCTTTGACGAAATCTGGGCCCCGACGAGCTTCGTGGCACATGCCTTTCCACCGGATTTCGACCGGCCAATCCGACTGGTGCGGCCGCCGATGTGGATGTCAGCGATGCTGGCCAACAAAGCTGGCCCGCCCGAGATCTTGCGGCTGTATACCTACCTCGACTTCGATTCCTACAGGGCCCGCAAGAATCTCACCGCGGCGGTATGCGCCTTCCAGGCCGCGTTTCCGGTCGGTCAGCGCGATGTCCAATTGGTGGTTAAAGCACGCGGCGAGCAGGATTCGGGGGTGCGCGAATGGCTTGCCGCAACAGCTTCGACCGATCCGCGCATCGAGGTCATCGACCGGACACTCAACCGCGATCAAATGGATGCAATGATGCAAAGCTGCGACGTGTTCATCTCGCTGCATCGGTCCGAGGGTTTTGGTCTTGGCCCTGCAGAAGCCCTCGCGGCCGGTAAGGCGGTGGTGGCGACGGACTACGGGGGAACAACCGACTTCGTTACCCCCGAGACAGGATATCCTGTGGCTTATGATCTTGTCCCTTTGAAAAGAGGCGATTATCCGGGCTGGGAGGGTCAAGTCTGGGCTGAGCCTAGACTGGATGCGACGGTCGCAGCGCTCCGGTCTGTCTATGCGGATCGTTCCGGAGCCCGCGCAAAGGGGCTACGCGGTCAAGCGTTGCTTCGTGAGTTGTTTGCCCCTGCGGTCGTTGGTGCCCGCGTGCAAGAGTTGTTGGAGAATTTGGGGGTCTTGTAGATACGTCACGAGTTGGCTGCTGCTGCTGTCCGACAGGTCTCCGGACCAAATCGACGTCTACTACATCCGAGTGATGTCATTTGAAGGTCCTCTCGGAACCACAATCATCAACGCGACTCTTGCGCGGTGAGGTGATATATAACCCGCCGGCATTGTTCGTTCCATGTCGTGCTGGAAAGCTCACGAACCCGAAAGCCATGCTTGCGAAACTCTGCGAGCAGATTGCCTTCGTTCAGTTGGATCATAGCGCGGTTTCCAACGAAATCGGCGATTGCCGGAGAGACAAAGGCATCGGCCACCACGCAGCCAGAGTCAGCCATTAACCGCCGAATATCGACGAGCATAACAGCGATATCAGCGGGGAACATGTGGGTGAATACACTGCTCAGACATATGAAGTCGAAGTCGATACCGTAGATCGGGATGCTCGTATGCTCATTCTTAACGAAATGGAACTGCGATTGCGGGAATTTCGCTCGGCAGAACTGCACTGCCTCTTCGGCCACATCTGTTCCGTAATACAGCCCCTCCGGTGAAAGGATCGGCGCCAGCGCCTCGGTTAACCTCCCGGTCCCGCAACCAATATCAAGCACTCGCGCGTTGGGGCCCAGCCCCAACGCGACCAAGGACTCGCACTGGGCGCGGCCTAGGCTTTCGTATTCGGCTCGTGTCGCAGGACCTACCGGGGTCCACCAATCCTGTTGCAGATCAACGGTCCGATACATCGCTTCGTAGTCGAAATCCGCGGGCACATTTTCAGCACTCTGCCCGGAAATGTGTCGACGCAGGAGAGCCGGCAGATCCTTGGGCAGCCAGTAAGTGCCATCGGCGGCCATGAGGTGAAAGGCAATATCCAAATCGCGCACGCTGTTCACCGGCACCGGCACCGAAGTCTCAAGCACCTGGCTTTTCCCCGGCGCAAGGAGCGACAGCTCCGCTGCAATCTGGTCGCTCAGAATGAGCTCGCCGCCATCCGGTTCCTTCACCGTCCAGCGGAGTACAAGCCGTACAGACGGCCAGACTCGGATGCCATCATTGGTCACCGAGATGGAGAACGGCGCACAACCCGATACGCGCAGGTCGGTTTCGAACGCCAGCACCGTAAGCCAACCGGAAACGCCGTCGCCATAACAATAGTACCCTTGCGCCTCGCAGATGGGTCTCGTTGGCAAGCTCGTAGACACGTGTTCTCCGTATGAAGTAGTAGAAGGCTGCGGGTTCAGGTCGCGCCAGCGCCCCGCGCGATCGAAACTTAGTGAGGTCATGCTTTCAACATCCCGAAACGCTAGATAAATGCCACGAATGTGATCGTGCTCGGTATCTGGGTGCGGTCGGTAATGGATTTCATTGAAACCCGACTCTGTAAGCAATTGTCGCATGAGCGGGGGATTGGGGCCCCAAAAATTGGTTTCGTCGTTGGCGAGGGTTGCGCCCGGATAGTAAACCATCGCAGGGCGTTCCAAATCTATGAGCTCTTGGTGGGTTTCAACGATGAAGAGCTTTGTTGCCGTATGCGCCGCCTGCTGCATCAGTTGGGGTGCTTCAAAGAGGTGGCAGAAGACGCCCGCGAAGAGGACCACCTCGAACGTGCCCACGCGCTCAACGGTGAGTCCGGCAACATCGATTTCTTCGGCCTCTATGCTATAGCCGAGATGCTTCCTCGCAAGTTCGAAACCTTCCCGCCCCTTTAGGTGCGGATGGGTCCATGTGAACTTGTCAGTAGCTAAGACACGACCCGCCCCACGACTCTTGGCTTCGAAAGAGAAGTAACCGTTCCACGCACCGATGTCGAGAAAAGTTCGGCCCCTCAGATCAATGCAGCCAAAGAATGCATCGGCCTCTCGCCTTAGCTGCAACATCGACTTGGTACCTGGCGATATGACGCCATTGCCGAAGTCAATGGTGTGAAACCAGATCATTTCGTTGATCTTCTTCTGGAGTTCCGAAGTCGTGTCAGTCATTTCCGTCCCCCGGTTAGGTTGTGCCGACTGACCCGGCACAGCGGAGGGCGAGGTCAAGCGGCGCGCGAAGCGAATGTTGAGCGGTTCTTGACCAGCATGCGATAGCTGGGTGCGCATGTGGGGACGCCTGGTCGGAGCGCTCGACGTTGTGTCAATTGAGCAGACGGCACCATCGCGGGATAGGATCGCCTTGAACGAACCGCCGTCAATCACTGCCCGCGTTGCCACCAGCCCGGCGGCATCGAACATCTGCGCGTATTCCTCATCGGTGAAGATCTGCTCGTTGATCCCCTCCTCGAGGTCTCGCCGAAAGTCCGCGCTCAGCGTCT
>DASRDJ010000279.1:0-22358 GCA_035652655.1 Terriglobales bacterium
GCCGTCTTTTTCGATTTCCTCGAGCACATGGAAATCGTCCCAATCGCCAGAGTTGTCCTGCACGGAAGTGACGCCCCATCGGGCCCCCTCGGCCAACGCCCGCTGCATTGCACTGCGACGTTCGTCGTGCGTGGGTGGCGGGATGGCATCGGTGATCGCCTGCCTCGCAGTCTCGCGCAGAATTCCGGTGGGCTGACCGTTCGCATCACGATCGATCTTGCCGGCCTTCGGATCGCGGCTTGCAATCGTGATGCTGGCCAGCTGTAGCGCCCGCGTATTCGCCACTGCGATGTGCCCGTCTACCCGCTCAAGGAATACGGGATGACCGGCAGAAACTTCGTCGACGTCCCAGCGCGTGGGAACGGTTTTTACCGGCCACAAATTCTCATCCCATCCGCCACCGAGTATCCACGCGCCGGGCGCGGCCGATGCGACGTTCGTACGAATGCGCTCGCGAAATTCATCGAGCGACTTTGTGCCAACCAGATCGACGTGCAGCGCTTGAAAGCCGCCTTGCGAGAGGTGCGCGTGCGCATCGTTGAAACCAGGCATCACAAACTTCCCGCCCAAATCAATGACCTTTGTATTCGGTCCCTTCAGCTTGAGAATCTCGGCGTTCTCACCGACTGCCTGGATGCGGTCGCCGCGAACGGCAACGGCCTGAGCGCGTTTGATGGCGTTGAAGGCGGCCTTATCGACAACTCCGGTGTAGATGTTGCCGTGGATGAAAATTGCGTCGGCGCGCGGAGGCGCCGCGTCCTGGGCTTGCGCTGCGCAAATAAGGAGGAGTGAAAGCACGACAACCCGCACGTTCATTCGCCGACTCCGGCCAGCACCAGCAACGTCAGGAGAATTCTTTTCAGGCCCAACTCACGTCCCGAGCAATCGAACCACTCCTGCAGCGTGTGAGCGCCGCCGCCGGACCCGCCGCCTCCAATCGCGATGGCTTCGCGTCCGAGCGAGAGGGGGATGTTGGCGTCGGTGGAGGCGCGCTGCACTTGCGCGACGTTGCCCAGATGAGCGTCCACGGCCCGCACCGCCTGCAGCAGGCGGGCGTTCGGCTCCAGTTCCCCGGCCGGACGGTCGCCGATGACGACCACTTCACAGCTGACGGCGTGCGTTTTACGCTGCGTGGCCGTTCGGTGCTCGGCGGCATATTGTTCGGCTTCGACCGCCTGATCAAGGCAAACGCGCAGGGCACGCTCCAAGCGCTCGAGTTCGGTAGCCGACGTAGAGCGCAAATCCACGCGCATGCTGGCGGATTCAGGAATGGAGTTCACAGAGGTGCCACCGCGAATCACGCCGATGTTGAACGTGCTCTTGGGCGCGGCAGAGACGGGCGTCTGGCAAAAGCGCTCGATGGCGCGCGAGAGAATTACGATCGGGTTGGGAGCGCCGAAGTCGCTCCAAGAATGACCTCCGGGACCACGCACGATGATTTCGAAGCGCCGGCTGCCCAACGCCTCAGCCACAATCGTGTCAGAACCGGCTCCGTCGAGAATTAGGCTGTAGCCGATCGAATCCTTCCAGCGCGGCGTGGCGAAAATGTGACGCATGCCGCGCAGATCGCCCTCGCCCTCTTCTCCCACATTGCCGATGAACACGAACGGCATGGCATGGCGAACTCGTACCGCACGAAGCAAGGCGGCGATCGCGAGCATGGCGGTAACGCCTGCACCGTTGTCCGAAACGCCCGGCCCGAATAGCTTCGTTCCCTGCTGGCGGATATTCAACGGCGTACCTGCGGGGAAAACAGTGTCGATGTGTGCGCTGAGCGCTATGTAGCGTTTGCCGAAGCCCGGGTGAATGCCAAAGACGTTGCCTACGTCGTCGATGCGAACGTCATCGAGAGCCAGTTCACGAAAGCGCTCGGCCAGCCATGCAGCGCGCGGTCCCTCCCCGAAAGGTGGGGCAGCGATGCGCGCCATCTCGATCTGCCAGTGGGCTAACTGGGGTTCCTGCGCTCGGAACCAGTTGAAGGCGGACCGGACTTCGGGCGACGCGGACAGACGAGCGACTTCATCCTGAAAAGTGGGATGCACGTCCGACACTTCGCCGCGCGAACTCGGGGACATGGGAATGGTTCCGTCAGTTTACAACGGGCGATTGGCGGGAAGGGGTGCTTTCGAAGGGTCCCGGAATACCGATGGTGGGGCGGGCGCCGCGCGTCCGACGTGCGCGGACTCCCGCCGCTCCAAGACCAATCGTTGAAGACTCAGTCAGGGGTGGCTCAACCAAATGCAAAGGTCCTTCGCTTCGCTCAGGATGACAAAGAGGTTGGGGAATAATTACGAGTGCGGCCGGGGCGCCGTGACGCACTCGAGGATCTCGGCGTCGGTGAGCGTGTGATCGGATTTCTTGGCGCGCGCGTAGATACGATCGACGATTTCGTCAGTGGCCGGGATGTTGCGTCGCTCGAGCCAGTAATGCACGTTCGACTTCCCGCTCATGGGGCCGATATCGATGACTTGTTCGAGACCGAACACATGGGAGGGCACGCCCGAGTAGACGGAGTTGGCAAGCTCGATGTCATTTTTCTTGAAAGCCTTCACGATCGCAGCGGCGTGAACGCCGGTTGCGGTGCGAAAAGCATCGTCGCCAACGACCGGATAGTTGGCGGGAATTGGGATGCCGGTCGCGCGGGCGACCGCCACGCAATAATCCTTAAGCTTAGTGAGATCTTGAGTGACCCACGGGTTGATGCCCATGAGTTTCAGATTCACCAGCATCAAGTCCATTTGCGTGTTGCCGACGCGCTCACCGACGCCTAGAGCGGACGCATGGACGCTATCCGCCCCGGCGACCAGGGCTGCCATCGCATTCGGTACACCAAGGCCGCGGTCGCAGTGGCCATGCCAGTCCACACGAATCTTCTCGCCGGAGGGTTTCACGACTTCGGATATTACAAACCTCACCAGCGCAAACGCACCCATGGGCGTAGCGTGCCCCGCGGTATCGCAAATCACGATGGCGCGCGCGCCGTTCGCAATCGCGGTCGAATAGAGTTTCTTCACCATCTCCGGATCGCAGCGCGTAGTGTCTTCGGTCACGTACATCGGCGACAGGCCAAGCGATACGGCCAACTTGATGGCCTTCTCGGTCGTCTGCAAGAGGAAGTCATCGGTCCAGCCTTCGGTGTAGCGACGGATCGGGCTCGAACCGATGAACGTCGCAGCCTCGATGGGTAGTCCCGTCTTTTGGGTGATCTCGGCGATCGGGCGGATATCGTTTTCGTGGGTGCGGGCCGCGCAGTTGGCGCGAATTTTCATCTTGTGATTGACGATTTCCCGCGCCAGCGCCGTGACGTCTTCAACCGCGCGCGGCCCCGCGCCAGGCAGACCCAGATTCAGGGAATTGATGCCGAGCGCCTCCATCAGGTGGAGAATCGCGATTTTGTCCTGGATCAGCGGATCACGAACCGAGGGCGACTGCAGGCCGTCGCGCAGAGTCTCGTCGTTGAGAAGGACTTGAGCTGCGGGCCGCAGCGATTGCGGGTGCAGCGCGTTCCAGTCGTAGATAAGGTCGGAATTCAGTCGCTAGTCTCCAGTCGTCAGTCTTCAGCAAAATCATCGTCGGTCGGCGGCTACAGGCTGTAACGCGGGTTCCTGCTGACAAGCAGCCGCTGCTTTTTGCCGACGACTGGCCACTAGAGAGTGACGACTACTTCTTCTCTTCCTTCGGTGGCAAAGTCAGTCCGAACACGGAGAGCTGTCCTTCGCCGGCCACGTTGACTCCTCGTGCGCTTTCGGGATTGGGGAGATAGAGCGTCTTACAAATCTCGCAGCGATAGACTTCGACTTCCCGCCCCCAGGCTTTCTCGATGCAGCCGCATTCCTGCTCGACCGCGTCGGTCGTGTAGAACCAGCGCTTCAGGTGGCCGCCGCAGAATTTTCCTTTGTCGTCCTTCTCGTTGCAGGCGCGCTGGCCGGGCTTCTTGATCTTGACCTTGTGGTTGGGAAGCTGCTGAACAGCGTGCGGGATCGTGGTTTCACCAGCTGCCAAGGGAAATCCTCACTTTCACGCTTCGTAGCGCACGACCAGAATCGGACAACAACTACATCTTACTTGAAGGGCAATACGGGGACCAACCTGCGGCATCTGCTCGTGGCCGAGTGCTTCGTCCGCAATGTCGCCGGCAATCGCCGTTCGTTCGACGCTACAACCGTTCGTTCAATTTTTCTTTCCTTCGGTGCTGCATTCTTCCAATCTGGCCGCGGAGGTAATATGCGACTGGTGCTCGTTATCTTGACCTTGGCACTCTTTCTGTTAAACATCCCGAATGCACGCAGCAGCGTAACCGACCCCGAAATGGACGCTATTCGCGCCCTGGCGGACGCTTACATCTCGGCCGACCCGGCCCGACTGCGCGAGGCCTTTCTGCCCAGCATGAATCTGTTCACAACCGATGAGAAGGAAGCGCTGCGGACAATTCCTTTTGCCGATTACCTGCAACGCGTTTCAGCGAACACGAACGCCGCACACGAGGAACGGCATTCGACCATCGATCTGGTCGACCGGACAGGCAACGCCGCAATCGTCAAAATCACAACGGTCCGCCCCAAGGCCACGGTGACGGACTATCTCTCCCTGGTTCGCATAGAAAAGCACTGGAAGGTCGTAAACAAAACTTTCTCTGTCGAGCCTCGCACCGCACCTGACTCAGCCGCCCAATCGCAACCGAAGCCGGCAGACAAGCCGTGCGCAGCGCCGGATCACCGCCGATTCGACTTCATGATCGGAATCTGGCAAACCAGCGATCCCGGGACCGCTACCGTGGGCGCTTCTCAAGGAGAAAGCACGGTCGAGTCGATGCTCGACAGCTGCATTGTGCATGAGCACCGCACCGTCAGCCGCGACGGAAAACGTTTGTTCGACGGTGATGCCTACTGGGGGTACGACGCCACCACAAAGCATTGGCTGCTTTTTTATCTGGATGATCAGTCGCACATGCAGGTGTACGAAGGCCGGGAGGAAGCTGGCCGTTTGGGTTTTTATCGCGAGCGTCCAGATCCTGACGGCAAACCGATTCTGATCCGCATCGTCTATACAGCGGTGAACACGTCGAGCTACACGCAGGCCGTCGAGCGATCGAGCGATCATGGGGTGACCTGGCAGCCTGCAGGAATAACTACCTACCAATCGAAACGCTAGCCGGCACGTCAAAGTGGTTATGGAGATCGCGCAGGAAGAGAAACTTTCGACGTTCCATGCCTTGAATGCTGGGATGTGGATCGCCTACGGACTGATCTCTTTCGCCGGTGCGCTCCCCTACATCGGACTGGTACCGCATCTGAATTCGATCCGATCGGTGTTCCTTAGTCGTGCCGTATTCGCCCTGGCAGGCGTCGTCTGTTCAAGCCTGCTGCGGGCATTTTTTCGGCGCCAGCAGAGACGATTGGCCCCATTACTCGCAAGCGCCCTTTGGGCGTTGCCGCTTTCCTATTTGGTGGCTCTGTTCAGTACTGTACTGGCAAACGTCGCCCGCCAGGCCACGGGTGGGCAGGCGGTCGGGGGATGGGAATCTCTGCTGGGAGGCACGGTCAGCGCCTTCGCTGTGTACCTGTGCTGGTGCGCCTCTTACATCGCTTTCCAGAATTACCGGGATATGCAAAGCGAAAAAGAAAACGCTCTCAGAGCTGAGGCCGCCGCTCACGAAGCGAGATGGATGGCGCTGCGCGGGCAGGTGAATCCCCATTTTCTGTTCAACTCGCTTAACTCTATCCAGGCGCTGATCGAGGAAAGCCCCATCCGCGCGCAGAACGCGGTCGGCCATTTAGCAAGCCTGTTTCGCCATTCTCTGAGCTGGAGTGACGCGGCAGTGGTTCCGCTATCGGAAGAGATCGAAATCATCCAGAGATATCTGGCCATGGAAAAGATTCGATTCGAAGAGAATCTGATCATCGATGTCGATCTTCAGCCGAGCGCCGAACCGTGGTTCGTTCCCGGACTCTTGTTGCATCCACTGGTAGAAAATGCCGTGAAGTACGGAATGCAATCCAGTCCTCTGCCTCTGCAAGTCCGCGTTCGCGCATTCATCGTCGACGGAAGCTTATGTCTGGAAGTTGCTAACACTGGGCACTGGCTGGAAGCGGGGCGTGAAAACTACTTTGAGGAAAACACTGGAATCGGACTGCGGCTCGTCCGAGAGCAACTGGAGCACAGCTATCGTGGTAGATACCAGATGACGCGCGGGACGGAAGACGGCTGGGTCGTGCAGCGGATTGAAATCGCGGCTCTGGAGAAGGAACGGAAAGATGCCCTTTCGTGCCTTGTTGGTGGATGACGAACGTTTAGCGCGCAAGCAAATGCGTGTTTCTCTAGCGCACTTCCCGGAGGTAGAAATCGTTGGGGAGAGCGCGGGCGTGCCGGACGCGCTGGTGGCCGCTCGGAAGTACTGCCCCGACGTGGTGTTTCTGGACGTCCAGATGCCTGGAGAATCGGGTTTCGATTTTCTAGAAAACGCCGCGGGGACTTTTGCAACCATCTTCGTAACCGCCCACGACCGTTTTGCGCTCCGCGCGTTCGAAGTCAATGGCCTCGACTATCTTTTGAAGCCCATCGAGCGCGATCGTCTGGCGGAGGCCATTCGGCGGCTGTCGATGCGTCCGCAACCAATCGCCCAATCTGAAACATTGCTAAAGAGTACGGACTACCTGTTCGTCACCGGCACGTCAGGATCGCGCTTCATCCAGGTAAGGAAGATTCAATATGTGCTCGCGGCTGGACCCTACACCGAGTTTTTCGTCGACGACGGAAGCAAATGGATGATGCTACGTTCGATCAAGGAATGGCGCGCGCGCTTGCCCCGAAATCAGTTCGCTGCGATCCATCGGTCCACCATCGTGAATCTTGATTTTGTAGAGCAGATGGAACTGCTGCCGAACTACTCCTATAGGGTCGTGCTCCGAGGCTCTAAATGCCATCTAGTCATGAGCCGGCGCAGGGCACAACTCTTGAAGGAACGCATGGCGTGAGCGCCTAGAGTTTACGCGCGCTTGCCGCTCCCGCAGAGCGCAGCGCACCTCGCACGCGGTCGGCGATCAGGCGCGCAAATTGCAGATCAAGGAACCCTTCCATCTGGCGAGTGAACCGGGAGCCATATCCATACCACCAGAGCTTCTTCATTCGTGGCATACGGTCGACGTCGAGATACTTAACGCGCACCATTTCTTCCAGGCCGAAGCGTCCGTGCGATCGGCCGATGCCGCTGGCCTTCACCCCGCCATGAGGGGCTTCGCTGATGCCGAAACAGGAGATCGTATCGTTAACCATGACTGTCCCGGCCACGATACGGCGAGCCAGCGCTTTCCCTCGCTCCGAATTACGGGTCCAGACGCTGGCCGCCAGGCCGAACTCGGAATCGTTCGCCAGCCGAACAGCGTCGTCGTCACAATCGAAGGGAGCAACCGAAAGCACGGGGCCAAAGGTTTCCTCGCGCATGCTGCGCATTTCATGCGTAACGTCGGCGAGGATGGTTGGAGCGTAGAAGTTCGGGCCCAGATTTTTCAGCCGCGAACCACCCGCCAGCAGGCGCGCGCCTTGCGCGACCGCTTCGTTCACTTGCGACTCCACCATGCGTAGTTGGCGTTCATGGATCATCGGGCCAACATCGACTTCAGGATCAAGTCCGTTGCCGACGCGCAGGCGCTTTGCTTTCTGCACGCACGCGTCGAGGAAACGCGTGTATTGCGAGCGATGGACGTAGCAGCGCTCGACCGACAGGCAAGCCTGCCCGGCGTTCACGAACGAGCCCCAAATAGCTGCGCTCGAGGCGACGTCGATGTCGGCGTCGTCGAGAACGAGCATCGGATCTTTGCCGCCGAGTTCCAGCACAACAGGTAGCAGCCGGGCGGCGGCTGACTGCGCAATGCGCTTGCCGGTTGGAACGCTTCCCGTGAAGACGAGCTTGTCGATTTCGGAATTGAGCAGGGCCGCGCCCGTTGGCCCGTCGCCCACTACCACTTCAAAGACCGCTTGCGGAACTCCGGCGTCTCGCAGCAGAATCTGGAATTTCAGCGCCACTAGCGATGTGAATTCTGAAGGCTTGAGCACAACGGCATTTCCGGTCACCAGCGCGCCCAGCGCGTCGACCGCGGGAATCGACAGCGGATAATTCCAGGGAGAAATGATTCCGATCACGCCATGAGGTTCGCGGAGGATGCGGCCGCGCTTGGTCTTCATGGCGAGGCTGCCGTGCTCGACGGTCGATTCCCTCAAGAATTCGAATGCCGTGTCAATCAGGTAGCGCGTCGCATCGAGGACGACGAGCACCTCGGTAAGCAGGGCCTCCACATAAGGCTTCCCTGCTTCCTGCGTGATTAACCTCGCGACTTCGGACTTCTGATCGTGGAGCGATTTCCGAAATTTGCGCAGAATCGCAACGCGGCGCTCGACTCCGAGCACATTCCAGGCCGGCTGCGCGGCGCGAGCACGAGCGACGGCCGCATGAACCTCCGCGTCCGAGGCGCAGTCGAACTCGCCCAATGCCTCGCCGGTTGCGGGATTGACTGAGACGACTTTGCGGAGCGCAACTTGTACGTCGGTAGCCATAACAGGGAAAGTTTACGCGGGCAGGAGTACCCGCGCCACATTGGGAATGCCCACATCACGCTGCATCGTGATCAGTACTCGACGTTTACCAGGAACAAACCGCTGGCGGGGGCAGTAGCGCCGGCCGCAGAACGGTCGCGCGATTCGATTATGCGGGCGACATCCGAAGGCTGCAGGGTTCCCTTTCCTACCAGGATGAACGTCCCCACCAGGTTGCGGACCATGTGGTGCAGGAAGCCGCTGCCACGCACCGTGTAGATGAGCTCCTCTCCTTGTCGTTCGAAAGCGGAAGAAAAAATCGTCCGCACGTTCGAGACTTCGGCGTTCTCGCTCCCGCGTTCCGGATCCACAGCTGCGAACGACGTGAAATCGTGTTCGCCCTCTACGAGCGCTGCCGACTTCGACATCTCGGCCTCATCGAGCGGATACGGAAAGTGCCACACATACCGCGCCAGGAACGGAGCACAGATCGGCTCGCGATAGATCCGGTAACGATAAGTCTTGGCGCGGGCCGATTTGCGCGCGTGAAATCCGTCGGGCATCTCAGCCACGTCAAGAATTCGAATAGATGCAGGCAGAATGTCGTTCAGGGCTTTCGTGAAATTCTGCGAGGGCACAGAGGACGACGTCGAAAACGTCGCAACCTGGGCCAAGGCATGCACGCCGGCATCGGTCCTTCCCGATCCCTGCGGCAAGACATTTTCCCCCGTCAACCGTCCAATGGCTGACGCCAGTGTGCCCTGAATGGTAGGCGCGTCCGGCTGCACCTGCCAGCCGGAAAAGTCCGTACCATCGTATGAAAGCATCAATTTGAGATTACGCACTTTTGTGATTCGTCCGCCGCAGTCCCTTCATCTAAGTTTCTTATTTGGCTGATGTTTGGCTCGGGCTTTACAAACTTTTACTCGTTTTCGTGCGCGGAGTCACCAGGAACGGGAAAACCGTCAGATATACTGGAAAACCTCCCGGGAATCCGCAATTCGGGCCGTTCCGGTGTATCGACGTAGCCGGAAGGAACCTTCGCAGCGCGCTTTGCGTATCAGCCTGTGGGAATCGACGTCTGGATTCCGCATAGCGCTTGCCACGAATTCATGCAATCTGCAACGAAACGTTTTCATGGACGGAGAATACGAATGGAACTGCCTTGTTTGAAGTTTGCCAGCAGAGCTTTCTGCGGCCTGGCTCTGGTCACGATATTCGCGACTGCAGTGTGCGCGCAAACGAACCAGTCGGCGCCTATGCCACAAGCACCGTCGGCGAGCCAAACCCCGACCGCACCTCCTAAGCCGTTTGTGGTGGGCGAGTATGCGAAGGGCCGTTCACACTTCCCCAACCCCATCGGGCCATACACCAGCCGTTCCGTGCCTTCGCCAAATCTGACAAATACGCCACGCCTGGATCAGTTGCTCAAGAATGGCAAGCTGATGCTCTCCATCAATGACGCCATCGCGCTGGCGCTTGAGAACAACCTCGACATCGCGATTTCCCGCTACAACTTGCACATCGCTGACACCGACGTCCTGCGGACCAAGGCGGGCGCCGCCTTGCTCGGTGTAAATACCGGAGTCGTGCAGGGTACTCCCGGAGGCGGCGTTGGAGGCTTCGGCGGCGCAACCACGGCGACCGGAGGCGGCGCGGGTGGAACGACCGGAGGAGGTGGGGGTGCCGGTAGCGGCACGCTGGGCATTGTGAGTTCGACACTCGGCATTGGCTCGCCGATCAGTTCTTACGATCCAATTTTGACGGGCACTATTCAACTGGACCGCAACACTGTTCTCGGAAGCAATCCATTCACAACACCCGTTACAAGACAAGATACCAACACTTACGACTTTGGGTATCAACAGGGATTTGTGACGGGCACCAATCTGAGCGTAGGTTTTAACAATTCGCGGGCCTCAACCAACTCGACTTTCAGTACATTTAGTCCGCAGCTCAACTCGAGCTTCCGAGCACTAATCACTCAACATCTCTTGCAGGGGTTTGGGTTCGTTCCGAACGAACGGTTCATCATTATCGCCAGAAACAATCGTGAACTCACCGACGTCGCGTTCCGCTTGCAAGTTACCACGACGGTCGACCAGATCCAGAACATGTACTGGGACCTGGTAAATGCTTACGAAAACGTGAAGGTACAGCAGGACGCGCTGGCCTTGGCCGACAAGACGCTCTCCGACAACAAGAAGCAGGTGGAGATCGGCACTCTTGCTCCCATTGAGATCGTGCGCGCTCAGAGCACCGTTGCAACCAGTCAACAGGCGCTGATCGTTGCTAAGACGACACTTGAACTGCAGCAGTTGCTCATGAAGAACGCACTCAGCAGAACGGTGCAGGATCCAGCACTGATCGAAGCTGAGGTGATTCCAACTGACACGATGACGGTCCAGACTGACATGCCATCTGTTCCCAGCGGCGACTTGATCAATGATGCTCTGGCTCATCGACCGGAGTTGCTGGAATCACGCATCGATCTAAAGAGCCGGGAAGTTAGCATGAAGGCTGTGAAGAATTCTCTTCTGCCCAGCATCGACCTGTTCGCGTACTACGGTGGCTCGGGACTAGGTGGATCACAAAACCCTGCGAATCTCTGCGCGAACCAAAACCCGCCGAATTTTGGTTGCTCGGGCCCCCCAGGATCAATTCCTGTTGTACCCACCACAGGGTACGGCGGGACGTTAAATCAGCTTGTCAATAGCACTGCGCCTGACAAGGGAGCCGGAATCAGCATCAATATTCCAATTCGCAATCGCACCGCGCAGGCTAACCAGATCCGTTCGCAGCTTGAATATCGCCAGGCTCAGATGCGCCTGCAGCAGGTCGAGAACGAGATCCGCATTGAAGTTCGTAACGCGCAGTTCGCCCTGCAGCAGAATCAGGCGAGTGTGCAGGCGGCGCAAGCTGCGGTCGATCTGGCGCAGCAGTCGCTCGATGCTGAGCAGAAGAAGTATGCACTGGGCGCTTCGACCAGCACGCTGGTTCTGCAGCAATCGAGCGCCTTGACGCAGGGGCGCTCCAACCTTGTCGCAGCCCGGGCTGCGTACGAAAAAGCCCGCGTCGAGTTGGACCGTGCCACCGGCCTGCTGCTCGAACGCAACGGCATCGACCTGGCCGACGCGCAGTCGGGCGTTGTCAACAAGCTGCCTGCGGTTCCGTATGTGACCCCGCGCACGGACCTGCAATCCGAGGGCGCGCCGAAGACGCAAACTGCTCCGCAGAACTCAATCACACCTGTACCGGCGCCCCAGGCGGCTCCGCCGACACCGGCTCCGCAGAACTGAGTTCCAAAATCTCATGCCCCGTCTCGCGTAATGTGAGCGGGGCTTTTCTTTTTCCGGCCTTCTAGTAGTCTTGTTACGCTCAGAACTTCCAGGGTGCGGTTCCACCGTTGACACAACGTTGTCGCGTGCACTCAGACACGCCGAAACAAACGGTTTCTCGAGACCTGCCAGTTCATGGGAGCCCGATAAAACCTACAGGTTTTGAGTCTTTGTGCGCACTCGGCGCGTCTGAGACTGTAAATTCGAGGACATCACAGATGAAAATCGCCAATAACGTCACGGAATTGATTGGTCATACGCCGCTCGTCTACCTCAACAAAGTGACCGCCGGATGCCACGCAAAAGTCGCGGCCAAGCTGGAAAGTTTCAACCCCTGCGCCAGCGTGAAAGACCGCATCGGCGTGAGCATGATCGAGGAAGCCGAGCGTGCCGGAAAAATCCAGCCGGGCAAAACGGTGCTGATCGAGCCGACCAGCGGCAACACGGGAATCGGCCTGGCGTTCGTAGCGGCGGTGAAAGGTTACAAGCTCATTCTCACCATGCCCGACACGATGAGCTTGGAGCGCCGCGTGTTGCTGCGCGCCTTTGGCGCCGAGATCGTTCTCACGCCCGGACCGCAGGGCATGAAAGCGGCCATGGCGAAAGCGAATGAGATTCTGGCGCAGACGCCGAACGGCTTCATGCTTCAGCAGTTCGCCAACCCGGCCAACCCGAAGATTCACCTGGAAACCACGGGACCGGAAATCTGGGAAGATACAGACGGTAAAGTCGACATTCTTATTTCCGGAGTCGGCACAGGCGGCACCATCACTGGCGTGACCGAGTACATTCGCCCGAAGAAGCCTAGCTTCAAAGCGATTGCCGTCGAGCCAAAAGAGAGCGCTGTGCTGTCCGGTGGCGCGCCCAGTCCGCACAAAATTCAAGGTATCGGCGCAGGCTTCATTCCCGAAATCCTGCGGACGGATTACATTTCCGAAGTGATCCAGGTCTCGAGCGAGGAAGCGATCAACATGGCGCGTCGACTGGCAAAAGAAGAAGGCCTGTTGATGGGCATCTCGTCGGGCGCCGCAGTGCTGGCGGCCGTGCAGGTGGCCCAGCGTCCGGAGAATGCGGGCAAGCTGATCGTCGTCGTGCTGCCAAGTTTCGGCGAGCGCTACCTGACCAGCGTTCTGTTCGACAACCTGCGCAAGGAGTCGATGGAGATGACCGCGGTCCCTGTTGCTGTCTGATCACGAGAGATGATCGGCTTCTGGCAATCCGTCCGCGAAGACCTCGCATCGGTGTTCGAGAGCGACCCAGCTGCACGCTCGTACCTCGAGGTGTTGCTGTGCTATCCCGGACTCCATGCCCTGTGGGCCTACCGGCTTTACCACTGGCTGTGGATGCATGACCTGCGACTGCTGGCACGCTGGCTGTCGCAGGTCTCGCGATTGTTCACGGGCGTTGAGATTCATCCCGGCGCGCAGATTGGCCACCGGCTTTTCATCGATCACGGCATGGGCGTCGTGATCGGTGAGACTGCCGTCGTGGGTGATGGTGTGGTGCTCTATCAGGGAGTCACGCTAGGTGGCACCGGCAAGGAGAAGGGCAAGCGCCATCCCACCATCGGCAACGATGTCATCATCGGTTCAGGCGCAAAAGTTCTGGGCAACATCACCGTGGGCGACAATTGCCGCGTGGGCGCGGGATCTGTCGTGCTGCGCAGCATTCCCGAAAACTCGACGATTGTGGGCGTACCCGGCCATATCGTGCTGCGGAACGGCAAGCGCGTCGTCATCAGCGACCCGAAAGAAATCAGCGATCCTATGTCGGATGTTTTCATTCGACTGGCGTCGGAAGTCCACCAGATCCGTGAGCAATTGCAAGAACACACCAAAGCTGTCCTGCCGCCGGAGCAGAATATGACCATCGACGAAGAGTGGGACACGTATTCCGATGGCGGCGGAATCTAGCGATGCCGACAATCTAATTGTTCCATCGTAAAATCCCGCGACCACCCAACTTTGTATACTGAGCGCAGCGAAGGACCTATGTAGTTGGCTCTTGCGACGAACGATTTCTGCGCGGTCCAGCACCGCTCTTTCCCTGTGAGACAATACGCGGTTCTATGACGCTCTCGGTAGCCATCGTCGCGATGGACGAAGAAGCCAACATTGGCCGCACGCTGGCGAGCGTGCGCTGGGCCGAGGAAATCGTGCTGGTCGATTCCGGATCAAAAGACCGCACTCGCGAAATTGCGCGGGAGTTTGGCACCCGGGTGATCGACGAACCGTGGCGCGGCTACGTAGCGCAGAAGCAATACGCCATCGAGCAATGCACGAAAGACTGGGTGCTGTTGCTCGATGCAGATGAAGAAATCAGTCCGGGCCTCGCAGAGGAGATTCGCGCCGCCCTCGCGAATCCTGGTAACCTCAACGGCTTTTGGCTGCCGCGCAAAAATCTCTTTCTTGGACGCTGGATGCGCCACGGCGGCTTCTATCCTGACCCCAAACTGCGCCTGTTTCGCAACGGCGTGGGCTTCGTCACAGGACATGATCCGCACGACCGCTGTGAATTGAAGTCCAACGTCCCGCAACGCACTCGGCAGTTCACGAACGCAATGGTGCACTGCACCTACCCGACGCTGAGTTACTACATCGGGCACATGAACCGCTACTCGTCTTTGGGCGCAGAACTTGCGGTCGCGAAAGGCAAAAGCAGCTTCAGCATCGCCGACATTGTGATCCGCCCGATGGCTACGTTCTTCTACAACTACGTCGTACGCCTGGGCTTCCTCGACGGCCGTGAAGGTCTGCTACTGCACCTCTACCACGCGGTCTACGTTTCGTGGAAATACGCGAAGGCGTGGGAACTGGCACGCAACAAACCTGCTTAATAGTCAGGCCTCCTCGATGAACAAGTGGCCACAAGAACTGTCATCCTGAGCGAAGGGAGGCGACAGCCGAGCGCAGTCGAAGGACCTATGCGTTTGCGTTGACCGGCGATCGCACCTCAACCTACCAACCATCCGGTTGGCACACACATGCGTACCTTGTTCGCCCTGCAACCGTCCTCTATCATCGAAGCAGAGGATGTGGGAGACGCATGGCCGATCAGAAGAAACGGCATTCCAAGCCGCAAGTCGCCGAGAGCCCTTTGGCCGACGTTTTTGAAGGACGCCATCCGTCCGACCGCGAAAAACAGTGGGCAGAAAACACTCTCGCTCCCACCGTTGAGAAGTCTCCCGAAAGGCCCATCGGCGCTGCAACCGGCACCAATCTCGACGAGCACGGGCACGCGCGCTTCAGCACCATCAGCAATGTTCCGATTCGCCGCCTCTATACGGCAGCCGACCTTCCCGAAGATTGGGACGCTGAAAAGTATCTCGGCTATCCCGGGGAAGCGCCCTACACGCGCGGCATTCACGCCACCGGGTATCGCGGCAAACTCTGGACCATGCGCATGTTCTCGGGTTTTGCGTCGCCCGAGGAAACCAACCAGCGCTACAAATATTTGCTCGAGCACGGCGGCGGCGGGCTCTCCGTAGCCTTCGATCTCCCTACTCTGATGGGATATGACTCCGATCATCCGGCGAGCGAAGGTGAAGTCGGAAAATGCGGCGTGGCCATCGACTCACTCGAGGACATGGAAATTCTGTTCGACGGCATCGACCTAGAGAAAACCACAGTATCGATGACCATCAATTCGCCCGCGAGCGTGTTGTGGGCAATGTACCTGGTGGTTGCCGAAAAGCAAGGCGCCGACTGGAAGAAAATCTCCGGCACCATCCAGAACGACATTCTCAAGGAATACATCGCGCAGAAGGAATACATCTATCCGCCCGCGCCCAGCATGCGGCTGGTGGTCGACACGTTCGAGTTCGGCTCGAAATTCACTCCGCGCTTCAACACGATTTCGATCAGCGGCTACCACATTCGCGAAGCGGGTTCGACCGCGCTGCAGGAACTCGCATTCACGATTTACGATGGCGTCGAGTACGTGGAATGGGCGCGCCGGCGCGGGCTCGATTTCGACGAATTCGGTCCGCGGTTGAGTTTCTTCTTCAACGCGCACAATGACTTCTTCGAAGAAATCGCCAAGTATCGCGCAGCCCGCAAGATCTGGTACCGCCTGGCCAAAGACCGTTTCGGCGCGAAAAATGCCCGCACGTGGCTGATGCGCTTCCATACGCAAACAGCCGGAGTCTCTCTACCGGCGCAACAACCGATGAATAACATTGCGCGCGTGGCCCTGCAGGCCCTGGCCGCGGTTCTGGGGGGCACGCAGTCGCTGCATACGGATTCTTACGACGAAGCCCTGGCTCTGCCTACAGAAGAAGCGGCTCGCATCGCGCTCCGCACGCAGCAGATCATCGCGTACGAGTCCGGAGTGGCCCAAACCGTCGATCCTCTGGGCGGGTCGTACTTTGTCGAGAAGTTCACACTCGACATGGAGCAGGGCGCGTTCGATTACTTCGGAAAACTTGATCAGATGGGTGGCATGGTCAAGGCGATCGAGCGCGGATATCCGCAAAAAGAAATTGCCGAAGCCTCGTACCAATACCAGCGCGCCGCCGAGGCGCGCGAGAAGGTCATTGTCGGCGTGAACGACTTCACCATCGAGGAAGGGTCTCCGCACATTCTCTACATCGACGAAACTGTGGCGCGCCAGCAAACCGCGAAGCTCAAGGCACTGCGCGCACGGAGATCCAATGAAGAAGTGCAGCGCTGCCTCGATGCTCTAAAGAAAGCCGCCGCGCAGGAACCAAAAGCAGGCACGAACGGAAATGTTTCTCCGGCGAATACGATGCCTTATATCGTCGACGCTGTCCGCGCCTACGCAACTGTCGGCGAAATCTGCGAGGCTCTGCGCGAAGTTTACGGAACGTACACCGAAGTGAGCATCACGTAGAGCTTGCTACCTTCTGGCCGTAGCAACCTAACTCCTACGTTTCACTGTGTGCACCTCTGTGACCTCTGTGGTTAAGTTTTGTCTCCGCCAGCCGCTAAAATCTACTCATGCCTAAATCCTCGGCCCTCTCAATTCCGGTAGAGTCGCGCATTTTCGTACTTCGCCAGCAAAAGGTCATCCTCGATCGCGATCTAGCCCAGCTGTATGGAGTTCCCGTGAAGCGTCTGAACGAGCAGGTCAAGCGCAACAGCGAGCGCTTTCCGGACGACTTCATGTTTCAGCTGACCAAAGTCGAAGAGGCAAACCTGCAAAGTCAGGCGTCCTTGAAACCCGGTCGCGGCGGCCGGCGCTATGCGCCCTATGCCTTTACCGAACACGGGGCCATCATGGCCGCAACCGTTCTCAATTCCGAGCGTGCGGTGGAGATGAGCTTGTTCGTCGTCCGAGCGTTCGTACGGCTGCGTGAACTGCTGTCTACCAACCAGCAGCTGGCGGGAAAAATCGACGAACTTGAGCAGCGCCTCGACACTCACGACGCCTCCATCCAGGAGCTGATTGAGGCGATCCGGGAGCTGATGACACCGGAGCCGGCTACTGGGCGTCGAATCGGTTTCGCGCTACCCGGGAAGAAAAGTACTGCATAGTTTCCACCATCTGGTTGCACACGTAGAAAAGACATGGCGCCCTTGTTTCGTTTTTTATTCGCCTTCGCCTGGGTTTCGTGATAGATATTTTGGGCTATGCGGAAAGCCATCAATCACCTGAAGAAGTCAGACCCCGTCATGCGGGGCATCATTGAGCGGGTGGGGACCTGCCGGATGGAGTTCGGCGAGCCGACGTTCCACAATTTGGCCGAGACAATCGTGTACCAGCAACTGAACGGCAAGGCCGCTGTCACGATCTTCAAGCGCTTTACCGACGCGGCAGGCGAGCCGGTCACGCCCAAGGGCATCCTCAAACTGACCGAGCAGCAACTGCGAGCCGTTGGGCTCTCCAAGCAAAAATCCTCGTATTTGCGCGACTTGGCCGCCAAAACCGAGTCCGGCCTGCTGGACTTCGACAAGTTGCAGACCATGGAAGAAATCGATGTCATCGAGCACCTGACGCAGGTCAAAGGCATCGGTGTCTGGACCGCACACATGTTTCTGATGTTTACGTTGCGACGGCCCGACGTGCTCCCCACCGGCGACTATGGCATCCAGGTGGCGATCAAGAAGCACTACCGCAAACGCAAGCTTCCCAAGCCCAAGGACATGGAGAAGATCGCGAGAGCCTGGTCACCTTACCGCTCAATTGCATGCTGGTACCTGTGGCGGAGCTTGGACATCAAGACTGTGTAGCAGGAAAAGCGTCTCGCGGGCACGAAGTCGACGGGCGAGGACGCCCGTCGCTCCATCGATTCACCGTCACATCGCCCACACTCCAGATTCGGTACCGAGGCTCGGCGCTTTGGACAATGCGTGTCCTGAGTGGGGAATTGCTAACGCACGAAAGACCACGTCATTGTGCCAGCCACCGCGTTCTATGCTTAAATGACTCTGATGCCGAACGAGCAGAAGATCCGCGTGTTGGTCGCGAAGCCTGGTCTGGACGGTCACGACCGCGGTGCCAAGGTGATCGCGCGCGCCCTGCGTGACGCGGGCATGGAAGTCATCTACACAGGCCTGCGCCAGACCCCGGAGATGGTGGTAACCGCGGCCTTGCAGGAAGACGTCGACGTGATCGGCCTATCGATTCTCTCAGGCGCGCATAACGCCATCGTTCCGCGGGTTTCCGATCTGCTGAAGCAGAACAAAATGGACGACGTGATTCTGCTGGTTGGCGGCATCATTCCCGATCAGGATGTCGAAGGCCTGAAGAAGGCCGGCGTAGCGGCGATTTTCCAGCCCGGCACCTCCATGGACGACATCGTGAAGTTCATCCGCGAGCATGTGAAACCTCGCGGAGTTCCGACCGGATAGCAAAATACTTGAAGCCACGCTAGCTTTTCCGCATCTGGTTCTGCAGGGGCGATTCTTCCGCTACGGTCCCGCGCCTGGGCGCGCTCACTTCTCATGATGGATATGTCGGTTACGCGGTTACAAGACGTGCTCGCCCACACGATCGGTCCCACGCCGTGGTACTGGCAGACATTTCCGGCAATCACCTCGGTAGCGCGCCAGCGCTTCGACTGGAGCCATCGGGGCGAGGACGGCCCGGTGGGATATGTCGTTACGCTCGGGTTGGAACAAGAGCCCGATAAGCCTCGGCTAGCGCTAAACAGCTACTGCAGGCCATTTTTCATCGCGCCCTCGTACCTGGGGATCTGGTGCCCCGAGGGACGTTCTGTACGCCTTGCCTGCTTCGATCCCGACACTTTGAAAGCCTTCGACATTGCAGAACTAGCCGGATGGTTTAAACAGTCGAGCGATCGCATTTACGCCCACACAGCCCCAATCGCGGAGTTCGAGGTTCCCCTTGACCTGCCGGCAGGCACACACAAAATCGACGTGCCGCCCCAGTTCGCGGGCGCCGAAGAACTGATCGTTCCGACCAGCTACAAGGCGATGTCGAACGACGAACCGGCGTTTGCTCTGTTCGTGTTCTACCTGCACGCCGGACTGGTCGAGGTACTGCCGCAGAAGTGGTTCACGGCCGCGCAATACCAGGTCGGCCAGCAATGGATCACGCGCGCAGCCCGTGACGCCGAATCGCACCGCATCGTCGGGGAGTGCTACGGCGTGGGTGCGTTCCTTTTGGAAGAGGATGGCTGCCGTTTGGAACGCTGGTTGCACAAGATTGACCGGTGACGTCCGTTCGCTTACCCTGCACCGTTGACTTGCATGAATCAAAAGCTCCAAAACGGCCTGCTGGCAAGCCTTTTGGCGCTTCTGTGCCTGTCCCTGACGGCATCCGCCACTAGCATCTTTGCGCCCTTCATCCTGCATCCTGTGCGCCACGAAATTACCGCCAAGGAAGTGACCTCCGCTGACCAGGTTTTCGCGAAGGTCGGCGCCATACGTTCGGATATGGTCACAACAGCCAGCGATGGCATTACCTTGCGTGGATGGAAAGTAAAAGCCGCTCATCCCAACGGCAAGTGGGTACTCCTCCTGCACGGGCGCTCGCAGAATCGTCTCTCCATGCTCGGTTACGCAAAGTTCCTTTTGTCTTCGGGTTTCAGCGTAGTCATGATGGACGCGCGGGCGCACGGTGAAAGTGGCGGAACGATCTCGACCTACGGGCACGTGGAGCGTTACGACGTCAAAGCGGTGATGGATGCGCTGACCGCGAGGGAACCGGTCGATCATGCATATGCGCTCGGTGAATCGATGGGCGCGGCGGTGGCACTGCAGGCAGCCGCAGTCGATACTCGCATTGAAGCCGTGGTGGCGGAAGGCGCGTTCCGCAATCTGCATGAAGTGATGTTCGACTATGCCGGACTGCGCTGGAGCGCGTTTCTAGGAAAAACTCTTTTTCGGCCCGCCGCCATCTTGGCGGTTCACGAAGCGGAACAACAAGGCGGTTTCAAATTCGACGACGTATCACCCGAGGCTTCGGTCTCGGAGCGCAAGTTTCCCGTTATGCTGATTTCCGGATTGAGCGACCACAACATTCCGAAGCGCCACGCCCAAGCGATATATTCCGCGGCCTCCGGTCCAAAGGAACTCTGGCTGGTACCAAAAGCGCATCATCAAGGTGCCCTGCAGACAGCTCCACAGGAATTTCAACAGAGAGTGCTTCGCTTCCTCTCCGGTTCGCAAGTAGCGCATGACTCGCCTCGCACCTCCGATCATGCCAACTCAATTTCAAATTAACGACGGCGACGGATACCGCGACCTGCGTCTGATATCCGAAGACGGCACCAACCGGTTGACGCTCGAACTCGTTCGCAACCTGGCCGACGCTCTGCTCGAAATGTGGGCGGATGCGAAGCCTCTTATCGTTCATGGAAACGAAAGATTTTTTTCTGCCGGTGCAGACCTCTCCGAAATACAAGCCCTCAACGCCTCGGAGGCGTTCGCTTTTGCCAAAGCAGGTCAACGACTAATGAGCGCCATCGCCCAGTTCCCCGCGCCCGTCTACGCTGCCATCCGCGGCTATTGCATGGGAGGTGGGCTCGACCTGGCGCTGGCCTGTCACCGCCGGATTGCCGCTCCCAATGCGGTGTTCGGGCATCGTGGCGTCGCGCTAGGACTCGTTACTGGCTGGGGTGGCACGCAGCGCTTGCCTCGTCTGGTCGGGAAAAGCTGTGCCTTGGCGATGTTCGTGGCGGCTGAAAAACTTCATGCGCAGCAAGCTCGCACCATCGGCTTGATCGACACGATCGCCGAAGATCCGCTGACCGAAGCGTCACGTCGGATTCAGCTAGCGTCCATAGAACTCTGCTAAGACACAACGCTTCAAAGCTTCAACCGCTGTGTGTGTCCAACTACCGCGATTGACCTGGTCGAAGTTTGCGCCTCCGTGCTCCACTGGTATACCGTAATTTGTTTGCGTCTGTGACCCATGGCCGACCGTAACGAAGTCTCCCAGTCCACCGCCACGTCCAGCCTCTTGCCTTCCAAGGTGGACCCGACGTCCGCGCGCTTTGAAGCCAACATGCGCTTCATGGCCGACCTGGTTTCCCAGGTCCGCAATGAGGAAGAAAAAATCCGTGAAGGTGGCGGCGCCAAGGCTATTGAAAATCAGCATGCGAAGAACCGCCTCACCGCCAGAGAACGCATTCAGTTGCTAGCCGATCCGGGCACGTTCTTTGAACTGGGAGGCTACGCGGCCTTTGGCATGTACGAAGAGTGGGGCGGCGCGGCTTCGGCAGGTGTGATCACCGGCTTGGCCCGCATTCACACGCGTCTGGTGATGATCATCGCCAACGACGCGACCGTCAAAGCCGGCGCGTTCTTCCCGATGACGTCGAAGAAGGTCATCCGCGCGCAGAATATCGCCATTGAGAATCGCGTCCCCACCGTCTACCTGGTGGATTCAGCGGGCGTTTTTCTGCCGCTGCAGGAAGACGTATTCCCTGATACGGACGATTTCGGACGCGTGTTCCGGAATAACGCTGTGATGTCGGCGCTCGGCATCCCCCAGATCGCCGCCATCATGGGCATGTGCGTGGCGGGCGGCGGATATCTTCCCGTGATGTGCGATCACGTCCTGATGACCGACGGCAGTGGACTATTTCTCGCCGGCCCCGCACTGGTACAGGCTGCAATCGGCCAGAAATATTCGGCCGAGGAACTCGGTGGCGCCGAGATGCACGCGGCCATCAGTGGCACGGTGGATTATCGCGAACCAAACGACGAGGTATGCATCGCGCGCATCCGCGCGATCGTCGAGAAGTGGGGGTACCGGCGGCAGTCCCCCTGGGATCGCAAGAAGCCGGAGGAACCATCGCTGGCGGCAGAAGAAATCTACGGCATTTACGACTCGTCGCCGGGGCGGCCATATGACATGAAAGAAGTGCTGGCGCGCGTGGTCGATGCCGGACGCTTCGATGAGTACAAGCCCGAGTACGGAAAGACGATCGTCTGCGGCTACGCCCGTATCGGCGGCTTCGCCGTTGGCATCGTCGCCAACCAGAAATTGCACGCCCAGCAGACCGATCACGAAGGCCACAAGCGCATGGAGTTCGGTGGCGTCATCTATACCGAGTCCGCT
>DASRDJ010000280.1:0-3119 GCA_035652655.1 Terriglobales bacterium
TGCCCGACCTGAAACCCTCTGGGAGAAGATTCAGGCCCGTCTATGGGAGTAGATCCACTGCCATAATTGTCGACACATCGCTTCTCTGACAATGTCGGCAGTGTCAAGCGCATTTTGAGCGTACCTATCCCTGCACTCGGAGAAGAGCGCCATTTCGTTGTTGTTGAAATGGCCGTACCAACCACAAGGCTCGCTCGTAATCGTTTTTCAGGTTCGGACTTTCGGTCCGACCCATGCATCTCTTCGGTCACGTACTGGGATCATGATTACTACTTCGAACTCCTCTTCTCAGCAAGAGGAGCGGGACGCCCAATCAATTACTCGGTGTTCGACTGCACACCATGGCGATTTCCGGGCTGTCCCGCGTGCGAACCGAACTTTTTCAACTGCTCGTAATTCCATTCCTTGCGCATCATCCAGAACAGCTGCACAGCCAGCCGGCGGGCCATGGCGACTTTCGCAATCTTCCTTCCGCGCCGCAGCACCAGATGAAAATATTTGCTGCGCCACTCCGGCAGGCTGCGCACCGCCACCTGCGCCGCTTCCACCCGCAGGAAGCGCAAGATCGAACTGCCCTGCTTGGTGATGTGTCCCAGGCGCCGGCGATTCCCGCTGGAATCTTCCAGTGGCACCAGGCCCAGATAACTTGCCACCTGCTTGCCGCAGTGAAAGCGTTCCGCGTCGCCGAGTATCAGCACAAACGCCAGCGCTGTTAACACGCCCACTCCCGGATGCGTTCTCAGCCGCTGCGCCGCAGGACAGTTCTCGACTTCGCGTTCGATCGCCTGCGTCAGCTCCGCAATCGCCGGGTTGAAACGATCCAGCAACTCCAGCAGATCGCGCCGCCGCCGGCTCGCCCACGGAGCCAGCCCGAACGATTCCAACTGCTGCCGTCCGCGCTCGCGCCACAACTTTTTCTTGCAACGCAGGCCTTCGTTCAACGCCACCGCTTGCAGTTGATTCATGACTCGCGTGCGTGCCTGCACCATGCGATGCCGATGCCACAACAATTGCCGCAGATCGCGATTCTCCCAGCTCGGCACCCAGATCTTCGGAAAGCGATCTTCGAGCAGCAGGCTCAGGATCAGCTGCGCGTCCTGGCGATCCGTCTTCTGCTTGCGCACTCGCTTCGTGCGGATCTCCGCCGCGTCGCCGATCCACAAATCAAACTGCAACTCGGCTACGAGACGCTCGAACCAGCGTGCGTGTCCGCTGGCCTCCATGCCGATGCGCACCGTTTCGCCCGCACCCGCGAGAGCACGGTAAAACTTCTCCGCCTCCTCGGGATGCGCAAGCCGTTTCTCCTCGACCTCTCCGGTCCTGGTGTTGAGCAAAGCAATTTGTTGAAACTCGGGATGGAAATCCACTCCTATAATGATCATCGTTCGGCTCCTTTCTCCCGAGCCGGTTGGTTGGTTTTGCCACCTCCAACTCTAACCCGGGTGCGGGAGCCGACATTGTCATGGAATCAATTACGCTCAAAATCCCACTTTACCGCTCAAAGCGTTCTATAAAAAGGGATGTCAAGAAAAAAGTTCTCCCTCGACCGGAGGCGAGATTTCTTTCTCGAGATCCAGCCCACTGAAGTTTCACTTCTCTGGAGAAGTTCGGCTTGTTGTCCATTCTCGTGAGTTTCTCTGCTGATGGTGACGCTGTCGTCGAGTTTAAGAGAGCAGCAAGCGAGCTGTTGCTTCCGAGGCAACCATGGTTCTATCCGAGGCTCGTGGCCTATGGCTATTTCTGGTTATCCGAGAGGGCATAGGGTGTAAATGGGTGACTCGGTGCCGAAGCACGCAGGGCCGGACCGTTTTGACTGATACTCCTCTCGAACCGAGCATCTCCAGAACCCGACTGCCCACCACCGGAGAGAATCCCGAGATGGAAAGCCTTCTTCCCCGGAGAGGCTCAAGCTGCTTGCCGATGCAATTGTTTGGGGTCGAAACTCACTCCTTTCTTCCACATGGTTAAAGTGATGGCGGCAATCTTCCGTGCCAGGGTAAGACGGGCCATCGTCGGCCGTATCCCTTTACCAACCAGAGCGACATAGAAGTCCTGTAGAGGACCCGGACGTGTGCTGGCCGAGATGGCAGCACTTTTGAAAAGATTCTTCAGGTCCTTATTGTGGTTGTCATTCAGACCACGCACGGTGATGCGTTCACGGTTGCGTTGCAATTTGCCGCGCACCGAGCGCTACTCGCCGCTATCGTGAGTCTCCACGGCGAAACCGCTGTAGGCCCAGAGTTGCCGCTTGGTACGAAAACGATGCGGTGTCTGCAGCAGAGCTACGAGCAAAACCGAGCGAATCGGACCGATGGAAGGAATCTGGCGAAGTAACTGCACCGCCGCATGCTTGTGGCTCTCGCGCAGGAGTTCGCATCGGGCTTGCAGGCGCAGCGGTTGCAAACTATCGAGCTGCTCGTACAAACGCTCGGCTCGAATCCGAACTCCGGGTTGCTCGATCTTGGCCAGCCACTCGGCGCGATGACGGGGAGCATACACGGTACTGCCGCTGCAGGGAATGGCCCAGCTTCGGTACAGCGCTTTGATCCGATTCATGGAGCGGGTGACATCTTGGGTGATCGTCAGATAGCTACGCCCCAACTCCTTAAGGGTGCGTAATCCATGCTCTCCGTGGTACACCGACTTGAGTTGGTTGGTGCGTAACATCTCTGCCAACTTTCGCGCATCGATCCGGTCGCTCTTGTTCCCCTCTTTCAACAGAGCCGCTTTTCGCGGATCGCAGACTATTAGCCGGCTCACGTGCGGATTCAGAAGATCGTGCAGCCAGGCAGCCGATGTTCCTTCCTCGAAGGTCAGCGCCAGAGTTCCATGCAGTCCTTGGATGAACTCCACAATCGTGGCCCCTTTGGTCTCCAGCAGGCATTCCATAATCAGCTTGCCACTCGCATCCATCACGGCGACCGAAATGGTGGCCTGATGAACGTCCATGCCGATATACTTTTCTTGACTCATAAAGGCGCTCCTTTTCGCTAGGTTGGTGGTGCGAACAATCTCAACCTACCGCAAAAGTGGGCGCCTTTTTTATATTGCGTGTAATCGCCTGGTTTCGTCAAAGATTCCTCTTCAGTTGTTGACTTCCGAAAGACCCCGCAGAGACA
>DASRDJ010000281.1:0-34452 GCA_035652655.1 Terriglobales bacterium
GTTCGTCGCCCAGCGTGCTCGCCAGCAGATTGTGCGGAGACGAGCCCTTGGCGTCGCCCGTGATCCCGACCAGGTGCGTCGTGTCGTCTTCAACAGACGAGATCGCGCGTTTTTTCTGCGGATCCCACCACTCATTTGAGAAGATGCCGTGCCCGTTGCTGTAGGCGCCGGTGAGCAGCGTGGCGTGCCCGGGCGCGGTGCGCGTGTTCGCGTAGTTGTAGTTGCAGTCGGTGAAGTAGGCGCCCTTGTCGAGCAGCAACCGGAACCCGCCCTCCACGAATTGATCACGGTAGCGTTCCAGGTAATCTCCGCGGAACTGGTCGATGATCACGATCACCACCAGCTTCGGATGCCCGTTGTACGCGCTGGCGACGGCCGAAGGACAAACGACGGACAAAACGGAAAGGCACGTGACGAAACTGGCAAGCAGACTTCGGAGGGAGCCTTTCATGCGTTGGCTAGTGTACAGCCTGTGGCCGAGGATCGAAACTTGAATACGGAGTCACTGCAAATTGGAGTTCGGTGCAGCTGCCGCAATACCGATTCAACCCGGAAGATGTGGAGGCGATCATAGCCTACCTCCGCTCGCTGGCGGCCGCACCGGCTGCGGGTCATCCACACAAGTAGGCTTTATACGAAAATCCGATCTCTGCTCTTAACGGCGGATCGGGCGTACGCCGAAGCCTGATTTTTCTGTACACTAAAAGTTTCCATGCTCGATCTGGCGTTTGTCCGTAACAACCTACCCCTTGTCGAAGAGAAGCTCCGCCTCCGCGGAATGGATCCAACGGAGGTGCTGGGCGATTTCCGCTCCGTCGACGCCGAGAGGCGCTCTTTCATCACCACCCTTGAGACGGCACAAAAGCGCCGCAACGAGCTCTCGCCCAAAATCGGCGCGCTGAAGCAAGCCGAAAAAAGGGGTGCCCTGTCGGCCGAACAACAAAAAGAGCTGGCGGACCTGAGCGAGGCGGTCGCGCGCGAGAAAGCCGTCATCGAGGACTACGAAAAACTTGTCAGCGAAGCCGACGACAAGTTCAAGACCATCCTGAAAGGTGTCCCGAACCTGCCGCACGAGTCAGTTCCAGTCGGAAAAAGTGCCGAGGACAACGTGGAAGCGCGGCGCTGGGGCACGCTTCCCAAATTTGATTTCGCGCCCAAGCCGCATTGGGAATTAGGCGAGCAGCTTGGCATTCTGGACCTCGAGCGTGGCGCAAAACTCTCAGGCGCACGTTTCGCTGTCTATTGGGACCTCGGCGCAAAGCTCGAGCGCGCGCTCGCCAACTTCATGCTCGATCTGCACACGCGCGAGCACGGCTACACCGAAATTCTTCCGCCTTACCTCGTGAACTCCGAGTCGATGTACGGCACCGGCCAGCTTCCGAAGTTCGCGGCGGACTCATTTCGCGTGCCGCACGGTGACAAAGACCTGTGGCTCATCCCGACCGCTGAAGTTCCGGTCACGAATCTTTATCGCGATGAAACCATCGACGGCGAGCGCTTACCCGTCTCGCTGACGGCATATACGGCCTGCTTCCGCAGCGAAGCGGGATCGTACGGCAAAGATGTGCGCGGCATCATTCGCCAGCACCAGTTCCAGAAAGTTGAACTGGTGAAGTTCGCGCATCCCGATCGTTCCTACGACGAACTCGAGAAGCTCACGCACCACGCCGAGACAATTCTGCAGAAACTGGGGTTGCACTATCGCGTGGTCACGTTGTGTACCGCCGACATGGGATTCTCGTCAGCGAAGACTTGCGACATCGAAGTCTGGCTGCCCGGGCAGGGGTTGTTCCGCGAGATCTCGTCCTGCTCGAATTTCGAGTCATTCCAGGCGCGGCGCGCCAACATCCGGTTCCGCCCAGAAGGGAAAGGGAAGACCGAGTTCGTGCACACGCTAAATGGCAGCGGTCTAGCGGTAGGACGCACGTGGGTGGCGATCGTCGAGAACTACCAGCAAGCCGACGGCAGCGTCGTGATTCCGGAAGCGCTCCGGCCCTACATGGGAACGGACCGCATCATTCCGAGGAAGCTCTAGTTTGCGGTTCAGCTGACAACTAGAGACTAGAGACTGGCGACTGAAGTTCTGTTGCCACTACAGGAGCAAATCACTAGACTTGGAGCGCGTCAAAGCAGGTCCGGCGATCGCAGGTACGCCTCCTCTGCCGATGAACTCAATCTGGCGGACAATCCGGGGATACATTCTTTGGTCGTACGAGCGTGGCAGCCTCCACTATGACGTCATGGTCACGCTCATCCTGCTCTTCGTCTTCCTTTCGCCTTACTGGATTAACTTCAAGGACAAACCGATTGAGCGCGTTTCGCATCAGACGGGTGTAGTGATCCAGCCCGATGGCCGGGGAGGCTTCGTTTACCAGATCGAGGCTTCAGAACTGACGGCCAAGAACGATGCCGGACTGCGCGAACAGATGCTGGGCATCATCGAGCCGATCACCGGGGCCGCCGCGATTTTGAAATACGAACCGGTCAAAGACGGCTCAGGGCACGTGCTGAGCTACAAGGTCTGGGTCGAGCGAGAGTAGCGCCGGAAGGCGCTGCCAATTTATTTTCAATGAAAAATAATCGTCATCCTCGAAGTCGTACCATCCGTTTCGTCGTCCTTGCCATGATCACTCTGGCAGCGACCTTCTCCGCTGCGCAAAACGACCCCAATCTCCAGAAAGCTCTCACTGCGATGGACTCGGCTGCTGCCGGCTTTCACAGCGCGCAGGCCGACTTCGTGTGGGAGCAGTTCTTCAAGGTCGTCAACGACAAGGACTCGCAGAAGGGCACTGTCTACTATCGCAAGAACGGCAAAGACACTCAGATGATGGCTGACATCACCGATCCGCCGAAAGCCGTGCTGTTCAGCGACGGCAAGGTGCAGGTCTACGAACCGAAACTGAAACGAGTCACCAGCTACGAGGCCGGAAAGAATCGCGACGCGGTAGAAAGCTTCCTGGTCCTCGGCTTCGGCGGCAGCGGACGCGATATGTTGAAGTCGTTCGACGTGAAATACGTTGCCAACGAGAAAATCGGCGACGTGGAGGCGATGAAACTCGAACTCGTGCCCAAAGCCGAGCGCGTGCGCAACATTTTCGCCAAAATCTGGCTCTGGATCGATCCTGCGCAGGGCATTTCGGTGCAACAGCAATTCTTCGAGCCTTCGGGCGACTACCGGCTCGCCAAGTATTCCGACCTGAGGGTGAACCAGAAAATTCCCGACGCGGCCTTCAAGTTAAAAACCACCAGCGACACCAAGTTCATGTCCGGGCCGAAGGGGTAACTCTCTGAATGTAAACGCCCAAGATTAAGGCTGAAAATTGCAGGACGGGCAGATATACTGACTTTCAAAGTACCGGGTGATTTTTTCGATGGCCAAAGTCTTTACTATTCCAGTCGTTCCGAACCTGGGCCGCAAGAAGAGAGAACGCACCTCTGACCCGCGCTACGTAGACGGACAACGCACCCTGGTCGAAGCTATGAAGTACCTGGCGCAGTCTGACCCGGTCGCCAACCGCTCCGCCATCGAACTGCTGTCCGAACACGTCCGCACTCGCTTCCGCATGAGCGACTCGCCGCTAGGGTAGGCGAGAGATCTATCTACCCTCTGCTAACAGGCCCGAAATCTATCTCCGCCCGGTCCAATTTTTAGAAGCGCTCGACTTCAGTCGAGGCCTAAAGTCTGAAAAGCCGCCGGCTTTCGCCGCCGAGGTTCGCTTCCTGCGACCGCAGTCTAGTCGCAAAATTAAAGGGCGGACCGAAGTCCGCCCCTGAGAATCGCGATCGCTTTCCCTAGAACTCGTAGCGCAACGCAAACTGCATGACGCGAGGCTGGGTCAGCAAGCCCGTGTAGTTGCCGAACGTACTCGAGTTGGTAAGTGATAGAGACAGCGCTTGCACGTTGAACCGGGTGAGATTCGTAACATTGAAGACCTGCCATTGGAATCGGACGCCCTGGGACTCGCGCACTTTCCAGAACTTGCTCAATCCCAGGTCCAGCTCAGCGTAGCCGTCGCCACGCAGAATATTGCGTTGGCCGCTTTCTCCGGGGAAATCCTGGCGAAACGCGCCGATCGCATCCGCAGCTGTTGGATCGGCGAAGAGATTGACGCTTCCGTCCGCCGCCCTGGTTTTGTGGGTTCTAGGTTTGCCGATCATTGTTGCGAATCCGCTGAGTTCCCAGTTCGTCGGCCAATTCGTACCGTTCGTAACGCTGACCGGGAAACCGCTGGTCCAACGAGCGATGCCGGAAAGCTCCCAACCTCCGATAATCGCATCGACCAGACGTCCCGAATCACGAGCAATATACTTACCCCTGCCGAACGGCAATTCGGCAATCCAGTTCAGGTTGATCTGGTGAGTGGTATCGAAGTCGGAGACGCCGCGGTGTTGATTCGGGTCCCAAGAGTTGATCACCTGACCGCCCAAGCCACCCGTGGTGCCCTGGATTCGTTGGGCGTCGGAAGCTAGGTCGATCGACTTCGAAAACGTGTAATTAAAGTCCAATTGCAAACCCTGCGACATGTTCTTGCGCAGGTTGAACTGCAATGCGTGATAGGTGGAATTGCTGTTCGACCTCCATGCGTACAAGGATGCAAATTGCGGGCTCAGCCAGGTGTACGCCGACTGGGTGCCCGCGTTTGGTTCGCTTGCGCCAATGCCTTGGTAGAAGATGCCGGGATTCGTTGCATCCTGGATACCGATCTGATCCAGTACCTGGATCGTCGTCGTTTCTCCCACCCCCCCGACAAAGGGGCAGTTCCGGTCGTAAACGGCCTGCGCCGCGCTAGTCGTGCTGAGAACTTGTCCTCCTGTGCAGCGTTTCATGATGTACGCACCGCCTGGTACGAGCGGCTGGATCATGTTGGCCCAATACTGGGCTGCCGCGCCGATGGTCGACGGATCAAAGTCCTGGCTAAGTACGCCATTGCGAGCGGCTTCCGAAAGCGGCCGGATCGCCTTGAAGTAGTCCAGCCCACTCTTTGGATCGACCAGATCCAGCGGCATAGCCAGATCAGTTTGGGTTAATAGTCGACGGGCAAGCCGTCCGACATAAGTGGCTTGCACACCAAAGCCATGTGGCAGTTCATGCCCCACCGAAAAATCCAGCATGTAGGAATAAGGAGTTTTCAGCTTATCATCCATACCCCAATACACCTGAAAGGCATCGGCTGGGAACGCTGTCGGAAATGTTCCGCCCGGGCTGTCCGCGAAAATCTGATTGCCGTCATAATCGGTATGCGGAATGGTGTGCAGGTCAGTCAATCGCGGTGCGCTTTCCAATGTCTGCACTCCTCCGCCGTTACTCAGGCTGGTCGCCATACCGAAAGAGCCCTGATTGTCAAAAGTGCTAAGTAAGGTTTGGCCGAGGTGGTCGTAGACCATTCCGAATCCCGCACGTACTGTGGTCTTCGGTTCGGGACTCCATGCGATGGCCAGACGGGGTGCAAAGTCCTTCTTGTCCCAATGATAGAAGCCGGCCTTCCCATTGGCGGGACCCGCTAAGTTAAAGGACAGCAACGGATTTTGGTTGGATGGAATGCCTTGCAGCATGTTGGCCCGCCGCTGATTGAACCAATCACTCAGGCTGATGGTAGGGGCAACTTGGAGACCGTTCGTCTCCCAGGGTGGAGAAAACAGGGAATAGCGGAGTCCGTAGGTGATGGTCAGATTCGGCCGCACTTTCCAAGTGTCCTGCCCGTAAAACTCGTAATAGTTCTGCGCGAATCGGCGCTTTACTGCTGCTCCATCGGGCAAAGCAGACCCGTCGCGCTGGAAGTTGTACTGCGCGTCCACCTCAGCGACCATTCCAAGCAAGGTGGCCAGTGGGTAGTCATAACCCTGGGCAAAATCGGCGGAAATTTCGGGGAAGCCGTTGGCCCCCGGGTCCATGTGATCTGCCCCTTGGCCCGCCATGCCGCCGGTATCCAGCCATGATGCATTGGTTACACCCTGGCTGAAGGAGTTGACGAAACTGGATTGCGGCTGGCGCGCAAAGCCGAAGTTCGCTCCGAACTGCAGCGTGTGTTTTCCTCGGGACCAGGATATGTCGTCGATCAGGTTGTGAATGGGAACCTGGAAGCTCTTGCTGCGGACGACCGCCAAGTCGGATTGGTCGCCGACCTCATTATTGTTTAGGGTGCGGAAGAAGATGAACTGCTGGGTATCGTTGTTTCCGATCCTGCCGTAGCTCTGACGTGTAAACCCCCAACGGAAGGTATTAAGAAGATTGTTGCTTAGGGCAGCGGAATAGCCCACCGAAAAGCCCTTGCTGTAGTCCACTAGGCTCTGAAGCGAGGGCGTTCCCGGCAAATAGGGAACGTCGTTCGTCTTTTCATTGCGCAACCCACCCCGCCAATACAACGTATGAGTCCCGCTGGCATTCAGTTTGTAATCCACGCGCGCGATGTACCAGTCATGATCGAAGCTATATGGTCCTTTGAAGCGGAACCCCTGAAAATTGACGCCGTAACCAACTGAGTTGTCGTTTGGATGAGGAAAACTCTGGAGGTAGGGGATCATCGCCGCGTTGGGCCCTTTCGGAGCCGCGGTTACCGGATCCATCCCGATGAGATCGTTTGGGGAAAGCCCGAAGAAGCCCGCAGGAACAGGGTAAGAAGAGCCTGGGGTCAAACCCGCAACACTCGTCCCGCCCGGGCACTGGGTCGGAACGTCGCACTGATACATCATGACTCCGTCCCGGAAGGCATCCGTAGGCACCACCCGCAGCGCGCTGTGCTCCTCCCGCTGCCGGCCGCCCTCGTAGTTGGCAAAAAAGAACAAACGGTCCTTGATGATCGGTCCGCCCACCGCCGCGCCGAAAATGTTGCGAATCAGTTTGTTCGGACGATTACTCTCTCCGGATGCGATCTGCGATTGCTTCACCAGGTAATCGTTGGCGCTGGTGACTGTGTTCCGGTGGTACTCATAGACAGCGCCGTGAAAATTATTGGTGCCGCTCTTGGTGACGAGGGAAACTTGCGCACCCGACGATCGTCCCTGGTCAGCGTTGTAGTTGGAGGTCGTGACGCGAAATTCCTGTACCGAATCGCCGGTAATCGGCAATACCGACTGGAACGCATCGCCGCCGTTATTGTCATTGACGTCGACACCGTCGAGGGTAATGTTGCTCTGGTCGCTGCGCGCCCCATTCACCGCCCCGCTACGTGTGTCCACGGTCTGATTAATGTCGGGCCGATTTCCCGTGTAGGCAACCCCTGCCTGCAACGAGAGCAAGTCAGGAACATTGCGGCCTTCCATGGGAAGCGATTTGACTTGGTTCTCGTTGAACGCATTGCCCACCGATGCGTCAGTGGTATTGATGACCGGAGCTTCGCCGCTAACCTCAACGGTTTCGGTGGTCGCGCCGACCTCGAGCTTCATGTTCAGGGTCGACGGCGTATCGACCAGCAAGGAGATATCTTTCCTTTCAGCCTTGCGGAAACCAGTCATTTCCACTGTCAGCTGATACTTCCCCGGCTGCAATTGAAGAAATTCATACTGGCCGGAGTCGCCCGACTTCACGCTGCGCGAGAAACCACGCTCCGGACTGCTCAGCGTCACGGTTGCGCCGGTCACGGTCGCCGAACTGGGATCGGTCACGGTGCCGTGCAACGAAGTCGTCCCGGATTGCGCGAACAACGTGGAGATGTATGCCAACAAGAAAAACATCAGACCTGCGGTAAAGCGCGAAGCTGAACGCATTGATGTGCTCCCGCGCCTCTCGTTCCTCGAGAGGTCGCTCATTCCTTTTGTTTTCGTCGGACTCAGGGTTTTGGAAGGCGAAAAACCTGCGCCATGGCGCGGTATTCTGCAGTGAGACGTTGACGACTTACAAGAAGTTAGTGACAAATCAAAAAGATTTTTTACGAATGCAGCACATCAACAATGAAAATCTGTTTGTGAGGCACATTAATGTGCGGCGGAGCCTGGAAGAGTCCGAGTACCATCCTAGACAAAACAAAAATAGACAATAATAAAGACAGTAAGCTGTGTATTGTTAACCGGCCCGCGACGTAAAAATCAGAACAGGTCGGAGCGGAGACCGACAGAGGTGAGTGGCGATCCACGAAGGCGATCACCAAGGCTGACTGTGCTCGAAAGCAAAAAACAAGGGCGGACCGAAATCCGCCCTGAAAATTGTGACGTTGCCGACCCCTAGAACGAGTAACGCGCTCCGATCTGCATGATGCGCGGCTGGCCTTGGGTCTGAATGAAGTTCGACCAAGCGCTCGGTGCGCTGAGGTGTCGCAGGGCGGGATCACGTCCAACCCCATTACCGGTGCGGCTGCCGTAATCGATCGAGCCGAAATGCTGCGTGTTGGTGACGTTGAAGACGTCCCAGCGCAATTGCAGCTGGTGGCCTTCGTTCCATGGCATCTTCCAGCTCTTTCCTAGACCCAGATCCAGATCAACATAGCCGGGCAGACGGAGGTAGTTGCGAGGACCAGTTTCGCCGGGGTAGGCGTTTCTGAAGTTCTGGTAGATGGCATTGACATCGCAGTTGCCAAATAGTTTCGGATCGCCGTGGGTGGGCCGATTTGCGCAACTGCTAATCGGGTGAATGGGTGTCACATACGCCTGCACATTCCAGTTGGTTGCCCAGCGTGCATCGTCGAAAGGTGAGTACGAAGGCAGACCTGAATTCCAACGATAGATGCCAGACAACTGCCAGCCACCGAAGATTGCATCCAGCGCCCGAGGGGCGGAACTCATCAGGGCTTTCCCCCTGCCGAAGGGCAATTGCCAGATCGCGTTGACATTGATGTTCTGGCGAATGTCAAAGCTGGAATTGGCGTAGTTGTCGCCTTGCTTAATGGGGTTCACGATGAAGGGTGCCGTCGAGAATGCGCCTCCGGACTGCAGACCGGAAGAGTCATCGAGCGAGTGCGACCAGGTGTAGTTGAAATCCAAGGTCAGGCTTGACATGCGCGTTCGGATAGACAATGCCAGGGCGTTATAGTTGGAATTTCCGGCCGTGGTCCAGGCTGACAAGGCGCCATACTGGGGTTGCATGAACAATGTAGGGAATTTGAAGAAGTCAAGCGTTTGGTCAACGAGCGCCTGTGTGTCAGTCCAGTCGTTGCCTGAAAAGAACGCGACGGGATTGGACGGTGTCCGACTGTTGAAGGCATAGAAAGCCTGGGTATTTGACCAGGTTGGATCAAAGCCTCCATCCAGGAAGTTGGGGTCGTTGACCAGCCCAACAAAGTTGGCGGGCAACATGTTCTCAAAGAAAGGAATTGGGGCGATGGCGCTGGTGTCCGTTCCCAGTTGACGTTGCTTCTCCAGTGCGGTCCCCGCCTGATACCAAGTCATGCCACTCTGCGGATCGCGAAGATTGTTAAAAGCCATCACATCGCGACGAGCCAGCAAGCGCCGCGCCGAGCGACCGATATACGACATAGTCAGTACCGAGTTCGCCGGTAATTGCCGCTCGAATGTCAGATTCCATACATACTCTTTCGGCGCACGCAATTTTGAGTCGACCGACTGCTCGATGCGCTCGCCGTAGTCGGAATCTTGTTGTAGAGGGAACACCAGTCCACCCGTCGGAACCTTGTCCGGAGGCGCAAGTCCTCGCACATCCTGGCCAAATCCGGTGAATGGTGGAGCAAAACCACCATTCACGTAGGTATCGTAAGTGTTAGCAGGAGTTGTGTAGTTGGACGTAAATCCAAGCGTATTGTTGAGATCCCAATCAACGGCGAGAGCCTGGCCGTAGTAGTCATTGGTTAAAGCAAATCCGCCTCGCAACACGGATTTCGACGCAGCATCGAGCGACCATGCAAAAGCCACACGCGGTTGGAAATTGTGCTTCTGCCAGTCATACATCGGTTTCCCGTTGTTAACTGGGCCGGAGCGATTGATCACAACTGGGTCGATAAAATTCTTTCCACTGTTCGCCGCGGCCAGCCGCTCCGCGAAGTACGTTCCCAAGGGAACGGTCGGCTGCACTTCGAACCCTTGCGTCTCGTAAACGGGGCGTTCCAGGCTATAGCGCAACCCCAGGGTCAGGGTGAGGTTGTGCCGGACCTTCCATGAGTCCTGAACATAGCCATCGTAAGCCTGGGTTGCGAAGTCGCGGGTGGTCGGAGTTCCGGCTTCGAGAAGTGAACCGCTTTTGCCGAACGTAAAGTCTGCGATGAACTCTGAAAGGTTACCAATGATCGCGGTGGCGGCATTCTGAACTTCGGCGGTCGAATCCAAGCTTTCCCCATTCCGTCCGCCAGGCAGATTCTGCGCAATCAGATAGTCTTGAAACGCGTTGGAGACGTGGTCGCCCGCCCCCGCGTAGAACGAGGGATTGGTCGTGGCGAAATCGTAGGCATTGGCAAAACTCACTCGGCTGTTACTGATCTTGCGAATATTCACGCCAAACTGAATATTGTGATTGCCACGAATGTACGAGATGTCGTCGGTGATGTTGTGGACTGGTGTAACGCGGCTTACCCCATGAGCTTCGCCGGTCGGTTGAAACACAAAACGGAACTCGATGTCATTTCCGAAACTGTCTCCGCCTTCGGTGAATGCCTGGCGCGTGTAACCATAGCGGAAGTTGTTCACCCAGCGGTTCCCAATCGTCCAGGTGTGGCCGGCGGCGAGGCCCCACGGATGGTTCCAAACCAGGGGAGATGGGGTGTCGCTGAGCCACTGACGCAGTTGCTGGTGGTCGTAAATCACATTCAGTCGCGCGAACGCCGTTTGCTTCGAGGTGAGATTGAAATCGAACTTTGCAGCGTGAGAATTTAATGTGGTTGGGGTCGGAGAGTTGAAACGGAACCCACCAACGTTCAGACCGTCTGTATTTGAAGGGTCATTGGCAGGATACTTGGCTGCGGCGGCGGCGAGGGCATCTAGCGCCGCCTGATTCAATCCCGGACCATGATTCCCAGGGTCACCAGCAAGGTCCGCAGTGTAAGCAGCTTCTACTTGTGCGCGGTCCAGACTCGAGTTTGCGGTGCTGGTGCAATTTGCATCCAAGCAGTATCTGTAGTTGATAGTGCCCTGCCCCAGGCTGGCCAGCGGCACAAAAGTTGAAACGGGCTGACCCGACGCGTCATGACGTCCATCATAACTGTAGAAGAAGAACACTCGATTCTTAATGATTGGGCCACCGACTCCACCTCCAAAAGTATTTCGCTGTAGAGGTGTGCGTGCAACTGGAGGGGTTGAATGGTTGTTGAACCATTCATTTGCAGTGAACCCGCGCGATCTGTAAAGCTCGTAACCAGCACCATGGAAGGAATTTGTCCCCGATTTGCTCACCAGATTCACCTGAGAGCCGGACGAACGTCCCTGGTTTGCGTTTGCAGTTGCGGTGGTTACGCGAAACTCTTCCACGCCTTCTGAGTTCAGGCGAAGTACCGGTCCAGTGGTAATGTTGCCGCGATCCGTGTCGAGTTGGCCAATGACCAGGGTATTGGTGGTTCGCGGAATCTCAGCGTTTCCAGTTTGGGCGTTATTGATGTCGACGCCGTCCAGGGTAACGTTCGACTGGTCCGCGCGCGCGCCCGTAACGTAGCCTTCGCGGGTGGCACCGGGCTGCAGGCTCAAAAGATCGACAAGATTTCGCGCCTCCAGCGGCAACTGGGTGATCTGCTGGTTGATGAAGTTATTGCCCAGGCTGGCATCCTGGGTGTTGACTAGTACTTCTTGGGATGAGGCCGTCACCTCGACCACTTCACCAGTTGTGCCGACTTCCATCTGAATCGGAATATCGGTCGACTTGCCAATGAGAGCGTGAATCCCAGCGGTGGATTGCTTCTTAAACCCGCGCGCGTCCGCCTCCACTTTGTAGTCACCGGGCGGCAAGAGGTCGAATACGTAGATGCCGGCGTCCGTCGACTTTGTGGTCCGCGTTGCGTTCGTCGCTGTGTTCGTCAACGTGACGTTGGCACCCGACACCACCCGTCCCTGCGGGTCGGTGATAGTGCCGCGGATGGAAGAAGTGCCCGTCTGACTCCATGTAAAAGACGCAAGTGAGAGTAGCAGTAGCCCCAAAACCCCTACCCGGGAGAAGCGCATGGAAATCTCCTTTGGATTCACAATGGCAAGTGAATCGCCATGTCCATTCTTGTCTTGTTGGCGACGATTGAGACCGAGACCATCGGCGCTTAATGGGGCGCTATTGTGCAACTAGACAATGACAACTTACAAGTGTTTCTTTGTAATAATTTAAGGGCGCTCCGGCGCGCTTTTCCTGCAGCGAGAGAAATTCGCTACCAAGGCCCCTACGGTCGCACGTCCTGTTCGGCCTGCGCCGCCCCCGGAATTCCAATTTTCATCGGGCTGCTGTCCGAAAACTTGGAGAATCGCTGCGACTCCAACTTGTAAAGCGAATGTTCACAAGCGGTTTTCCGCAGTGTTACGCAAGAGAACACCTGGATGAACTGGCTTGCGAATGACCTGAAGTCACGCGCTGCGGACGGATATTTTCAGCGAGCAATTGGAGGGAGTTATCGGTTCCGTGGCGTCAATTTCGTCGTCGGCGCCGTTGCGGCCTACTCTTCTTGGGGGATATTGATGTGAAGAAAATCTGGGAGGCCGACCCTGGCCGGCCTCCCAGGGCTCTCGCTAGAAGCTGTATCGCAGGGAGAACTGCATCACGCGTGGCTTGGTGAGGGTTGAGCTATAAACACCGAAGCCTGACGAACTCAGGTCGAAGCCGTTGGAGGAATCTGCCGCATCGAAGCGGACGGAATTCGTGACGTTGAACACCTCCCAGGCAAACTTCACCTTTTGCTGTTCGGTGATCGACCACTCCTTGCCGAGTCCGGCGTCGATTCCGAAATAGCCCGGGCCGCGCAGAATATTGCGCTCGCCGCTCTCTCCCGGGTACGGATGGCGAAACGCATTCACGGCTGTGTTCACGTCGCGGAACATGTTCGGATTGCCGGAGGCGTCGCGATACACGCCGACTTTTCCAGGATTGCCGGTGCGGATTGCCTCTCCGGTCAGGTCATAGTTCGTGGACCATCCTCCCGGGAAAATGCTGAACGGCAATCCCGTGGTCCAGTGATAGAGGCCGTTAAAACTCCACCCGCCGAGAATGGCGTCCGTCACCCGCCCCATGCCAGATCCGAAGCGCTTGCCTCGTCCGATCGGCAACTCGACTATCCAGTTCGCGTTGATCTGATGGGTCATGTCGTAGTCGGAAGGCCCGCGCAGCGCGTTGGGGTCCCATGCATTGATTACCTGGCTCGAGAAACCGCCAACGTTGCTGCCGATCGAGTCGAACAGGTTGATGCGCTCCGCATTCGAGCCCACGTCGATCGATTTTGAATACGTGTAGTTCACATCGAACTGCACGCCGTAGCTGAAAGCGTGCCGCAGGCTCAGGTTCAGCGCGTTGTACGAGCTGTTGCCCGCCGAACGCCATCCCCACAAGGAAGAGAACTGCGGCAGGAAGAAGTTGTAGGGGGTGGGCGCCGTCTGCCCCGGAAGTTGCGCGCACAGCGGATCACACGTGGTATCGATGAACTGCAGCGCGACGATCTCGTTGCCGTAGTTCGGCGGGTAGATGTTGTTCCAGAATTGCCCGTAGATTTGTTGCGTTGCCGTCTGGGTCGAGCCCGCTGGGACCGGGAACAGATTCTCCCAGAAGGGAATCGGTGCAATGGTCGGGTCGCTCGGATCGACTCCAGCATAGGCCATCTTCGAAAGCATGGTGGCTGCCGTGAAATAGTCCATGCCCGACTGCGGGTCGCGGATGTTTTCCGGCATTGCCAGGTCGGTCTCTTGCAGCAGGTGCCGTCCGAAGCGGCCGACATACGACGCTTCGATCGAAAAGTTGTGGCCCAGTTCTCGCGTGAACGAGAAATCCACGACGTGCGAGTACGGAGTCTTCAGCTTGTCGTCCATACCCCAGTAGATCGCGAAGCCTCCGGGTTGATCCACGCCCGATGGCGGTGTCACAGGGAAGTGCCCCGGCGCTGCGCCGGCAAGATTCTGTCCGCAGAACGTGCCATCGGGGATAGAGAACAGGCCGCTGAATCGGGCCGAGCAGTCCGGATCCTGAATGCCGTACGGATTTGTCTCCAGCGTCGACAACCCGAACGAACCGTTGCGGTCGAAGGTGTTTACGATGCCCTGGCCGAAGTGATCGTAGTAGAGCCCGTATCCAGCGCGAATCGAACTCTTCCCAGCCTCGCCAAACAAACCACGCAGCCATCCACCGCCGGCATGCGGCGAGTACGCGAAGGCAAGGCGTGGCGCGAGGTTCTTATAGTCCCAGTTCCAGTAAGGTCGCTTGCCATTGGCCTGGCCCGAGAGCACGAACTGGATGTCGGGAATCTGGTACGGCGTCCCCGTCTCCATGGCGCGCGCGCGATCTTTAAACATCTGCCCGATGCTGATGTTGGTAGTGGCCTGATTTCCGTTCGCTTCATAGGGCGGCTGCAGGAGCGAATAACGAAGTCCAGCTGTCACCACGAGGTTTGGCGTCACCCGCCAGGAATCCTGCAGATACCATTCCGCTTCCCACGATTTGAAATTGCGTGTGATCAAGGCGCCGGGCGCGAAAACATTGCCATTTTTGTCCTGATTGAAAGTCTTGTTGACTATGGTCACGAGTCCGGCTAGTTGGGTCGCCGCAAAATCGTAAGACTCGGCAAAATTCGCATCGACGAGCGGGTAGGGAGCCCCGTTGAACGTGAACGAATCCGGGTCGAGACTGCTGCCGCTGCCGGCGATGCCCGAAGGTATCAGGCTGAAGGGATCTGTGGATCCGGTCGTGACGTTGCTGGTGTTCCCCGCACGGTTGTTGCGAATCAGCCGGAGGTTGCCCCCAAATTGCAGCGTGTGCTTACCCTTAGTCCAGGAGAGATCGTCGACGAAGTTGTAGACGGGAACATTGGTAAATGTGGACTGATATCGGAGACCGGAAATGTCAGTGATACCGCGGAAGTGAACGTAGTCCTGAGAGTTTGCCCCCGCGATTCCCAAGCCTTGTCTCACAAACTGCCAGCGGAAATTATTGATCAAGTTGTTGCGCAACAAGGCGGTGTAACCTACGGCAATTCCTTTTGAATTGTCGGTGTCGATGTCGTTCGGGGGCAAATCGGGAAATTGAGCTGCCAAATTGTGATGGTCATTCTGCAGGTTGCCGCGCACGAACAGCTTGTGATTCCCGTTCGCCGTAATGTTGTAGTCCAGCTTTACGATGTAGGTGTCGTGCTTTTCGGGATCTGGCGCCGGAAAAGTGAAACCCTGCGTATTGAAAAGATCCCCCCCGCCGACCAGCGTGTTCGGCGTCGGGTAATGCTCAAACAGGGCATCAGGGTTCGCACCGTTGACATTCGCCACCAGCGGATGCACGCCGTTTCCCAGGGGACAAGTCGTCGTGCAATTCGGATCCATGTTCGCGAATTGCGCGGGTGTGAGCTGCACGAGCAACTGCGAGTCAGACGGGGAGCCGATAATCGTGAACGGGTTGCTAGCGTTCGGCGTGTTGGGGACGCACATCGGATCCGATCCGTCGTTTGTGCAGAGATACTGGATAATGCCGTGCCGAAACGCAGTACTCGGGATGACCTGCACTACCGGTGTGGTCTCGTGCGTCCTCTGCCCCTCATACGCTGCGAAAAAGAAAAACCGATCCTTAACAATCGGCCCGCCGATGGACGCACCAAACGTATTGCGGATTAGCTGTGGCGGACGATTTGGCTCCCCCGAGAAGATCTGCGCCGCCTTGTTGAACCACTCATTCGCTTCGCCGATGCTGTTGCGGTTGTACTCATAAAGGCTTCCATGAAAACTGTTGGTGCCGCTTTTGGTAACCAGAGATACTTGAGCCCCGGACGAACGCCCTTCATCCGAATTTCCGCTGTTGGTTGTGACGCGAAACTCCTGCAACGAATCGAGTGTCGAACGCAGCGCCCCTGAAAACGCGTTCCCTGTAAGCTGATCGTTGTTGTCCAGTCCATCCCATGTGATATTCGTCTGGTCGCTGCGCGCTCCTGCGACCGCACCGCCGCGGCTGTCATTCGACTGATCCACCTGGTTGCCGATGTATGTCACACCAGGCTGCAGGCTCAAAATCGCAACCGGATCGCGCCCTTCCGCCGGCAAGTCCACAAGCTGGCGCGGCGTAAACGCGTTCCCGATGCTGGCATCCTGCGTGTTGACCAGCGGCGCCTCGGTCGTGACCTCAATCTCCACTTTCGTCGCGGAGACCTGCATCGTGAAGTTCATGGTCGCGGGCGTGTTCACCTGCAGGCGCACATCCTCGCGCTTCAGTTTGGCGAAGCCAGTGGCGCCGACCTCCACCACGTACACCGTGGGATGCAACTGAAGGAACTGGTAGGTTCCATCGCTTTCGCTTTGAACGGTTCGCGTGAATCCGGTCTGGGGATCCGTGATGGTAACGCTTGCCCCCGGCAGGACGGCGCCGTTCGTGTCGTAGATCGTGCCGTGCAAGGATGTCGTGGCTTGTCCCCACAGCAAACAGGAACCCATCACCAGCAGAGTGCAAACCAGAACTCCACGTCGTTGATTTCGCATGTGCTCTCCCTCAAGAGCGGATCTGCCAACAACCGCACTGGCGCAGTTCGGGTGGGTGGGAAACGGTTGCTCAGGATCGTTGGCGCATATTTTGCCCGCAAGTCATGGAAGCAATCAAGCCGAAACGACTAGACAGACTTGTGTTGTTCGACATCAGGGTGACTGCAAGTCAACGAATGATGGGCGAGGCTTGAACCATAGCGCTGCCGCCATCAGAATGATGCACGGATAGCACTCCAGCGTGTAGCGGGCTTCTGGATTTCCCAGGGTTCCGAGCAGCAGCGATCGCAACACGACGTAAGTCAGCGGCAACCCAATCCACGCGATTGGACCGCCGCGCACCAGGCCTGCAACCGCACCCAGAATGTAAAGCAGGTTGATAACGCCTAGTCCGACTGCGAGCACGATCCACTTCGTGTCATCGTCGAATTCGAACCATCGGCTGTCGGGCGGAAGCAACTCCGTGCGTGGACGTAGCCACATGTCGGCAATCTTGAGTGCGGGGAGCACGACGTAGTAGCGCAGTGGATGCGCGCGAATGCGCTGCTCCGCGAGTTGCGCAAATTTCTGGTCGAGGGACTCGTTGATGTTCAACGCTTCGTTGTACTCGTCGAACAGTGCCACCGTCGCTTCGCGCTGCTCAGGCGTGTCGAACGCGCGCGCCGGCAGGCTGTTGACGTCGACCTTGTCTCCCGGCACGTTCCAGTAGATTTCTTCCGTGGACGTGTAGTCGGCGATCCAGGTGTTTACCCAACGATTGAATCCGAGAGGAACAAACTCGTCGATTTCGTTCGCGTAGCGCGGCGCCAGAAATTCCGCGCGATGCATGGTTTGCACATTGCGCACGCCCCATACCACCAGCGGCGCAAGGGCACACGCTGCCACGGTCAGTCCCGCGCGCACGATCGGCATTGCGGAATTTCTCGATCGGAATGCCCCGATCAACAAAATTCCCAGGTACGCCCCAATCGCCGCCAGAAGCAATCCGCCGTCCGGCCTCAACAGGGTGCATGCCGCTACACACGCACCGCACCACGCCCAGGGCCGCAAATTTCGCGTCGGCAATCCCTCGAGTCCGATGACTGCGTAATCCAGCGCGAGTGCGGTGAAGAAGATCTCCAGCGTCTCAGTCAGCGCAGCGGCGGAATACTGCGCCAGGAACGGGCACAAGGCCGTCAGGAGAAATGCCGCTTTTGCTGCGCCATCGGAAATGCACCGCCGCGCCAGGTCCGCGACGACGAAGCATGTCGCCACATCCACCACAACCTGAATCGCCAGCACGGCCCTGAAGTTGTCGAGTCCGAAGACCGTAAACACAAAAGCCAGAAATGCCGGATATCCCGGCAGACGTGCGTAGGTCGGATGAAGGATGCCCACGTCGTACGTGCGCGCGTAGGTTCCGTAGAGCAACCAGTTTTTGGCGATGTCGGCGTAGATGGTCGAGTCGGCGGTGATTTTAGGAACGAAAACTACGAACAGGAGCCGCGCCAGAATCGCCGCGGCCGTCCCCAATCCAAAGAAGCGAAGGTTTTGGCGCACAAGTTCGCGCACGCTAAGAATATAGCCTGTTTTGAATCCAGAATGGATCGGACATTGTGTACGACCTACAAAAACGACCAGAACATCGTTTGACCCTGCTGCGCCCGCATCATACGATTGATGGGAAATCATGGCGAAACCGGTTTTTTATGATCCTCGGCAACTCCGCTGGAGAGTGCTGCGGCGGCTGTTCGATGTACTGGGCGTAACCATCACCCTGCTGGTTGTCTTCTTTATCTATACCGCCATCCGCGACGAGCAGTTGCCCGGTTTGTTCCTTCCCGCACAGAAGCGTCCCATTCACGCGATCAAAGAGAAAGAGAAGGAGAAAGAGAAAGAACGCCGCCGCCAAATTGCTCTGCGCCGTCGCAAGAGTAAGAAGCCTCCTTCGCAGGTCACGCTGAACGCCGATGAAGGCATCCGCGCCGCCTTCTATGTGCAGTGGGATGCCGCTAGTTTCTCCTCGCTCAAGGAATATGCCCGCCAGATCGACTTGCTCTATCCGGAGTGGCTGCACGTGCTCGGCCCCGACGGAAATGTGCAAGGCCTCGATCAGCAGAGCTACAAGTACTTCAATGTCGTTCAGAACGGAAAGGTCCGCAGCGTCGACGACGAAGTCATGCCCTTCCTCAAGTCGGAAGACACCGGCGTGGAAGTTTTCCCGCTCGTGAATAACTTTGACGAGACGGAGTGGAAGCCGGAGATCGCCACCTTCTTGATGAATCCCGAGGCGCGCGCCTCATTCCGCAAGCAGATCGATGCTTTCCTCGCCTCCGACAAGTATCGCGGCCTGATGGTCGACTTCGAGGATTTCGCCAAGAGTGCGCAGCCCGGCTATCTCGCGCTACTGGGCGAACTCTCCCAGGATTTGCATGCCAAGGGCATGAAGCTGTACGTCAGTGTGCCCGCGCGCGACAAAGATTTCGACTACGCGACGATCGCGGCGCGAACCGATGGCGTCGTCTTGATGGACTACGACGAGCACGAGTCTGAGAACGAGGCCGGCCCAGTCGCGTCGCAGGATTGGTTCACCAAGAATCTCGAAATCGCCAAGCAGAAGATCCCGCTCGACAAGCTAATGTGCGCCATCGGCAACTATGGCTACGATTGGGTGCAGAAGCCGAAGAAGAATCCCCCACCCAACCTGAAGAACACCAACGTTACTGTGCAGGAAGCCTGGATTTCGGCGCGCGATTCCGACGAAGACGTCGACTTCGATTACGACAGCCTCAATCCTCACTTCAGCTACATGGATGACAACAACCTTCGTCACGACGTGTGGTTCCTCGACGCCGTGACGGCGCTGAATGAGATGCGGGCGGCGCGCACCCTTGGCATTAAGACGTTCGCGCTATGGCGTCTCGGTTCGGAAGACCGCTCTTTGTGGAAGATATGGGATCTTCCCAACGATAGCTCGGCGACCGAGAAGCTGAAAGACGTTCCGCCCGGCCAGGACGTCGACATGGAGGGCCAAGGCGAAATTCTGCGCATCGAAGCGCGCCCCGCTGACGGCAAGCGAGACATCACGGTCGATCCCGCCACGGGGCTCATCACTGATCAGGTGTTTCAGGATTTGCCCGAGCCTTACCGCATCGCGCGCTACGGAGCGACACCGAAACAAGTCGCGATCACGTTCGACGACGGCCCTGATTCCGAATGGACGCCGAAGATTCTCGACGTGTTGAAGCGCGAACACGCGCCGGCGACATTCTTCGTAATCGGCCTGCAGGCCGAAAACAATTCCGCGCTCACTCGGCGCATTTACAACGAAGGCCACGAGATCGGCAACCACACCTTCACGCATCCCAACATCAGCGAAATCTCGAGAAGCCACATGAGGCTCGAGCTCAACCTGACCGAGAATCTCTTCGCGAGCCGCCTGGGAATGCGCACGATACTGTTCCGTCCGCCCTATTCGATCGATCAGGAACCAGACACTGCCGACCAGGTGCGTCCCCTGGAGACCACGCAGGATCTGGGTTACGTCACTATCGGCAACCGCATCGATCCGAACGACTGGCGCGAGAACCCTCATCGCAGCGCCGAGCAGATCACCGCAGCCGTCATGAAAGACCTGCCGCCCTGCAACGTGAACGACCAGCTATGCGGAAACATCATTCTTCTGCACGATGGTGGCGGTGATCGCCGCGAAACCGTGCGTGCGCTGCCCATGATCATCGAAGGCCTGCGCGCCCGCGGATACGAAATCGTTCCCGTCTATCAGTTGTTAGGCAAGACGAAGGCCGACGTCATGCCGCCCATCCCCAACAACGAGCGCTGGGCCGCATGGCTGAACTGGGTTGGTTTCTGGCTGTGGGGCGCCGGCATGAAGTCGATCACCTGGGTCTTCTTCCTGGGCGACTTGCTGATGACCTCGCGCCTCCTGCTGATTGGTGCGCTGGCGGTGTATGACCGCGTGCGCTCGCCCGCTATCGGCACGCCTGCGCAGAGTGCAGCATTCAAGCCGAAAGTCGCGTTGCTCATCCCTGCCTATAACGAAGAGAAAGTCATTGAGCGCACGGTGCGCGCCGCGCTCGACTCCGACTATCCCAACCTGCACGTCATCGTCATCGACGACGGCTCCAAAGATCGCACGCTCGAAGTTGCCCGTCGCGCCTTTGCGCAGGAAGAAGCGGAAGGCCGGGTGCTCATCCTCACCAAGGCCAACGCAGGAAAGGCTGAAGCGCTCAACTACGGCCTCGAGCATCTGACAGATGAAGAGATCTTCGTCGGCATCGACGCCGACACGATCATCGCCCACGATGCCGTTTCGCATCTCGTGCCGCACTTCCTCAATCCGAAAGTCGGCGCCATTGCCGGAAACGCGAAGGTCGGAAACCGCGTCAATCTCTGGACGCGCTGGCAGGCGCTCGAATACATCACCAGTCAGAACTTCGAGCGGCGAGCGCTCGATACCATGGGCGCGGTCAGTGTCGTGCCGGGGGCGATTGGAGCATGGCGGGTTTCTGCTGTGCGCGAGGCTGGAGGCTTCCACGTCGACACCGTGGCCGAAGACGCCGATCTCACGATGGCTCTGTTGCGCCGTGGCTATCGCGTCGAGTACGAAGACCAGGCACTCGCCTACACCGAAGCTCCGACCAACGCGAATGGCCTGATGCGCCAGCGCTTCCGCTGGTCGTTCGGAATTCTGCAGGCGATCTACAAGCACCGCGCCGTCTTCGCCCGCAAAGGCGTGCTGGGCTGGATCGCACTCCCCAACATACTCGTGTTCCAGATTTTGTTGCCTCTGGTATCGCCGTTCATCGACATCATGTTCATCGTCGGCGTGGGCTGGTACTTCGTACAGAAATACTTCCACCCGGAATCGACCGACCCGGCGAGTTTCCAGAAGCTTGTCGTGTTTTTCCTGGCGTTCCTGATCATCGACTTCTTCGCATCGGCGATTGCCTTTGCGCTCGAACGCCGGCGTCCGGAAACCAAGGAAGACAGCTGGTTGCTTAGCCAGGTCTGGCTGCAGCGCTTCGCCTACCGGCAACTGTTCTCCATCGTGTTGCTGAAAACGCTGAAGCGCGCCGCCGAAGGCCAGAAGTTCGCCTGGGACAAGTTGGAACGCACGGCCGCGGTGAAAGCCCCGGCCGAGCGGCGCGAATCGGTCAAGGTCCCATAGTTTGTTGCTTTGTCGATGGAGGGACGGGCGTCTCGCCCGTCCATGCGGGCTGGGGACGCAACCTCCCCACCCGCGAAGCGCCGGCATCTTGCCGGCAGTCGGAACAGGCGTCCCGCCTGCCCCTGTAGTTCGTGCACATCCTTCAGGTTGCGAACGCCTTGCCAGCGAGGGCGAGACTCCCTCGCGACTGCCGGCGGGACGCCGGCGCTATAGAAACCGCCGTGACCCCGGTCACTGACTACCCGCCCGATCTGCGGTCTCCTGATAGACGGGAGCCGCCATGCCCGTCAAAACCATCATCGAACCCTTCCGCATCAAGAGCGTCGAGCCGATCACCTGGACCACCCGCAAGCAGCGGGAGGAGCTGCTGCGCGCGGCCTGTTACAACTTGTTCCTGCTGCCCGCTGACGACGTGCTCATCGATCTGCTCACCGATTCCGGCACGGGCGCCATGTCGACGCATCAGTGGGCCGGCATCATGGAAGGCGACGAGAGCTACGCGGGCGGCCGGAGCTTCGATCACTTCCGCGATTCGATCCAGGACATCTTCGGCTTCCGTCACGTGATTCCCACGCATCAGGGCCGGGCCGCAGAACGCATTCTGTTCGGCGTTGCCTGCAAGAAGGGCGACATTGTTCCGAACAACACTCATTTCGATACCACGCGCGCCAACGTCGAGTTCGTAGGCGCCGAGGCCGTGGACCTCGTCATCCCCGAGGGCCGTCAGCCCAGCCTCAGACATCCCTTCAAAGGCAACATGGACATGGAAGAACTCGACACGCTAATCACCAACGTGGGCCGCGAACGTGTTCCGCTTGTCATGCTGACGGTCACCAATAATTCTGGCGGCGGGCAACCGGTATCTATGGAAAACGTGCGCGCCGTGCACAAGATTTGCCGCAAGCACGGCATCCCGCTCTACTTCGATGCCTGCCGCTTTGCCGAGAACGCCTACTTCATAAAGCTGCGCGAGCCGGGATACGAATCGAAAACTCCCAAGCAGATCGCGCAGGAGATGTTCAGCTACGGCGATGGCTGCACCATGTCGGCGAAGAAAGACGGGATGGCCAACATCGGCGGCTTCCTGTGCACAAACGATGACTCGCTCGCGCAGAAAGAAAAAGATCTGCTCATCCTCACCGAGGGTTATCCGACGTACGGCGGCCTCGCGGGACGCGATCTCGAAGCCATCGCCATCGGACTGCAGGAGGCTTTGCACGAAGACTATTTGCGCTATCGAATCAGTTCGACGGCCTATCTCGGAAATCACATCGCTGAGCAGGGCGTTCCCATCGTGCAGCCGCCCGGCGGCCACGCTGTTTACCTCGATGCGCGCGCCTTTCTTCCGCACATCACACAGGACCAATTCCCCGGAGTCGCGCTAGCCACGGAACTCTACCTCGAGGGGGGCATCCGCTCCGTCGAGATCGGCACGCTGATGTTCGGGGCCGCCGCCAAGATGGATCTGGTGCGTCTCGCGATCCCACGCCGCGTCTACACCCAAAGTCACATCGACTACGTGGTCGAAGTCATCCTTGAAGTGTGGAAGAACCGGGAGAATATCCAGGGCCTGAGGCTCGCGCATGAAGCGCCGTTCTTACGTCATTTCACGGCGCGACTGGAACCGTTAGTGGACGCGCAGGTCCGCTGAAAACGCGGCCCGGTGCTACAATTGGCCGTACACTTTCAGTTCGTCCTCATTTTCGAAAATCCCCTCGAGGTGCATTTATGGCAACCATGGAAGCTCCCCCGCGCCTGCAAGTCCGTTTGCACGAAGGCCCGTTCCGTAACGAGCCACCCGTTGATTTCAGCCGCGAAGAAAACGCCCGGAAGATGCGCGCCGCTATCGAGAAGGTGCGCGGCCAGCTGGGCCGCGAGTACGACCTCATCATCGGCGGCAAACACGTCAAGACCGCCGAAAAGATCAAGTCGCTCAATCCAGCCAAGCCGTCGCAGATTGTCGGCATCCATCAGAAGGCGGGCAAGGAACACGTTGAGCCTGCGATGGCCGCTGCGCTGAAGGCATTTGAATCCTGGCGGCAGTCGTCCTTCGAGGAGCGTGCCAGCCTGCTGTTCCGCGTCGCCGACCTTCTGCGCGAACGCAAGTACGAATTCATGGCATGGTTGGTGTTCGAAGTCAGCAAGAACTGGGCAGAGGCCGACGGCGACATCGCTGAGACCATCGACTTCTGTGAGCTCTACGCGCGCGAAGCGCTGCGCCTCTCCAAGGCCGAGCCGGTCGTGCAATTGCCCGGCGAGCGCGACCACCTGTTCTACATCCCGCTCGGCGTGGGCGCGGTGATCCCGCCGTGGAATTTCCCCTGCGCCATCATGGCCGGCATGACACTGGCGTCGATCGTGTGCGGCAACACCGTCATTCTCAAGCCCTCGAGCGATTCGCCCACCATCGCGGCGAAGTTCATTGAACTTCTCGAAGAAGCCGGAATCCCCGAAGGCGTCGTGAACTTCTGCCCAGGGGCAGGCGGCAGCTTCGGCGACGCGGTCGTGTCGCATCCGAAGACGCGCTACATCGCGTTCACGGGTTCGCGCGAAGTTGGCCTGCACATAAACAAGAGCGCGGCTACCCAGGCGCCGGGCCAGATCTGGATCAAGCGCACCATCCTCGAGATGGGCGGCAAGGACGCCATCATCGTCGACGCCGACACCGATCTCGATGTTGCCGTCGAAGGCGTCGCACAGGCTGCGTTCGGATTCCAGGGGCAGAAGTGCTCCGCGTGCTCGCGAGCGATTGTGGATGAGCGCGTCTATGACAAGTTCCTCGACATGCTGAAAGCGCGCGTGGAGAAGTTCACCATCGGCGATCCGGCCGAGAACTTCAACATGGGAGCGGTCATCAACGAAGGCTCGATGAAGACGATCATGGAATACATCGAAGCCGGCAAGCGTGACGGACGATTGCTCACCGGCGGCGGCCGCGCGGCCAACGCAGGCGAGGGATACTTCCTGCAGCCAACCGTCTTCGCTGACATTCCGCCCAAGTCCAAACTCGAGCAGGAAGAAATCTTTGGGCCGGTGCTGGCGGTGATCAAAGCGAAGAATTTCGAGCACGCGCTCGAAATCGCCAATGACACAGAATTTGGATTGACGGGCGCTGTGTACACGAAGTCGCGCGACAAAATCGAGCGTGCCTTCCGTGATTTCCACGTCGGCAACCTCTACATCAACCGCAAGTGCACGGGCGCGATCGCGGGCGCGCATCCCTTCGGAGGATTCAACATGTCGGGTACAGATTCAAAGTCCGGCGGTCCGGACTACTTGTATCTGTTCTCGCAAGGGAAGTCGGTGGGAGAAAAACTGTAACGCTGTAGAACCTTAAAACGCAGAGTACGCAGAGAACGGCCGCAGAGTTCGCAGAAAAAATCGTTACCTCACGATTCTCTCTGAGCTTTCTGCGGCTTTTCTCTGCGCACTCTGCGTTTTGGTGTTTTGGCCCGGAGCACACCCGCCAGCAGCCCGGCTAGATTAGCTGCTTGCTAACTTTTCGCGTCAGGATGACCTACAAGTCTCCCTGGGGCGCTGGATGACCCCCTTTACCCCACCCCGGCCATTGCCGTCGCTCTACGGCCTTGGAAACGCCACTAACGGGCATTCTACGCGATGTCCGCTGGGTGTTTTTCAACAACTTACCAGCCATCCATGTACTTTCAATAACTTAGCTCATAGCGAAAGATAGCTACGCGTCCGAAAGCAGCGTCGGCGTGTCAGAACGGCTTAGGCTTCCCGGCGTCCCGCCGGCAGTCGGGCGGGCCCTCTCGCCCGCCCACCCACCGCTAACCCTACTGTTCCAATACCCCGCTCTTCGAGTGCAGCACGAACTCCACATTCCGTTCGCGGTTCAACCGAAGCGTCTGGGCGAGATCCACGCTGTCAAGCGCGAACGTCTTGTGCTCTCCGCTTTCCGAGACGCACTCGAGCTGTCCACCCTGCACCCAATACTCGCGCGACAAAAACGCGGAGCCGCCTTTGAGGATCACCATGGTCGTCCGTCCGTTCGCGGCCGCCGAGGGTCGCGCACTCGGCGCCATTTCATCCGGAGAGCGCTCGGCCGGCACCGCTTCCATCTGTTCGACGTAGCCCGTCGAATTCGGCGACACGACCTCCGGCGATGAAGACTGCGTCGCCGTCGCACGATTTACGTATGATGCGGGCCGCAGCAATCCATAAGGCGACGGAATGTATTGCGTCGGACGCGTCCACGGTGGCGAGGGCACAGCAGCAGCGCGCAGAGGCACCGTGGCCGGCACCACGACGTCTTCCATCAAGCGAAGGGTCAACCGAGACTCGCCTTTCAGTGCGGGATACGGTCCGCGCCGCGGAAGGTTCAGTATCTTGATCGGCCACATCACTGGGATCATCCACTCGACCGTGTCGCGTGTGGGATGACCGCCGCCGCGAATCTTGCCATCGCGATCGGTTTTCAGGTGAGGGGCGGTAACAATCTTCGCGGCCAACGGCAGAACGTCCGCTCCAGGAAGAATGATGCGGTCGAATTCCAGTTGCAGCCATCCCTTGCCCACGAAGTGACCGGGATCTTTGTATTCCTGAAGGTGTCCGCTCAGCATCGCGCCGCGCGGAAACAGGGAATGTCCGAAAGCCGAGATGGGTCCCAGATGGCACAGCACGGGGTCGCCGACCTGTGCGGTCTTGGAGGAGAAGTTCTGCTCGTCCATCGTGCAATGGAGCAGCGTTCCGGCGGGCACGATCTCGTCCCTCGAGGCCGCGCGTGCCCCGACCACCGAAGCGCAAAGAACCAGGGTTAAAAGCAGGGATTTTCCAGCCATGGTAGGTCTCCTTGTGGATACAACTTGCAGTTCCAGCGACACAGAGGAGGTTGATATGCGCGGAACGGCTGAGACCCCCGGGGATGGTCGGGGATTGGTCGAAGCGTATGCGATTTTGGCGGGGACGTCAACCGCCGAACACGACTATGAGCCGGAAAAGTGAGCCTGGGCGAGAAACTACACCAAGTTGGGCAGGATCACGTGGAAGCCAAAGCCCTGCAAAACCTGCACGGTGTTGTTGGCGGGACCGTCGAGCACCACGTGGCAATTGGCGAACTTGGTATTTTCCCATTCGCAACGTCCGCCGCCATAGCAGAGCAGGCAATCTTCGAAAGAGCAGTTGTAGAACAGCTTACCGTCAAGCCGTACCGTCTCTTGACGGTAGACTTTATCTTTGACTTCTTCCATCCGGCGCTCCGACCCCCTCAGGACGGAGCCCATGCAGGGCTGACCTGAAGAACTAAATATCGTTGGCGAGTCGACAGCGCGACGGCTACGACCCGAGACCTCTCCCCCGGCACAGCCGCTTGCGACTCTAATTGCGCATCGGAGGAAATTGGATGGGAATTTCTCATGCTTATTTTCGCGCCGTCAATCGGGGTAACTCCTAGGCGGTCAATCACTATGGCGATAGTAGTCAACTCCGGAACTGCGCTGGGGCGCGCATCTTGGAATACAGGCACCGTCAACGCGATTGTTTGTCTCATCGGTAAAATGCTACGCTCGGAAAATCAAGCCATGACATTGTCCTTCAAGTGGTTCGCAAGCCTTGCGACAATTCTCGTTCTCGCGTCCAGCCTCGGCGCCTTCTGCCAGACCGCACCCGCTCCAACGCCGCCCGCGCAACGGGCGCCCGCGCCGGGCACGGGCAGTGTCGACCCGTCGAAAATGACGCCCACGGGCTTGGCAGCAAATGGCGGATCACTCGCTAACGACACGTATACGAACACGACGTACGGGTTCTCGCTCAAAGTGCCGCCCGGTTGGGTTGTTGTACCGTCGAAGAACCCGGTGGCGCCGCCGGTGAATGCCCGGGAGGCTGCGCTCATGCAGGCCGCTCAGGCCAATCATGTTCTGCTGGTGATGACCGAGAATGCCCCCATGAAGAAAAGCGCGCAACGTAAGTCGCTGCAAATCGTCGCCACGCGCCTGCTCAAGACAACCGCGCCAAACGAAGGAGAGCAATATCTCATTTATTCCAAGCGCACGGCCCTCGAAAGAAAGATGGCGGTCGAGTACCAGGGTGACCCGACAGAAGTGACGATCAACGGCAACAAGTTCTGGACCATCGGATTGAACCAGAGCATCGAGGGTGCAGTGCAACACGTCGAGCAGTACGTGACCACGCAGGGCTCAGTGCTGCTGCAATTCATGCTGGTGAGTCCGGATGAGAAAGGCTTGAAGGACCTCGAACCGTCGGTGCAGTCGATCGAGATGAAGGCGGTGACTGAAAAGCCTGCAGCAAAGCCGAGTCGAAGGAAAAAGCCGGCGGCGACACCTGCTAATCCGGCGCCTGCGACTACTTCAAACTGAGTTCAGGAAAGTCACGAAGGCTTGATTCTTATGCAAAACAAAAAGGCTGCCGTGGAGGCAGCCTTGATTTTTGTGCTGAGTGGGATTAAGGCGTGACAACGCCCGCGCCAGCCTGTGGTTGATTGGTGGCTGCGGTTGCGGCCGCGGCTTCGTTCAAAATCCGGTGGTGAATGGTGAACAGCGCTAGTTCCAGTCGGTCCGATACGCCGATCTTGTCGTACACGTTGCGCAGGTAATTCTTAATGACCTGCTCGGTCGTGCCGAGTTGTGACGCGATTTCCTTGTTCTTGTAGCCTTGCACGATCAGGGCGACGATGCGCAATTCTTTCGCGGTCAGGCGATCGCGCACGCGCAGTCCGACCATATCGTTCTCGGTCAACTCGCTGGGCACGGCGACATCCTGCACCCAGTTTTCCCCGCGCGCGACCTTGCGGACGCAATCCACCAGCGCGGGGCTGGTGACGTTGCGGTACACGACGCCATGAGCGCCGTTGGTCATGTAGCGTTGCGCGCTCTCACCGGTGTCGGCGAGCACCACGATGCGGGTCTTGTTCTTGGTAGCACCCTGCACAACGGCGTTGAAGTCGGATTGAAATCCGCCCGCGACGATGAGCACGGCCGCCCGGAACTTATCGAGCGCCATGAACATCTGCTCGGGAGTTTGCGCCTGTGCCACGATGCGCATCTCGTCTTCGACCGCCAGAACCTTGGCGATCCCCGCGCGGAAAATAGCCTGATTATCGGCCAGAATTAGCTTGAGCATCTGAGACCGCTCCGAGGTTAAGAGTTGCGTACGAATTCGTACGAGTCGATCACGCAAGCCACCCCACGGGTCCCGTCAGGATCGGCGCTGGACTCGTCGGTGCGGACAACCCGTCCGCGACACTGGATGACTACGTTTTCTTTGCCACCGGTCACTTCTGGGGGGAGGGTGATCTCAAACTCAACGGGAGAGCCCATCTCGAGCGAAGCGTCGGCGCGAATGTACACGCCAGCCGCACTCAGGTTTCCGGTCATACCGCTGGCTTCGCCAGAGGTGTTTTCTTTGTGAATCTTGATCGGCAGTTCTAGCGGAAATCTTTTACCGGTCCGCGCTTCGGACACAATCCCTCCTCCGTTGCGGCCTCGCTTAAAGGCACGGGCGCGCGCTACCACATTTTGCCTGAGGGAGCAGAAACGTCTGCTATATGGGCGGTTATATCACGTTTGACACCTCTGATAAAAGCCTGATCACTCGTTAGTTAACGGTAGCAACTAGGTTCCCCGCCAGCAGATTACCCAGTGACCCCTGTCCAAGAAGCGCGCCCCGCGCCTGTTTCCGGAGCATCGGAGACTTCTGGCACAATACGTCTTCAATCCCAATCGCATCTTGAGCGGGCTTGTGAGGGAGAACATCATGCGGAGCAAGCTCCCCGGAAGCCGGTGGGTAGCGCATTCGGTTGCTACGTTGTTGATGGCAACTCTTTTGTTTGCAACATGCGTGGCGCAGGATCGAGACCGGTCGCCAGTTCCCCAAGCAAGCGCTCCCGCGGAGAGTCGAGGCGAGAAAGCACCGCAAATGCGGACGCCGGATTCCCTGGTCCAGTTGAACAGCGCGCTCGTAGGCTTGGCTGACAAGGTGTCGCAGGGCGTGGTGCAGATTCTGGTAACCGGTTACGGCCCATTAGAAGACAGTTCCCGAACCGAGACCGCCTTCATCGCGCGACAGCGTGCGATCGGTTCCGGAGTCATCGTCGATCCGAGCGGCTACGTGATGACAAACGCGCATGTGGTGGAAGGGGCGCGAAGTATTCGCATCGTTCTGCCGGTTCCGTCGACCGACAGCGCGACCCTGGAGCCCGAGGGCAAGCGAAGGATTCTCGAAGCCAAACTCGTCGGCGCTCATCAGGAAACGGATCTGGCTTTGCTGAAGGTGGAGGGAAAGGATCTGCCGGCTTTGCCGCTCGAAGCTTCGCGCCGAGTACGGCAGGGACAACTCGTGTTCGCAATCGGTAGTCCGGAAGGATTGCAGAACACGATCACGATGGGCGTGATCAGTTCGGTCGCTCGCCAACCGGATCCCAATAAGCCGATGGTGTACATCCAGACCGATGCGCCCATCAATCCCGGCAACAGCGGCGGACCATTGGTCGACATGGATGGCAACGTCGTCGGGATCAACACGTTCATTCTGTCGGGAAGCGGCGGGAGCGAAGGCATCGGGTTTGCGATTCCCACGAGAATCGTGCGTTTCGTGTACGAGAGCCTTCGGAAATACGGGCACGTGCATCGGTCGGAAATCGAAGCGGGCGCACAGACGATCACGCCAACATTGGCTGCGGGACTGGGGCTGAAGCGCAGCTGGGGAGTGCTAATCGCTGACGTGAAACCAGGCGGGCCGGCGGAGGCCGCGGGGCTCAAGGTCGGCGACATCGTGCTGGCAGTCGATGATCGGCCAATCGACACGCTGCCTGCGTTCACGGGCTCGATGTACCTGCATCCGGTGGATCGTGTGTTGAAGCTCGACGTGCTGCGCGATGGTAGGAAGAAGACGTTGAACATCGCCGTGCTGCAGGAAAAACATCCGATGGATCAGTTGCTCGACCTGGCGGATCCGCAGGGAAATTTGGTGCCGCAGTTGGCGATCCTGGGAATTGGCGTGGATGATCGAGTGCTCTCCATGGTCGGAGATCTGCGCAGCCCGGGAGGAGTGCTGGTGCTGGGACGAGCCGCGGATTTGCTGGGCCCGGATATCGGTCTCGCGACCGGCGACGTGATTCATTCAATCAACAACCGTCCGGTAGACACGGTCGACAACCTGAGAAGCGCGTTATCGCAGTTGAAGTCGGGGGACTCCGTCGCGCTGCAAATCGAGCGCGCAGGGAAATTGCAGATCGTCTCGTTTGAGTTGGACTAGGGCAAAGCTCTTAACTGCAAAGCTCGCCAAGAAAGCTGATGGTCGATAGCCAGTGAAGAGTCAGCCTAGTTCCGTGGCGCGTAATAGCCCTTGCGCGCGCGGACTTGCAGATCTTTCTTCAGGGCGCTAATTTCGATGCTGCGGTAGCGCCCGTCGGAGTCGAAATCGGCGGGATGATAGGACACAACGTACTGGCTGCGCAATTCGTCTTCGATCGCGGCGAAGGAGTTCTTAATGTCCTTCATCTTGAACGGAAAGAATGCGCGTCCGCCGGTGGCGGACGCCAGTTTTTCGAGATTCTTGTCGCCGCGCAGAACCAGTCCACTGTCGTCGGTCGAGATGGCGTAAATGATGACTTCGCTGCGCTGGGCCATTTCCACGGCCTGCGCCAGCGTGTACTCGCTCTGGTTGTCATCGCCGTCGCTCACGATGATCAGCGCGCGACGCTGCGGACGATCGGACAGCTCTTTCGCCAGCTTCTCCTGGCAGGCGCGGTAGATGGCGTCATACAACGCGGTGCCGCCCCCCTCGCGCAAGGAGTGAACTCCCTGTGAGAGCTGTTGCATGTTGTCAGTGAAGTCCTGCCGCAAATCCTGCCGCGCGTTGAAGCCCATCACAAAGGCCTTGTCGAAGCCGGGACGAATCACGTGCTGCATGAAACTGTTAGCCGCGTCCTTCTCGAAGTCGAAACGGGTGTGAACCGATCCGCTAACATCGATGAGCAGACCCATCTTCAGAGGCAGATCAGTTTCGCGCCGGAAATTTACGATCGACTGCACCGGCTTGTGGTCATCAAGAAAACTGAAATCATTCTGGGTAAGATTGCGCACGAATTTTCCGTGCTTGTCGGTCGCGATAAAGAGCACATTGACTTCATCCACACGCTTGCGGATTGTCAATACAGAATCTGTGGGATCATCGCCAAGGCTAGGCGAAGGTGAAGCGGGGGACGTGCTCGCGACGTAAGAAGACGACGGCGCCTGAGCGGCGGCGGGGAGAGCGCCCAGCACCAGAGTGAAGATCACCACACCGAAAATGGATCTCGTGTACTTCATGCCCACCATTTCCAAAATTTTCACTATAAATCACGCCAATAGTGCACCCTAACGATTAGATGCACTTTGCGGGCCGAAAGCCGCGCTACCAGCCCTAACTGCACCCCAGACTGTAGGAGAGTGCCGAGCATCTTCCAAGTTACAAAAGGAGCACGCAGCTGGTCATGGCACAGAAGCGCCATACAATCCATTCAGTTGCCCTTCATTTGGATGTCCCAACGGTGAGTCGCAAATTGACCCAACCGGACGACAAATTCAGGCAAATCCTGATTTTTCAGCCACCGATCATGGAGGAATTCGGGTGAACAAAAAAGTTACAACCTTAACGGACCAGCGGGTCCGCTGTTCCTGGGCACGAAATGATCTGGCCATTCGTTACCACGACCGGGAGTGGGGAGTGCCCGTGCACGCCGACCGCAGGCTTTTCGAGTTCCTCATTCTGGAAGGAGCGCAGGCCGGCTTGAGTTGGGACACAATTCTTCGCAAGCGTGAAAACTATCGCGCCGCGTTCGACAACTTTGATCCGGAAATTGTCGCGCGTTACAACGCGAAGAAAGTGCGCAGCCTCATGAACAACGAAGGCATCGTGCGCAACCGGTTGAAGATTGCGAGCGCAGTCAGTAATGCGCAGGCAATGCTGGCAGTTACAGAAGAATTCGGCAGCTTTAATCGATACATCTGGCAGTTTGTTGGAGGCAGTCAGCGAATGAATGCGTGGACAAAGTCGGGCCAGGTCCCTGCGAGCACGGCGGTGTCGGATGCGATGAGCAAGGATCTGAAAAAGCGCGGCTTTCGTTTCGTCGGAAGTACGATCTGTTACGCCTTCATGCAGGCTGTGGGAATGGTGAATGACCACCTCGTGACATGCTTTCGGTATTCGCCGAAACGCTGACCAGTATCTGCGTTCAACGATTTGAACGCTTCTAAGTGGGGGATTCCGAAGCGAGCCGCTTCCAAAAGGCCGGTTGGAATTTTGTTTTTTTGACGGTGTCGGAGAATTGGAACCCGGCATGCCTACGAAAACTATGCTAGATAGTTGAAGCGCAAAAGCTCTCCCCCGAGTGCTGGAAATTTAGTTCGGAAGCGAGATTGCTTGGTGAGGCCGCTGCGGTGAAATGCAGCGGCCGAACTGCGACCGTGACCATCGACGGGAGTGAGGGAAATCGAACTTCAGCAAGGCAGATCGAATCGACTATGGGAAGAATTCTCATCGTTAGCGACGAAGTCTCCACGCAAGCCTTGGTTCCCACGCTTGAGCAGCACCGGCATGCAGGGGTGCGTGCGGGTTCGGTGGAAGAGGCGCGAAGGGCGCTCGCCGATACGCAATTTGATGCTGTGCTGACCGACGAAAAACTGCCCGACGGCACTGGTGCGGATGTGTTGGCGGCAGCGCGCGCCAGCGACGTCAACCTGGGCGTGGTTGTGCTCTCAGCGATCGGCACGTGCGAGCACGCGATGGCCAGTATGCAGCAGGGTTTCATCGACTTCCTGACAAAGCCAGTAGCTGCCGACGTTCTCCGTTCATCCGTGCAGCGCGTGTGCGATCGCTCGACGCTTCTGCGGGAAAACTCGCGGCTGAAAGAAGAACTCGGCCGGCGAGACGGCAAATCGGATCCATTGAGCCTTGGCTGGATCGAAGCGTTGCCGCCCAGCTTCGACATGCGCAGTTTCCTGGCGTCGGTAGAGAAGTCGCTGATCGAAAGGACGCTGCAGGCGACCCGCGGAGCACAGGCAGAAGCGGCACGCCGGCTCGGGCTCTCGCGCAGTGATCTCTCTTACAAGCTCCTGAAGTATGAACTGAGGAAGGAAACGACGGCGCCGTCGCAGTAGATCGCGGCATCGTTGTGTTCGCCATTGAGCGCGACCGCCGCGACTCTACACGGGCGGTGGTCAGCCTTCTCCGCAATCCACTCCGACCGTCAGCCTCTCAGGCTAGAATTGCCCTCTCATGTGCGGCCGATACCGGCTCTCTCGCCGGAAGGAAATTCTTGCGGAACAATTCGACACGGATTTCGACGACCTTGATTGGGAGCCGCGCTACAACATCGCTCCCACGCAGCCAGTCTCGGTGATCCGGCAGCTCGCCGGCAGCCACATCCGGAAGGGATCATTAATGCGATGGGGGCTCATTCCTGCGTGGGCCGCAGATTCGACCGGCGCTGCCCGAACCATCAATGCGCGCGCCGATACCGCAGCGAGCAAGCCATCCTTTCGCGATCCGCTGCGTAGACAGCGTTGCCTGATTCCTGCCGATGCATTTTACGAATGGCGGCGCGCAGCCAGAGACAAGCAGCCTTTTTGTTTTGAAGTTGGAGCGGGCGACGTGTTTGCGTTTGCAGGACTCTGGGATCGCTGGGCGGGGCCGGGCGGGCAAGTGCTGGAGACATGCACGATCCTGACCACGATGCCAAATGAGTTGCTGGCCGACGTGCACGACCGGATGCCCGCTATCCTCCCGGCCGAAGACTATGATCGTTGGCTTGATCTGAGAATGCA
>DASRDJ010000282.1:0-24499 GCA_035652655.1 Terriglobales bacterium
TCTGCTGCAGGCCGACAATCTCGGAACCTTTGGCCACATGATCACTAAGGCCCACGAGTTGTTGCGTGACGATCCCCCAGTTCTGGCCAGGGAGCAGCAGCGAGCGCGCTTCATGCTGGTAGACGAATTCCAGGACGCCAACTTCGCGCAGGTCAAGATTCTATCGGCGCTGGCCGGTACCGAGCGCAATGTCTTCGCGGTCGGCGATCCCGACCAGGCGATCTATCGCTTTCGCGGCGCGTCGAGCGCAGCGTTCGGCTTGTTTGAGCGCAACTTCCCGGGAGCACAGCTGGTGGTCCTCGAGAAGAATCAGCGCTCACTGACGCCGATTCTGCAATGTGCCTTCGCCTTGATCGACCGTAACCCGCCCGCCTTTTCCGCAGGCGGTCCCGCCAGCAGTCTCGATTACCGGCGTACTCCGCTTCGTTCCGCGCGCGAGGAGCGCGCCGCCGAAGAAGCCAAGCCACTGTCCGGCGAGCCAGTTGAGATCGTCCCCCTGAGCGCCCGGGATTTCGAAGCCACCGACATTGTGGCTGTGATCCAGGAACAGCGTCGCCAATCTCGCTGCCGCTGGAAGGACTTCGCAGTCCTCTACCGCTCACACTTTCACCGGGACGAGATCGCCAAGGAACTAGGCGAGAAGGAAATCCCGTTCTCCATCGAGAACATGGACGTGCTCGACACACCCGAGGTCCGGGATGTGCTCGCCTGCCTGGGCGCGGTGGATTCGACTGCCGACGCCGCCAGCCTGTTGAGGGTTGCGGCGCTGCCGCGTTTCCAGATTGATCCTGAGAAATTTCGCGCAGCCATGCGTGCGCTTCCTCGAGACGCGTCGCAAGGGCCACCGGCGCCCCTGGCCGTCCTGCTAGGGCAGATTGAAGGTGGGCCGGCAGTCCTCGATACTCTGCGCAAGGTGCGGGAAGCGATGAATAGTTCGGGAGCGAAGACTCTCGCGACTCTCCACCTGCTGGTAACCACGTTCGGCTTCGATCGCACTTCTCCTCCGCTCCGGGCGCTTCTGAAGTTCGTAGGAGATTGGGAAGCGAAGCCACTCACCAAGACCGGCGGCGTGGGAGAGTTCCTAGAGTACTTGCGCTATTTCCGCGAGGCGCGGGGGGCGGTATGCCTGCAGTCCGACGAGCCCGATGCGGTGCGCTTGATGACGGCGCACTCCGCCAAGGGGCTTGAGTTCCCGCACGTGTTCATCATCCGGGCCACATCGAATTCCTTCCCCTCGTCGTACAAAGAATCATTGATCGACTTTCCCCAGGCCCTTCGTGACGCGGATTCGATGGCCGAGGGTGATGGGAAGACGATGCACGAACAGGAAGAGCGTCGCCTGTTCTACGTGGCAATGACGCGCGCGCGTGACTCGCTGATCCTCTATGGCAAGCAGGGAACGGGGAAAGACAAAACGCCTCCTGGCCTTATGCGCGAGCTGATGAAGCACCCGGCTCTGGGATCCTGGCGGATTCAACGGGCGGCGCGCGAATTTCAGACCGACCTGTTCGGGGGTGCTGCCCCGCCACCCGCATTCGCGTCGCGTACCGCGGAGTGGCTGGCCATGCCACCGGCGTTCCCGCTGACGCGCTTGAGCGCCACCGCAGTCGAGAGCTACGAGATCTGCCCGCTCCAGTTCAAGCTCGAGCGGGAGTGGAGAATCCCGCGGGACGTGCCCGCCGCCATGCTCTACGGCGCCTCCATGCACCGTGTGCTCAAAACTTATTACGAGTCGATCCGACTGGCGCGTCCCCTCGCCGATGAAGACGTGATCGAGTTGTTTCGGTCGGATTTCGACCAGGCAATCATTGACGACCCCTACCAGAGGGAACTGTACGAGCGGCAGGGCATTCAGCAATTGCAGGACTTCCTGGCCATCGCCAACAGATCTACAAAGCCTCGCGTGCTGCACACCGAAGAACATTTCGAAGTCAAGGTCGGAAGCGCTACAGTCGCAGGCCGCATCGACAGGATCGATGATCTGGGAAATGGCCAGGTTCTCATCGTCGACTACAAGACTGGCAAGCCTCGCGCGCAGGAGGACGCCGATGACAGCCTGCAACTATCGATCTACGCAATGGCGGCGCGCGAGAAGTGGGGCTACGAGTCAGAGCGCCTGGTGTTCTACAACCTCGAGGAAAACAGCGCGGTTGCTACGGTTCGCGATCACTTGCAACTGGAGGGGGCGCGCGCCAAGGTCGAAGATGTCGCGAATCAGATTGCCGTCGGCAACTTCGATCCCACCCCCGGCTATCACTGCCGCTACTGTTCGTACCGCAATCTCTGTCCTGCTACAGAGAAGCCCTTGCACAGCGCACCGCCCAAGCAACGCGCTGCCAACAACTGATTCGGGTCTCGCACAAAAAACTTTGGGGGACGCTTTTGGCGTCCCCCATTTGCCTGTTTGAAGCCAACTTCTAGTGCTTCTTCTTTTTCTTTGCTGCCTTCTTCTTGGTTGCCATTGATCTATTCTCCCTTTCCATTGTTCATGGACTATGCAACGGTCTTTTGTTGCAACTATTGGAATGTATAGAGTCAATGAAAAATGATGTCAAGAGAAAAATGGTGTTGCATGATCGCCCGAAGCGTGCACTAAAGTCACCGCGAGTACCATGACTTCAAATTTTCTTCGAGCATCACTTCACCGCAGCGCGTTGGAACACTGATGAACACACGCGCTCGCGCAACTCGTGCTTGCCTCATGAGTCGGTGCGATGCATCGATGAGTGTCGCCCGTGCCGTCGAACCTCGCGTCCGCAAATTTCAACTTTTCTGCGAGATGCACATCTATAATTGAGAATGAGAACTCATCAAGGAGCAGGAATATGGCTGCTTTGGACGATGTCGTCATAATTTCAGGGTGCCGTACGCCGGTCGGAAAATTTCAGGGAAGCCTCTCGGATTTAACCGCTCCACAGTTAGGCGCGGTAGTCGTACGCGAAGCGGTGAAGCGTGCGAATCTCAATCCTAAGCAAGTGGACGAGTGCATCATGGGCAATGTTGTCAGCGCAGGACTGGGTCAGAACGCCGCCCGTCAGGCTGCCATCTTCGGTGGATTGGCCCCGGAGACAGGTGCCATGACAATCAACAAGGTCTGCGGCTCAGGATTGAAATCTGTCGCTCTGGCAGCGCAGGCAATTCAGACAGGGAACAGTTCCATCGTGGTCGCGGGCGGCATGGAGTCGATGACGAACGCGCCCTACCTTCTTCCACAAGCGCGCAAAGGCTACCGGCTAGGGAACTCCACGATCGTCGATTCCATGGTCCATGACGGACTGTGGGACATTTACAACGACTACCACATGGGCATCACCGGCGAGAACGTGGCCGAGAAGTACGGCATCACGCGCGAGGAGCAGGACGAGTTCGCTCTCAACTCCCACCGGAAAGCACTGGCTGCGATGAAGGAGTGTCGCTTCAAATCGCAGATCGTCCCGGTGGAACTGCCCACAAAGAAGAAGGGCGCGCCACCCGTGATCTTCGAGAAAGACGAAGGGCCACGCGAAGACACCACCATCGAAGTCCTGCGCTCTCTCAAGCCTGCGTTCAAGAAAGACGGCACCGTTACGGCCGGCAACGCGCCCGGAGTCAATGATGGTGCGGCCGCGGTCGTTGTTACGAGCGCAGACCGCGCCCGCGATCTGGGTGCGAAGCCGATGGTCCGCATCGTTGCCCAGGCTACCAGCGGAGTGGAACCGAAGTGGGTGATGATGGCGCCTGTGGGTGCCATCAAGAAAATCTGGGAGAAGACGGGCTGGAAAAAGGACGAAGTCGATCTCTACGAATTAAACGAAGCTTTCTCAGTGCAGGCGCTGGGCGTGATTCGCGAACTCGGCCTCGACATGAATCGGGTGAACGTCAACGGAGGCGCGGTCGCGTTAGGCCACCCCATCGGAGCCAGTGGGGCGCGCGTACTAGTGACCCTGATCTACGAAATGACTCGCCGTGATGTGCATCGCGGGATCGCGGCTCTATGTCTGGGCGGGGGAAACGCCGTGGCAATGGCGGTAGAGCGCTAATCGAGGTTCGATGGAGCGACGGGCGCCCCGCGTGTCGAAGCGCGAGGCGCCTTCCTTGAAGAAATCTCAGTTCATTTAATAAAGCCGACGGGTGAGGACGCCCGTCGCTCCATCGTCAGATTCAAGCCACGAATCCCCCGCTCACATTGATCGAGTCGCCGGTAATCCAATTCGATTGAGGCGAGCAGAGGAAGAGCACGACATCCGCTACTTCATCGGCACGCGCCAGTCTCCCGAACGGCTGGCGATCGATCGCATGCTGCAGTCGCTGCTTGTCTGCGAAATATTCCGCTGTCATATCCGTATCGACATAGCCCGGCGCAACCGCGTTGACCCGGATCTTCCTGGGCGCAAGTTCCAGAGCCCAGTTGCGGGTGAAGGCGTCGATGGCCGCTTTGCTCGCGCCGTAAAGGCTGCGCCTTCCGGCCCGGCCGATCCTGCCCGCAATCGATGAAACATTCACGATCCGCGCGCCATCACGCAGAAGAGGAAGCAGGGCCTGTGTCAGCCAGAAGACTGCTTTCACATTTACGTCGAGCATCGACTCCAACGTCTCAAGCGTTGTCGACCCTAAAGCCGTTGGTCCCCATAGCCCTGCATTGTTGACCAGGATGTCGATCTTTGTTTCGCCTAGCGAGCGCACCATGCGGTCAATCTCTTGCGGAGATCGCAGATCAGCCTGCACAATCGGCGAGGGCCGTCCCACGTCTCTCGCTACCGCCTCAGCGGCTGCCTTGTTCGTGTTGTAGTGCAGGATGACGTTCGCCCCGGCCCAGGCCAGGTGCAGGCTCACAGCGCGCCCAATGCCGCGAGAGGCTCCCGTGACCAGCGCAGTTTGACCTTCGAGGACCTGCATCAGGCGATCAGTATATAAGCGGGTCAGGGTCGCGGCAGGATCGGCAGCGACACGGTGAAAACCGCGCCACCACCGGGTGCGGAGGTCGCCTCGATATTCCCGGAATGCTCCTTGAGAACGGCCTTGCAAATACTCAGCCCCAGACCCGTACCGCGGCCCGGACGCCTGGTCGTATAGAACGGATCGAAAATGTTGGGCAGGATTTCTGGGGCAATACCGGGACCATCGTCTTCGAAGACGACTTGGATGTGGCCATCGGTCTTGCGAAGCCGGATGCGCAGGGTTCCTTTATCGCGGGCTTCCCGGATAGCCTGTTCCGCATTCAACATCAGGTTCAAAAATACCTGCATCAGCTGGTGCGGATCGCCCGTGATTTGTGGCAGGCTTTCTTCCGGAAGAAAGTCGACCGTGATATTGCTCTTGCGCAGCGAGTAAGCGTGCAGGTGCAGTGTGCGAGTCACCAACTCGCTCAGGTTCACGGGAGTCTTGCCAGGTGCGGGTGGCCGCGAGAAATACATCAGGTTCTGCACAATCTCCGTTGCCCGCCGTGCCTGTTGATGCAGCATGTTGAGCTGCTTGATCCTCGACTCGCTGTTCTCCCCCTCGCGCAGCAGATCACTGACGCCCACGATGGTGGTTAGCGGATTGTTGAGCTCGTGCGCGAATCCGCCGATCATCTGTCCCATAGCAGCCAGGCGTTCGCTCTGGATGATCTGCTGCTCGAGCTTCTTTTCGACCGTGATATCACGCACCGAGATAATTACGCCGCTGAGCTTGTTCTCCGAGTCGAAGAATTGGCTGGCTGAAGCGCGCATGGTCCGCCAGTTGCCATCGCGGTGCAGGGCCCCGTATTCCGATGCCGCAAACAGTTGCTTGCCCGACGCAACATCGCGGTACAGTGACAGGAATTCGGGCGAGTGATCCTGCAGGTCTTCGATCTTCCTTCCGACCAGTTCTTCAGGCCGGTACCCCAGCAGGTCACGAATGCGGGAACTGGCAAACGTGTAGCGCTCTTCCAAGTCCACCACCAGAATCAGGTCCGGGAAGCTCTCTAACAGCTTCTGGCGGAATTGTTCCTGCCGCCGGAGCGCCGACTCCATCTTTCGCTGCTCGGTGACGTCGGTGAGCGTGCCCTGATAGCGGATGATTGTGCCCGCCTGATCCCAAACCGCGCGCGAGGTGTCGAGGCAGATCGCCACACTGCCATTGCGGCGGCGTAACTGGATTTCTCGCGTGCGCACGCCTCCGCGATCATCGGCGCTCCGACCCAGGACCGGCGTTTGCGCCGGATCGACGTTCAACGCGTTCGGATCCAGCGCTAACAGATCGGCTTTGTTAACGTAGCCGAGCATAGTGACCAGCGTTGGATTCCCATCCAGCAGCTTACCTTCCGGCGTGCAGAAGTAGACGCCTTCCTGCAGCGTCTCGAATAGCTCCGTGAAGCGGCGTTCCTTCTCTCGCTCCTCGGTAACGTCTCGCGCCAGGACGCTCGCGCCCACCACTTCATCGCCTTTGATGATCGCGTTTAGAACGCAGTCGAAGTAGAGCACCCGCGAACTGTCCTTCAACTTGACTGGAACAATACCTGCCCAGCGCCGTTTGTCGAGGAAGCGGCCAATGCCAGCTTCTATCTCAATGCGCGTCGGTGCCTCGCAGAACTCATCAAACTTGTGGCCGACGATCTGCGGGTATTGCAGGTGCACGAGGTCTGTGAGCCGGCGATTCACCGTGCGGAAGGTCCCATCCAACGACATGGCACACGCAATGTCATCGAACGAATCGATCAGCTCCTTGAAGCTGCGTTGCGACCGCAGAATGACCTGGCTTAGTTGATCAAGCTGTTCTTCGGAGGGGGCGACGCCGACCCGGTCCTGCAGATCTTTCAGTAGGACCTTAAGTTCGGAAACTTCACGGCGGCGGCCATAGGCATACGCTGCGAACAGAACGGCCAGAATTAGCAGACCCGGAGCAATGGCTCCCAGATGATAGGGAACTGTCTCCAAGCGCTCCCACATCAGCACGGCCAGTGCCACGGCGAGCAGCACCATGAACAACAGAGCAAGACGCCACAGCCGGTTTTCTTCTTGATCCAGGTGGCCCGGGGACCGCTGCGAACCTGGGGGTTGGTTCTGTTCCGCAGCCATATTTAATTCCATCCCCGACATCGAAGGCCGATCATCGCCTTGGGCACGGGAATCTCGTTGCCATCGTAGAGCACATGACGCAAAGAAAACAGGACTGCCTTCGGCAACTTGTTGGATGTTTTGGTACGCGTTGCAAAGAACGTGTTTACATAGCGAACCTGACGCCGACGGCCCCGGTTACTTTGCACAGCATTCTTCATCATCGGGAACCGGGCGCTAAGTGCAAGGCGGAGTGATCACGCCTCTAAGTGACAACAATCACCTTCTGTTCTGTGGGGCGGCGTCTACGCTGGAGCAGGCGATCATGGAGCAGTCTCTCCCCGTTCGCCTGCCTTCGCATGCTCTACAAAACCTTCAGCGCCGCGGTCTATGGAATCGACGCCAACATCATCGAGGTCGAAGTCGACGTCTCCGGCATCAAGACCAACGATGACCACTTCCACACCGTGGGCCCCCGACGCCGCCGTCCGCGAAAGCCGCGACCGCGTCCGCTCCGCCCTGCGCAATTGCGGATACGACATCCCGCCCACGCACATCACCGTAAATCTGGCGCCGGCCGACATCCGAAAGGAAGGCTCCGGGTTCGACCTTCCCATGGCCCCGGGAATCCTCGGCGCTTATGGAGGGCTCAACAAGAGAGAGTTGCTGGATAGCGTGTTCGTCGGCGAACTCTCTCTTGATGGCGGCGTGCGCGGTATTCGCGGAACCTTGCCGATTGCGATCGAGGCGCGTGGCAGAAAGCTCCGCAGATTGATTGTGCCAGCGGTGACCGCCCGTGAAGCCGCCATGGTGAGCGGCATCGAAGTCTATCCGGTGAAATCGCTGCGCGACGTGATCCACTTCGTGAACACGGGCAACGGCATCGCCCCGGTAACAGTGGATGGAGACACGCTGCTCGGAGAAGCCCAGTACTACGCAGTCGACTTCAAAGATGTTCGCGGACAGCAAACCGCTAAGCGTGCACTGGAAATCGCATGCGCGGGCGGCCACAACATTCTGATGATCGGCCCGCCCGGCTCCGGTAAAACAATGCTCGCCAAGCGCATGCCGACCATCCTGCCACCCTTCACGTTCGAAGAAGCCCTCGAGACGACCAAAATCCATAGCGTGGCGGGAGTGCTCGACTCAGGCGCTGGGCTGGTAGGCGTGCGCCCCTTCCGTTCCCCGCACCACACGATCTCCGACGCAGGCCTGATCGGCGGCGGCGTCATCCCGCGCCCGGGAGAAGTCTCGCTAGCCCACAACGGCGTCCTGTTCCTCGATGAGTTACCGGAGTTTCCGCGCAATGTGCTGGAAGTCATGCGCCAGCCCCTCGAAGATGGCACGGTCTGCATCGCCCGCGCCGCCATGTCGCTGACCTTTCCCGCGCGCTTCATGCTGGCCACGGCCATGAATCCCTGCCCCTGCGGATTCCATAACGACCGCACGCGCGAGTGCCGCTGCTCGCCGCCCATGATTCAGCGTTACGTCGCGAAGATTTCCGGACCGCTGATGGACCGCATCGACATACATATCGACGTGCCGGCAGTGAACTACAAAGAAATGCGTTCAACCAGCGTGCCCGAGGCTTCCTCCCAAATCCGCGATCGGGTGATCGCCGCCCGTCAAATCCAGCTACAGCGCTTTGCCGGGAACCGTCAAAAGGTCTACTGCAACGCTCAGATGTCCTCCAGCCACGTGCGCACGTTCTGCGACCTCAGCGCGGACTGTGAGCGCCTGCTCGAGCGCGCCATGACCCAGCAAGGCTTGAGCGCTCGCGCCCACGACCGCATCCTGAAAGTCGCGCGCACGGTCGCAGACCTCGAGGGCCAGCCCGCCATTCAATCGAAGCACATTGCAGAGGCAATTCAGTACCGAACCTTGGACCGGACGTACTGGGCTTAGGGGAGAAACCATCCGCTTGCGTGATGTGGTTCAGGGAGTTTCACCCCGACAATTTCTTGACAGTCAGGGCTACTCGGCGACTGTTTGGCTCTTCCCCGCAACTTCGGTCCTGCCTGCCCTTAGAGTAGAGCGACATGGCGCCCTAGCTGCGCGCATTGTCGATATCAATCACTTGAGCCGCCCGCCGGGCGCGCGTACCGTGATCGCTGCGATACTGCCGCTGAATCCGAGCCACGGCTCGATCCACGATGCGGGCAAGATCCTCTCCGTAGTCGTCGGCGCGCTCCTCGCGCAAGCGGCGTTTGGCTTTCTCGGCGGAGAACCAGGTCGGCTCTCGATCTTTTTCTTCCGGCTTCCCAAGTCGACGGACTTCACATAAATGTGCGTTGATGACGACCTCGATCTCGCTCGATAGCCGGTTGCGGCCAGCCTTCACGCGAACGTAGCGGGCGAAAGCAGCTTCCTCAATTCTGCCGTGGACTCCTGCTTCCTCGAACGCCTCAAGCGCCGCCGCTTGTGCGTTCGTCAGGCCCGACTCGATGCTGCCCTTAGGGAAGGTCCATCGTCGCCCGCGCGTACGCACTAACAGGAACTCGATGCCGCGCTTGTCCAGTCGATAGCAGATGGCCGCCACTTGCTCAGATCCGCGCAAACGGCGCAAATGCTCGAGGCGCACGAAACTCCTAGGCCGCCCGGGCCTTCGGCTGTTCGACACTTCAATCGCAAAGTGCTCGCCCATGTTCATAGCAGCAGATTGCCCGAATCCCGCTGTGCCTGACTAGAGCACAGCTTGGTTCGGGCTGGACAGCGCACCACTCTGGAAGGCCTTCAACCGATGGAGCGGCGGGCGACCTCGCCCGCCAAGACAGCTCGGGACGCACGTCGCTTCCCGAAGCTCGGTACCGGTCTAATCGGGCGGAAACCCCGATCCGCACGATTGTGGTATCTCGCTGCGTACTTGCGCCTGCAAGCGTCCTGGCAACATTATTTTTGCGAGGGGTGAAGTTTCCTAGGGGAGAACTTTTGGAGAACCTTTACTGTCTGCGCTGCAATCGAGAGCTCGGGCCCGGCGACAAGTCGGTCGCGGTTTACATGTTCGCCCAAACGGTGGGCGTCCGGCCGCGCCAGAAATCAACTTCGCAGCGGATCTGCTTCTGCTCCCAGTGCTCGGTGTCGCTGGCCATGGGCCCGGCTCCCGAGGGAGCGCTCAACATTGCCGCTTGGCAAATGATTCGCGACCTGGTGGGCGCCGATCCCGCTCTCAATCAGGCTGCCTGGGAAACGCTGCGCGGCATCGTAGGATTGCTGCCCGCCAGCGGCACCGATGGCACCGAACGTTCTTCACGCGCCGGCTATTTCGAGTTCTAACTCACCTCTGAATCGAGGGTGCCAAAGGTTCGCGCCGGTTTGTGGCGCTAACCTGGGAACTGCACGCCTCACTCGCGACATCCCGGGCATGCGGCCAAAGCGCAGGTTAGCGTCCAAAGAACGGACGTGAACCGGCACCATCTAGCTCGCCAGGTTGCGGCCTTCCGCTCGGATCAGGCTCAACAAATCATCGGGATGCGCCGCGTAGAGCATCGCTTCCTCGCGGTCCACGTCGCCCTGCCGTACCAGTTGTTGCAGTGACTCTTCCTGGCTCACCGAACCCTTGTTCTTGGTCATCGTGATTTCTTGATGCAGGTGCTGCAGAGCATTTCGTCGGATGTGCTGGCGCGCGCCATACCCGATCATCAGGAGTTCCGCGACGGGCACGCGCCCTCCGCGCTTGCTGGGCAGCAGAATCTGCGTGAGCACGGCGGAGATCGCCATCGCCAGTTCCTGCCGAATCGTGGGCTGGCGTTCGGGTGGGAAGGAATCTGAAATTCTGGCGATGGTCGAAGCCACGTCGGTAGTGTGGAGCGTCGAGAGCACCAGGTGCCCGGTCTCAGCCGCAGCAACTGCGATGCGCATGGTTTCGGGATCGCGCATTTCGCCCACGACAATCACATCGGGAGCCTGCCGCAAAGCAGCCCGCAACGCCGTAGGGAAGTCGGGTGCGTCCACACCGATTTCCACCTGCTCTACGATGCTCTGCAAATGCTGGTGCTCGTACTCGAGCGGGTCTTCGATAGTGATGATGTGCTGCGCTTCCCGGCGATTGATTTCGTGAACCAGAGCGGCCACGGTCGTGGATTTCCCCGAGCCCGCAGGTCCGCCAATCAGAACGAGGCCCCGCGGCAAACGCGAAAGTGCCTCCACCGCGGGCGGCAGACGCAGTTCCTCGAGCAGCGGAACTCGCACCGGCAGGGCGCGCACGGTGGCCGCGGCCATGCTTTTCTCCCGATGGAGATTGATGCGAAACCGCCCAACGCCTGCCAGCCGGTAAGAGGAGTCCGAAATCTGACCCTCCTCATATTGCCGTACAGCGCGTGGGATCAATGCCGGCAGGACTGCCGCCTCGATTTCCGCGCCCGAGAGCTTTTCTGACCCGATCGGCTGCACTCGCCCTTCAAAGCGGATCGACGCCGGGACCCCTGCCACCAGCAAAAGGTCGCTGCCGCGTTGGGCTACTAGGGCGGAAAGCCATTCGTCCAGCCGCCGAGTATGCGAGCCTTCCTGCCGTCCGCGCGGCCGGTCAAAATCCGACGAATTGTGCGATAGATCGCTCATGCAAGACGCGAACCTTCACGCGTTCCTTGGGAAGATACCAAACCTCTCGAGGGATTCGGCTAAATCCTGAAAAGTTTGGCCTTTAAGTTGAAGATAAATAAAGAATTCTCCCTGGGAACCAAAGGGCTAAATCGGTTTAATCGCGGGTCAGAAGGAAATCCTTGACGCTTCGCCTTTTTGCCATTACATTAGCGCGTTCCAAAGGATTTGCTAGTCGTTCGCGGTCCAAGCTGGACGTTGCCCCTGCGTCGAACCAGGCCATAAACCCAGAAAAAAGCAACTTTCAGGGTAGGTGGAGCATCTATAGGATTGACCCGTTCAATCCGCGTAAACCCATCTTAAATAGTGACTTACGCCTAGCTGAAGGCGCTGTATTGGGTTGACCAGGTGAGCGAACAAACGTAAAAGGAGAAGTTTACAGCCATGCGCTCTGATCGAGTTTTTGAAGCTTTACATACTTTGCGAAACCGTTATATGCTCTGTCAGCTTGCCTCCAAGGCCACGCGGAAGTTTCATCGGCCTAGCACCCGCATTCAAGAAACCATGAATCAGGTATTGGACCGGATCGCTGGCGCGGAGCGGCAGGCCGTTCTGTCAGAGCCGGAGAATTTTGCCGAGGCGCAACGGCGGGCTGCTTAAAACAGCCCCGCCTCCAGCCCCGCAGTTGCAAGTCTTCCAGCCGCACCCCCCTGTAAATTTCCCGTAGGTGATCAATGACCATCGCTGAACTCAAAGAAAAGAATATTACCGAGTTGACCAAGATCGCCCGATCTCTGGATCTGCCCGGGGCCAGCGGCCTGCGCAAGCAGGATCTGATTTTCAAGATCCTTCAGGCGCAGAGCGAAAAGGAAGGCCACATCTTCGCCGAGGGCGTACTCGAAATTCTGCCCGACGGCTATGGCTTCCTCCGCTCGCCGGATTACAACTATCTCCCCGGGCCCGACGACATCTATGTCTCGCCCTCACAGATCCGCAAGTTCGATCTCAAGACCGGTGACACCATCAGCGGCCAGGTCCGTCCTCCGCACGAAGGTGAAAAATACTTCGCGCTGGTCAAGATCGAAGCGGTCAACTTTGAGTCGCCCGATGAAGCCCGCAACAAGATCCTGTTCGATAACCTCACGCCCCTGTATCCGCAAGAGCGTCTGAAGCTCGAAACGACGCGCGAAAACGTCAGCGCCCGGGTCATGGACCTGCTTACGCCCATCGGCAAAGGGCAACGCGGTCTGATCGTGTCGCCGCCTCGCGCCGGCAAGACGATGCTCTTGCAGAACGTCGCGAACTCCATCACGACGAATCATCCCGAAGTCGTGCTGATCGTCCTGCTCATCGACGAGCGTCCGGAAGAAGTTACCGACATGCAGCGCTCGGTGAAGGGCGAAGTCATTTCGTCGACCTTTGACGAGCCCGCTGCCCGCCACGTGCAAGTCGCGGAAATGGTGATCGAAAAGGCCAAGCGCCTGGTCGAGCACAAGCGCGACGTCGTCATCCTCCTCGATTCGATTACGCGCCTGGCGCGTGCCTACAATACGATCGTTCCGCCCAGCGGCAAGGTTCTCTCGGGCGGCGTTGACTCGAACGCGTTGCAGCGTCCGAAGCGCTTTTTCGGATCAGCCCGCAACATCGAAGAAGGCGGCTCGCTGACCATCATCGCAACGGCCCTGATCGATACCGGATCGCGCATGGACGACGTGATCTTTGAAGAGTTCAAAGGCACGGGCAACATGGAAATCATTCTCGACCGCAAGCTGGTCGACAAGCGCACCTTCCCGGCGATCGACATTCAGCGCTCGGGCACCCGTAAGGAAGAGCTGCTGATTCCGAAGGAAGATCTGACGCGCATCTGGGTGCTGCGCAAGGTGCTGAACCCGTTGAGTCCGGTCGAAGCCATGGAACTGCTCATCGAGCGGTTAGCCAAGGCAACAAGCAACAGCGAGTTCCTGGCGAAGATGAGCCAGCTGTAACTCAGTCTGCAGCAAGTGAGATATCCGAGGCGAGGATTTGAATCCTCGCCTTTTTATTGTGCTGAAGACTCTGCAAGAACCGGCGGTTCCCCAGGTTCGTGGCCCGCCCTTTGGGCGCAAACCGAGTGCCTAGGAAGTTCGCATAAGCGGCAGGAACCCGCGTTAGCGCAAGGGGCGCGCGAACGTGGGGCACCGTCGGTTGGAGAAATTCCGATCGATTCGCAACGATAACCTTTTGCTGCACCGTGTCGAACGCCTCGCGACTTAGCGGATCTGCGTGACGAACTACTCTCCACTTATAATCAGGATAAGTTCAGCGCATCTTTGCCGTGGAGATTTCCGGTGAAAATAAGGCCTAGCCTCTTCGTGTTCGTGTTGACCGTGGGCTTCGGTCCACCCTGTGTGCTCGCCCAAAACCCAAAGTTCCCACCGATGCCGGAGCCATCCCAAACGCAGCCGCCCTCGCCCGAAGACCAAGCCAAATCGAAGCTCGAGCGCGATATGGCAAAGAAGGCAAATCAGGAGCGCCAAGCCGCGTTAAGGCGAGACACCGAAAAGCTCCTCAAACTGGCCACCGAACTCAAGGACTACGTCGACAAAACAAACGAGAACGTCCTCTCCTTCGACGTAGTGAAGAAAGCGGAAGAAATCGAAAAACTGGCGCATAGCGTGAAGGAGAAGATGAAAGCAAACTAGTCAAGTCACAGTTCACAGTTCTCAGTTCTCAGTTCTCAGTTCTCAGTTCTCAGTTTCGATCGATGCAACAGTGACCATCTTGAACGACAAAAATCGAGGGAGACTCAACACTCAAGCCTAAATCCTGGGATCTGTCAGTTGTCGTTGATCATCTTTACCTGAGACCTGAGACCTGTCACCTGTGACCCGTTACCTGCCCCACGTTATAATCCCCTATCCCCCCATGCCTCTTGCCAGCGGCACAAAACTTGGGCCCTACGAGATCGTCGCGCCGGTCGGCGCGGGCGGTATGGGAGAGGTCTATCGCGGAATCGACAAGCGCCTCGATCGCACGGTCGCCATCAAAATTCTTCCAACGCAGTTCGCTGAGAAGCCAGCCGCTCTCGAGCGCTTTCAACGCGAGGCTCGCGCCATCTCACAACTGAGCCACGCCAACATCTGCCAGCTGTACGATCTCGGCGAGCAGGACGGCATTCACTTCATCGTCATGGAGTTCCTTGAAGGCGAGACCTTGGGTGCGCGGCTCGCGAAGGGGCGCCTGCCGATGGAACTGGTGCTGCGCTATGGCGCCGAAGTCGCCGAAGGACTCGAGCAGGCGCACCGCATGGGTGTCGTGCATCGCGACCTGAAGCCCGGCAATATCATGATCACGCGCACGGGCGCCAAACTGCTCGACTTCGGACTCGCCAAGACCGCCCAGCCCGCCTTGCAGCAATCTTCCGGCCTGTCGGCGACCATGACCTCCGCGAACTACTCCCAGCCACTCACCGCGGAAGGCACGGTGATGGGTACCTACCAGTACATGTCGCCCGAGCAGATCGAAGGCAAGGAAGCCGACGCGCGCAGCGATATCTTCAGCTTCGGTGCCGTGCTTTATGAGATGGCCACCGGACGTCGAGCGTTCGAAGGCAAGAGCCAGGTGACGGTCGCATCGGCCATCCTCGAGAAAGATCCCGATCCGGTTTCCATACATCAGCCCTTGGCCCCGCCGTCGCTGCAGCACGTCATCCAGGGCGCGCTGATGAAAGACCCTGATTCCCGCTGGCAGAGCGCAGCGGACGTTGCTCGCCAGTTGCGCTGGATCAGTTCGGTCGACAGCACCTCGGGTGCGCAACGCATCGCGCTGCCTCATCCGCGCTGGCGAGAGCGTGCGTGGTGGATCGCGGCACTCTCCGCTCTGCTCGCTCTTGTTTTGTGGTTTGCGTTCTTCTCGCGGCCTCACCCGCGCGTGATTCGCGCTTCCATCATGCCGCCCCCGGATGCCGGATTCGATTTCGTGGGCGACTTCTCCGGTCCGCCCGTGCTCTCGCCCGATGGCACTCGTGTCGCATTCGCGGCCCGCACGGGGAAAGAAGGGAACTCGCTCTGGGTTCGCCGGCTCGACAGCTCCGCGGCAGAAAAGCTTGCCGGCACCGATGGGGCGTTTGCACAGTTCTGGTCACAGGACGGGAAGTACCTTGGGTTCTTCGCGAATGGCAAGCTGCGGAAGATCTCTGCTGCCGGCGGCCCGGCCAGCGTTTTAGCCGACGCCCCCAACGCGCGCGGCGGCGCCTGGAGCGCGAACAACGTGATCCTGTACGCGCCTGACTATCGCGATTCGCTCTGGAAGGTAAACGCCAATGGTGGTACTCCCGAGCGCGTCACGAAACTCGATCTCAGCAAGCACAGCACCCATCGGTGGCCCACGTTCCTTCCCGACGGAAAGCATTTCTTGTTCTACGCCACAAATCATGCCGGAGGCCGCCGAGAGGACAACGGCATCTTCATGGGCTCGCTCGACAGCGATGCCACCCGGCTTGTGCTCGCAACCGACTCTGGCGGGATGTATTCCTCGGGATACTTGCTGTACCACCAGCAGAACGCGCTGGTGGCGCAGAAATTTGATCCTGACCGCGGTACGCTCTCCGGCGACCCTACCGTGGTTGCGAACGATGTGCAGCACGACAGCGGCGTTTTTCACACCGTCGCTTCGGTGGCGGATCGCGGTGTCCTGATCTACGAACCCGGCTCGGAAAACGGCTTGGGAGACACCGACTTGTTCTGGATGGATCGCGGTGGGAAGGTTCTGAGCCGGGTAGGCGAACGCGCGGGCTTTCGCGGAGGTCGTCTCTCACCCGACGGCAAGCGCTTTGCCGTCTCGCTGGGCAATCCCAAGTCCGATATCTGGGTGCTCGATCTCGAGCATGGTTCCCGCGCTCGGCTCACCTTTGACGATGGCACACATCTGATGCCGTCTTGGTCAGCCGACGGACAGCGCGTCGCTTACATGATTCAATTCGGACCCACGGTGCTCGGTGGAACGTCGCTGCATGCGCGCCTTTCGACCGGTGGCGGGCAGGACGAGTTGCTGCTCTCACCCGAAAACGATCGCGGGTTGCCGGTTTCGCTGACTTGGCCGGAATGGTCCCCGGACGGCCGCTACTTCCTCTACATCCAGCAGTCTGGACCCACGGGCGCGTCCGTGTGGGTGAAGCCGACCGTGGGCGGAGGCCAGGCGCAGATGATCGTGAAGCCAGAAACGTCCACCGGGAAAATTGCTTTCGCGCGGATTTCTCCCGATGGCAAGTGGCTCGCCTACAGCGCTGATGACGGTGGAAGGGAAGAGGTCTACGTCACGTCGTTCCCGAACGGCAACGGCCGCTGGCAGATCACGCGAGAAGGTGGAACCTTTCCAGTGTGGAGAGGCGATGGGAAAGAGGTTTATTACGTCGGGTACGACTCCCACCTCTATGCCGTTGAAGTGAACTCGCGAACGGGTGAGTTTGAAGTGGGAAATTCTCAGAGCCTGTTCGACCTGCGAAATGTTTTCGCCTTAGGAGCTCCGTTTGACGTGGCGCCCGACGGCAAACGATTCCTCGTGCTCACGCAGCCTCCAGCGTCCGCCCAACCCATGACGCTCGTATTGAACTGGGCAGCGGACCTGAAGCAATAGTTCGCCAGTCTTCAGTCACGAGTCGCTAGCCTCTCAGGTTGACGCATATGTTAACTAAAAGATACATTTTGCGATTGCAGGGCCGGTGGCGGCCAATTGGAGGGTCGGATGACGTTGGGCAAGGAGACGGCCTTAGAATGCACCCAGCGGGCCCCCAGAACGCATTTAAATGGCATTCTGCGCGATGGTCGTCGGGTGTTTTGGCGCGTCCGGAGCTCAAAGACGAGTGTTCAATAACTTAGCTATAAGAGAACCAGCGAAGCCACTTACCCAAAGATGATCATAGGTTGACTTTCGACTGAGAACTGAGAACTGAGAACTGAGAACTGAGAACTGAGAACTGAGAACTGAGAACTGAGAACTGAGAACTGAGAACTGAAATGACGCCCTACTTCTTTCTCTCCACCAGATATCGCGCAATCTCCTTCAGAGTCGCCGCACGCTCTCCGAACGGATCCAGTTGAATGAAGGCGCTCGCCACCAGTGCATCAGCCTTCTTCACCGACTCGTCGATCCCGAACAGCGCGGGATACGTTGTCTTTTCTGCCGCCGTGTCTTTGCCTGCGGTCTTGCCAAGTTGCTCCGAGGTCTGTGTGACGTCGAGCACATCATCGACAATCTGAAACGCGAGGCCGACCTGTTGTCCGAACGAGCGCAGGCACTTGATGTCTTCCGCTTCGCCCCCGGCGTAAACGCCGCCGCTGACCAGGCTCGCCGTGATAAGCGCCGCAGTCTTCGCGCGGTGGATGTATTCGAGCGTCCGCAGATCGGGCTTAGCGTGTTCCGCCTCCAGATCGATCACCTGCCCACCGATCATCCCGTCGATGGTCCCTGTGCCATGCGCGATTTCTTCAATGATGCGCACGCGCGCCTCCGCTGGGCATTGAAGCCGCGAAAGAACTTCATAAGCCTGCGTTTGTAGAGCATCGCCGGCCAGAATCGCAGTCGCCTCGCCGAAGACCACGTGACAGGTAGGGCGGCCGCGGCGCAGGTCGTCGTTGTCGAGCGCGGGCAGATCGTCGTGAATCAGCGAGTAGGTGTGCAGCATCTCGAGCGCAGCGCCCAGTTCATCGATGCCCACAGGCAGCTTTCCGTCGATCATGCGCCCGGCTTCGCGGCACAGGATCGGACGCAACCGCTTGCCACCCGCGAACACGCTGTGGCGCATAGCCTTGTGAATGGAAGCTGGATGCTGTGTTGCGGCCGGGATGAGACGCTCCAACGCCTGATCAGCCGCCACCCGTCCTTCTTCCAAAGTATCTCGGAGCATGGAGTGTGAGTATAACAAGGTGGGCATCGCGTCTCAGGCCTCAGCGGTCAAGCCCATGTAACGCAACTCTGGCCCATTAACCTTTTCCATTCTTGACGTTGCGTGTGCCAAGCATCTGAAGATTTTGGAAGGTCTCGCAGCCGAGGCGAGCGAGACGTTTCAAGTTTGAAGTCCACGTTGTCGCCGGACGCTTTGAGCGTGGCGAAAAAAAGACTCTGGCCTTACACTGCTTTTTGCGCCTGCGGCAAAGGCTTCTTCAGGCGAAATCCAATGAAAAGCACTTCCGCGAAAAATGTCCTGGCACAATTCTTCCAGTTAGAGGAAACAGCCAGCGGCTACCTTGCGACTTGTCCCGATTGCGGGGTTCGCTTCGCCGTAAATGTGAAGCGCGATGTCGTGGCCGACGAGTACCTGCGGCTGCTCCTTGAGCACGCCACCGGCGAGCAGGTTACGCTCACGAGCGACGAGGAAATACGGGATTGGCTGCGTAGCGGCGAAGCGAAGGCGAAATGCTTCTTGAGCGCGCTCGAGACTGCAGTTGCCCAAGCTGAGCGGTGCGAATACAAAGTCCTGCGTCCCGCACTTTTCGATTTGAAGGCGAAGTATTCGACAAAGGCATCTTCCGAAGTTTCCTCGAGCCCCGCCGAGGGCCGTCGCTCGCCCGTGACCACGAGGTCGTAACCAGATGTAAACCTGCACTTACACAAGCGACTTTATGACTGCAATGAAATGGCTAAGTCCTACTCCCCCAAATGCCGCGTCCCGCCTGCGATATCAGCGATTTTGTAAGTGAAAGTTTACTTGCCCTTTCCCGCTGCCCGCGTATGATAGCGAACGTTTTGGCCGGGCCATCGGTCTCCGATGTGGTCTCGTGGGGGAGAGCACACATTCCGACTTGGGCCCGGCCGTTTCTTTTTTCATCGGCTGGCCGATAAAATTCCGCGCCGTGGGGCTGCAAATCCTTCCTCTTTCCCGAACCTGTCGCGGCTGCTACTATCCCAGCGCTTCCTTCTCAGGCTCTTGTTGAACCTTCGGCTCTGGACCTCACATTCCTACCTCAAAAGGAGTTACACCATGAGCATCGGCAAGCGTGCAGCGGCGGAATTTTTCGGAACCTTCTGGTTGGTGTTTGGCGGATGTGGTAGCGCGGTACTGGCCGCTGCATTCCCCAACCTGGGAATCGGATTTCTAGGTGTCGCTCTGGCCTTCGGCCTCACCGTCCTCACCATGGCCTTTGCGATCGGGCATATCTCTGGGGCCCATCTGAATCCGGCCGTCTCGGTGGGGTTGGCGGCTGGCAAGCGCTTCCCGTTGTCGGAGCTTCTGCCTTACGTGGTGGCGCAGGTGATTGGCGGCATCGCCGGAGCAGGAGTTCTCTACATCATTGCTAGCGGGAAAGCGGGCTTCGACGTGAGCGGGGGCTTCGCGTCAAACGGCTATGGCGTCCATTCTCCGGGAGGCTATTCGCTGTTGGCGTGCTTCGTGGCCGAGGTGGTCCTGACGATGTTTTTTCTTCTCATCATCATGGGATCGACCGATCGCCGCGCACCGGCGGGCTTCGCTCCGATTGCCATTGGCCTTGGGTTAACGCTGATCCACCTGATTGGGATCCCGGTCACGAACCTCTCGGTGAATCCGGCGCGCAGCACGGGACCGGCGATCTTCGTCGGAGGATGGGCGGTGGCACAGCTTTGGATGTTCTGGCTTGCACCCATCATCGGCGGAGCGCTCGGCGGGGGTGTCTACCGTGCGCTGTTCGGCGATTAGTCTTCGGAAGTAGGTCAAGGGCGCAACCGGACACGCGAATGCCTTATGCATGTTACGGGTCCGAAAATGTATGACTCGCTGTCAATCTTTGCCTTTGTGACTCATGGGTAAAACTTTGTAAAGACAACCTGTTAGTCGTCTCGGCGATGCTAAATTGGTAGGTATGGATTTTGGCATTTCGGGTTTCCTGCGCGGGGCGGCAGGCATCGTGCTGGCGACGTCTGCCTTGTTCCTCAGTCCGGCGGCTCAGGCGCAAACTTCGGCGCCGGCTGCTGCCGACGCCTCGGCCCAGCGGGCCGTAGGCGCCATCAAGGCGATTATCGACCGCGGAATTACGCTGTCCTCCGATTCCGGAGATGAAGTCCAGGTCAGCTTTCAGGACGCGACGCGCATCCTGCGGGTGGCGCCGGGCGAAAAGGACTTGAAGAACGCGACGCCTCTGCAAAAACAGGACTTGCAGGTCGGAGACCGCGTGCTGGTCCGCGGGAAAGCCGGGGCGGACACGCATTCCATCGTAGCGGGCGCCGTGGTGGTGATGAAGCAGTCCGACGTGGCCGCTAAGCAACAGAAAGATCGCGACGATTGGCAGAAACGCGGCTTAGGTGGACTCGTGACAGCGGTCGATCCCGCCGCCGGCAACATCACGATCTCCACCACGTCGTTCACAGGTACGAAGACGGTCGCCGTTCATACCACGAAGAGCACGGTGCTCCGGCGCTACGCCCCGAATTCCGTGAAGTTTGATGATGCCAAAGTTGCGCCCATCGACCAGATCAAGGTTGGCGACCAGTTGCGTGCGCGCGGCACGAAGAATGAGGACGGCACTACGCTCGATGCCGAGGAAGTGGTCTCGGGTTCGTTCCGCAATCTCGCCGGGGCGATCGTTTCCGTCGATACAGCCGCCAACACTCTGACTCTTAAGGATTCAATCAGCAAGCAGACGGTCGTCGTTCGAGTCACGTCAGATGCCCAGTTGCGCAAGCTGCCGGCCGAGTTTGCTCAGCGGATCGCTACTCGCTTGAAAGGTGCGGCCGCGGCTGGCATTCCCGGAGCGGCTGCGGCAACCGGGGGCGCATCTGAAGAGAGCAAGCGCCAGCCCGACACAGCCCAATCGGGTGGCGGGGGAGTCGGCCCCGGAGGCAGTGGTCCGGGTCGAGGTTCCCGGAACGGTGGTTCTACTGACATTCAGCAGATACTGAGCCGAATTCCACCTTCGAACCTGGCTGATCTACAAAAGGGCGACGTGGTCATGGTCGTCTCCACGAACGGCGACAACTCCGGGACCGTAAACGCGATCACGCTGCTCGCCGGAGTCGAGCCTATCCTTACAGCAGCACCCAATGCGACGCAGGCCATGATGCTTTCGCCCTGGAGCCTGGGCTCAGGCAACGCGGAGGCTGCGGCCAACCCCTAGCACGCCCGCTCATCTCATGGAATTGACACTTTTCGCAGGAGCAAGAATGGAGTTCTGTATTCGGATGATGCGGCTGGTCGCGATTCTCATCGTATTGGGGATCGCGAGCGGAGTTCATGCACAGAACGCCGCGAGCAGTCTGCACGGGACAGTCACCGATCCTTCGGGCGCCGCCGTGAGCGGTGCCGCCGTGATCGCGATCACGCCTGACGGCCAGGCAAAAACCACCACTACCAACCGAACCGGTGCCTTTGAAATCAGTCTAGCGCCCGGCAAGTACACCCTGACGGTGAGCGCTCCCGGATTCTCGGATTTCGCGCAGGCTGACGTGAATGTCATCGCAGGTGACTCGCAGTTGCTGAACATTGCGCTCTCGATTGCAGTAGAGAAGGAAAAAGTGAACGTCACCGATGAAGGCACGACCGTCGACACCAACCCTTCGGCCAATGCCGGCGCCATTGTGCTTTCGGGTAAAGATCTCGACGCGCTGCCCGACGATCCCGACGAATTGCAAACCGATCTCGAAGCGCTGGCCGGTCCGTCCGCCGGGCCGAACGGCGGCCAGATCTACATCGACGGCTTCACCGCGGGACAGCTTCCACCCAAGTCGTCGATTCGCGAAATCCGCATCAACCAGAATCCGTTCTCCTCGGAGTACGACAAGCTGGGCTACGGACGCATTGAAATCTTCACCAAACCCGGCACCGACAAGTACCACGGGCAGGTTTCGGTTCTCGGAAACTCATCAGCGTTTAACTCGCAGAATCCGTTCCTGATTGGCTCCGAGCCGGACTATCACTCGATCCAGTACATGGGCAATATCGGGGGACCCTTAGGCAAGAAGGCATCGTTCTTCTTCGACGTGCAGCGGCGCAACATCGACGAAGTCGCCATCATCAACGCGACGATATTGAATCCCAATGCGGATCCGAACTGCCCCGACCAGCCTACCTGCCTCGGCTTGCCTTACACGGCGGCGGTGCCTCAACCGCACACGCGAACCAATCTCAGTCCGCGGTTGGACTACCAGATTTCCAAGAACAATACCCTGACCGCACGTTATCAATTCTTTCGTAACACGGAAGAGAACGACGGCGTGGGCGGGTTTTCGCTACAGGATCAAGGCGTCAACAGCACCAACACTGAGCACACGATCCAGATCAGCGACACGCAGGTGCTCTCGACCAAGGTGATCAACGAAACGCGCTTCCAGTTCCTGCGCGAAAACAGCCAGGAAGTTCCGCTGAACACGATGCCCTCCGTTTCCGTGCCAGGCGCGTTCACATCCGGCGGATCGAGCGGTGGCACCTCCACTGATCAGCAGGAACACTATGAGGTACAAAACTACACTTCGATGTCGGTGGGCAAACACTTTCTGAAGTTTGGCGGGCGGCTGCGTGCAGTGCACGATGTGAGCACCGCAGCTGGAGGTTTCAATGGGTCGTGGTTTTTCAACGATCTTTCGCTTTACCAGCAGGAGCAGCCTTTCCAGTTTTCGATTAACGCAGTTCCGAACGCGACGACGCCGATCATTCCGACCGTGACCGTCAACGTGGTGGATGCCGGACTATATTTCCAGGATGACTGGCGGATACGACCAAATTTCACGCTGAGTTATGGCTTGCGTTTTGAAACGCAGAACGCGATTCACGATCACAGGGACTTTGCCCCCCGTGTCGCGATGGCGTGGGGAATTGGAGGAGGCGGCAAAACGGCAGCCAAGACGGTGCTGCGCGCGGGCGTCGGCCTGTTCTACGATCGCTTTGGAGAAGAAGACGTGCTGCAGGCGACACGCCTGGACGGGGAGACGCAGTTGCAATACATTGTGCAGGCCAAAACGGGGGAGTTCATCCCAGGCTACCCGGTGATTCCCAACCAAGACCAGTTGCAGGCGAGTTCACCGACGCTTTACCAGATCGATCCGCGATACCGGTCGCCGTACATTCTGCAATCGGCTGTCACCCTGGAGCGGCAGCTGACGAAAATTGCCAACTTGTCTGTGTCCTACCTGAATTCGCACGGATACGACCAGCTATTCACGCGGAACATCAACGCCCCAATACCTCCGGCAACCGATCCGACTGACCCGGCAGTGCGGCCGCAAGGGACACTGGAGAATGTGTACCAATACACCACCGAGGGCATTTTCCGGCAGAACCAACTGATCATCAGTTCGAATGTACGTGCGGGCGCGAAGCTGACGCTGTTCGGTTACTACACCCTGAATTCGGTTCGCAGCAATACGTCCGGCGGATTTCCTTCGAACCAGTACAACATTGATCAGGATTACGGGCGGGCAGCGTATGACGTACGACATCGGGTATTTTTTGGCGGATCGATTTCGGGTCCTTATGGATTTCGTCTCAGCCCCTTCTTGATTGCAGCGTCAGGATCGCCTTACAACGTCAGCGTGGGACAGGATCTCAATGGGGACTCGGTGAACAATGATCGGCCAGCATTCTCGGGGGCTTGCTCCGATCCGACGAGTACGTGCTTCTATAACGCTACTCCAGCGGCGGGCGATCCGCGCATCCCGATCAACTATCTGACTGGGCCTACGCAGTTCACGCTGAATCTGCGCCTCGCCAAGACCTTCGGCTTCGGGAAAGAGACCGCAGCCGGCGGCGCAGGTCCGGGGGGCGGTGCTCACGGGGGTGGAGGTCCACGCGGCGGCGGAGGATTTGGCGGGGGCCCGCGCGCCGGTATGGGCGCGATCTTCGGGCCCGGGAATACGAATCACCGCTATAACCTGACATTCAGCGTGAACGCGCGCAACGTGCTCAACCGCGTGAACCTGGCCGCACCAATCGGGAACCTGAGTTCACCGAACTTCGGTCAGTCGGTAGCTCTTGCTGGCGGCCCTTTCTCCAGCGCAGCAGCCAACAGGAAGATCGAACTGCA
>DASRDJ010000283.1:0-4284 GCA_035652655.1 Terriglobales bacterium
TCTATCGGTCTAGTCGATGGCTCTCGCTAGTGGCAATCTGCGCAAGCTTCGCCCTTTATAGCGGCCCTGCCTTCATTCGCGATGATCGGAACCATCAACAACGCGGCAACCGGGTCTGCCCACCACCAGCCCACAGTCGCATTTAGGGCGAGGCCACCTACCAGAATGGCTGACAGGTAAGCGCAAAGCGAAGTCTGGCGTGAATCCGCTTGTAGAGCTGCACTCTTCAGATTCGCAGCCGCTTTCCGCTTTGCCCTGGCTAGTAGCGGCATAGCGATCAGGGAGACAATCGCTAGCCCGATTCCGATGAAACTGTGATCCGGTTTTTCTCGCCGGATTAGGGTCACCGCTGAATCGTAGGCCACGTATGCAGCCAGCAAAAAGAAACTCACGCCCACCATCTTGAGTGCTGTGCGGTCTATCGTCTCAACGTGCCTGCCGCGCCGCTCGGCATGTAACCGCCAGAGCAGCACAGAACCAGAAACGCTCTCAATTGCGGAATCCACGCCGAAGCCCACTAGCGCAACGCTTCCGGCAATGAGGCCAGCAGCGACAGCAACTAGGCACTCCAGCACGTTCCATGCAATTGTGAGGTATTCGAGTGCGATCCCTCGTTGGACGTGGCGCTGCCGGGTCAGCGCATCTGTTGCCATGCACTCAAGTCTAGCGCAAGTGATCATGACAGCACCTGTTCTTCACCGCTGCAGGGACCTGTGGGGAGGCGCATCTTCCAGCGAGCCTGCACGGGCGGGTGCCAGCGATTTTTACTGGCGGCGCACGCAGCAAGAGTCAGAGCGTTTGAAATTGAGGATATCGTCGGCAAGCTTGAGCCGTTGGCTCAGCAAGTTCCATAATGCAGACGCCGCCTTACAGGCTCCGGACGCGGTGATGGTATCCGCGCCGGCGCATACTGTGCAGGTGCGCCTTTGCAGTCGCATATCGCAGCTGACGAAGCGGTTCTCTACGGCGACCTGGCCGTGGTAGCCTTGGCGAAGTGCACCCGGAACGGTCCGTCCTGCTCAGACGTGGCCGTAAAATGCTGATTCCAGGTTCCCTAGGCAGATGGCACGTCTCCCCGATCCCCGACGACCCTCAGTAAGCGCTTCACAACAAGGGACTTCTGCTGACCCTCCTGACGAACAAGACGTGCAACTTTCTGATCCGAACGGGGTTGATACAGATGTGAGCAGTGTAGCCATGGACCGGGAACTCCTCGCAATGGGTTCCATCGGAGCCCAAGCTGCGGCCGACCCCAATCCCCCCCTCGCTGGCGCAGCCGCCGGGTTCACCGATGCCGAAGTCATGCTGCGGGTGAAGGCGGGCGATGAATCTGCTTTCGAGTACCTCGTCCAGAAATATCGCCGCCCCATGGTGGGCTTCATGTACCGCATGTCGCATAATGCGGCGGCGGCCGAAGACCTGGCACAGGAAGTGTTTCTTCGGGTATACCGGTCGCGCACCAGCTACGAGGCGAGCGCGAAGTTCACGACCTGGTTGTATCGGATTGCGACCAACCTGGCGGTGAACCACGCGCGGGATACGCGCAACGAGCGGCCCGACAAGATGGCCAGTCTCGACGAGCCGGACGAGGAAACTGGGAGCACGATGGATGTGGCCGACAGTTCCCTGACGGTGGAGCAAAACATACTGCGGCGTGAACGGATGGCAGCGATTCGTGCCAAGGTGCAAGGCTTGCCTGAGAGGCAGCGTACGGCAGTGCTGATGCACAAATATCAGCAGATGGATTACAAACAGATTGCGGAAGTTTTAAAACTGAGTGAATCGGCGACGAAGTCCTTATTGTTCCGGGCGTACGAAACGCTGCGGGAACAACTGAAAGAATTTGTGTAGAGGAAGTGGAACCATGAAGTGCGAAGAGATCAGGGATTTGATGCTGGATGTAGCGGCGGGCGCCGGGGAAGCCTCGCCGTCGATGAACGAGCACTTGTCGGGCTGCGATGCCTGTGCCGACAAGTTTGCGGACATGCAGAAGACGATGGCATTGCTTGACGAGTGGCAAGCGCCGGAGCCTTCCGCGTATTTCGATACGCGGCTGATGGCGCGTGTGCGCGAGGAGCAGGCCAAGCCCCAGCGATCGGCGTGGTTGTCCTGGTTTCGGGCACCGGCTTTGGCGGGAGCACTGGCGCTGGTGTTGATGGTCGCGGGTGGTGTGCGGTGGTTCAATAGCGGGAGCGATCGCGCTACCATTGTTGTTCCGCAGCAGCCTGTGGTGGTTCAGCCTGGAACAGCCGTGGGCGACCTCCAGACACTCGATAAGAACGAAGACCTCTACGCGAATTTCGATTTGCTCGACGATTTGCAGGTCCAGCCCGACGTTGATGCGGATCAGGAGACGCCGTAACAGTAGTCGTAGGCAGTGAACTTTGAACTGCCCAACCGCAGAAAAGAATTTATGACTCGCAGGCTTAAGAACGGGATCGCGACAATGGCCAGCTTCCTGCTGGCGGTCGGCCTGTCTCTGCCTGCTGAGGGACAGCATCCAAAACAGGAGCAACGGCGAGAACAGCGGCAGGCGACTCAGCAACGGCACGAAGCGCCGCGTCCGACTAGGCAAGAGCGTTCCTTTCGTCGCGAGGAGCGGTCTGCGGAACGTTACAGCCCGCGACAGGCTGCGCCCGCCTATGCACCGCGGAATGCGCGGAACGCACCTGCATACTCCGGAGACAGGCAGGTAGCTCGTCCGCCTGAAAGTGTCAGGCCCGGAAACCGTCCCTCGACTTTCTCCAGCCAGGCATCGCAGCCGCATCGCGAAGTTCCACGACCGCCGGCGCGCGGAGAAGAACGTCCTCCGCAACGAGCCGAGCGGTCGCAACGCGAGGTGGCGCGGCCGCCGGTGGCACAACCTCGTCCGGAAACGACGACAAACAGTCCGGCTCGCTCACAGGAAGTCGCCCGTCCTCCGCAGAACTATAGTTCGCAAGGCGGCCGCGAAGTGCCTCGTCCGCCTAGCGCCGCGCAGCGGCACGGTGGCGATTGGCTCCGCAAGAACCGTGATCTAACCCCCGCGGATCAGCAGAAGGCACTACAGAATGATCCGCAATTCCGCAAGCTGCCCCCGCAACAGCAGCAGCGGCTTGTGAACCGCCTGCAGAATTTCAACAGCCTGTCTCCGCAAGAACAGCAGCAACGGCTGAACCGGATCGAAACCTGGGAACACTTGACGCCGCAGCAGAAATCGCAGGCGCGGCAGCTGGCTTCGCAGTGGCAGCAACTTCCTCAACCGCGCAAGCAGATGATGAAGACCGCGATCGGCGATCTGCGGGCCATGCCACCCGATCAGCGAGAGCGCGTGCTAGAGTCCGACCGCTTCAAGGGCATGTTCTCGGATCAGGAACGGAATATGCTGCGCGAGACGACGAAGCTTCCTTTGGCGCCGGCGCAGCCTTCGGTGCCGCGACCACCGCAGGAGTAGGGTAGTTCTCGCAGACCGCGGGAAATCATGACACTCTCCTTGGTACTGGCACTGCCAACCTCCCGGCAGACACACTAATAGTTTAAGCTTACTTCGCCAGCAAGGATTAGCCTTTCTGATCAACATGCGACAGTTGGCCTTGCTCACGATTGTTGTAGTTAGCTCATTCAACCGTGTGGCTGGTCAAGCTGCTGCTCCTCACGGGTGGTCAGCAACCAATAAGCGGGGAGCATGGGTGTACAAACCAATTCGGCTTCCCCGCAACAGGGATTTCTCTGTTACCGTCGAGAGACCCCAACCCCTACATGGCGAAGATCTTGGGGATTGGTACGAAGCACGGGTCACAAAGGATGAGGCAAAAAGAGGAAAGCTTGAGCTCTCAAAAGCACTTCCCGGCAATCACCATGGCGAACCAGGCGAACTCCGAATCTACGGTGATACAAATGTGGATCGCTGGGCCGTAAGCTATTTTGCGATCCCTCTACCAAGGGGTAGAGTACTTTTTTGCTGTGCCGCCTCCAGCAGGGTTACAGAAGATGCGACTGGCTACTTTCATACGGCTGGTCAAATATGCGGTGCAGCCGCCATCAAAGCTGGGGCGAAGTCTCCTATTTTCGCAAGGCCGATAAAGCAATTTTCTCAGTTTCTTAACATGTTCTTCGCAATGAAGAACACGTTCGCTGGCCGCTCGGCCAGGCGGCGCATGAAGTACGGATACCACTCCGTCCCAAACGGCACATAGACGCGCATGCCCCACCCATCGCGCACCAGCGCCTGCTGCAGGTAGCGCCTGATGCCGTGCAGCATCTGGAATTCGAACGAATCGCGGGGAATCTTCTCGCGAATCGCAA
>DASRDJ010000284.1:0-2382 GCA_035652655.1 Terriglobales bacterium
CGATCGCAATCACGCCGAGCACCAACAACAGCGCGCCATAAGCGCGCTGTGAAAAGGAACCGAAGCTCGTCGAGAAACGGCGGCTGCTATCAAGCATGATGATTTCAGATGATTGGGATGTTCGGCTTGCCGTTCTTGGCCATTTGCTTCCGCTCGACGCGAAGCTGAAAGTTAGCGTGCAGCGCTTGCCTTTGCAGTGGTGGCTCACGCTCAGTCAAAGTTCTCGGCCCGCGCTTAGAACTGCGGCGGTTCGCTGCTCCAACTGGCCGGGCCCGCACCCATCTTTTCGCCTCGGCCACGTGGCTTCGTCAGGATGGTTTCGTTCCAGCTTAGCTAACGTGCTGCCCAGTGTAAGATTCGCGCGGCTCGCTGCTCCAGCTCGCCGGGTCCGCGCCCATCTTTTCGCCGAGATCCGCGAGATTGTTCATGGTCTCTTTATTGAAAATTGCCGGCACGGGCGGAAGCCAGTCGCCGGGAATTGACACGATACGCACCTCCACATCGGCCTTCCGCTTGAGCCGTGAGATCTCGGCCATCGCGAAGAGATGCCGCACCGCGGTCGCCGTAGCCGCCCGCGTGGATGTCTCCAGGCTGCGTTGAATGACTGCCAGCCAATTAGGCGCCACGGGCTTAGGCACCGGACGGAACTGATTGTTGAAAATCACCCAGAAGCGAAACTTAGGATCGCCGTGGTTCGGATAAGCTTTCTGCCATAGGGCCGGCAGGCTGTCCTCGTCGGCTATTCGCCCGCCGTAGATAATATTTCCCGTTACCCCGCCGTCAACGTAGAGCTCTCCGTCGATCATGCGGAACGGAAATGCGCCGGGTATCCCCGCTGAGGCGAGTATAATATTGTGGACGCGCTCAATCTGTCCCGAATCGGCAACCCGCTGCGCTTCCGCCACCAGGTCGAACACCCGCGGCTGTCCTACGTCAAGCTCGGTCGTGTTGACTAACAAAAGGCGGCCGTCAGCGCCCGCCTTCGCGATCCGGCGAAGCATGTCCACGGTGATGTGGTCGCGTATCTCGCGCTCCAGTCCAGGCACCTCGGCGAACGAAATGTTGTCCGGCAAGAAATAAAGATAGCCGCGCTGCTTCACCCAATCCTTCTTCGGGTTGCGATACATGTTTACGATCTGCTCGATCGACTGCTCGTCGCCCAAAAATGCGAACGGGGCGATCAGCGTCCCCGTGCTTACTCCAGTGACGGCGTCGAATTCCGGCTTGGCCAGCGGGTGATACGACGGCACCTTCTGCCAACCTTTGAGAAATCCCGCGCCGAAAGCTCCCCAGTCGCCCCCACCTGAGATGACCAGGATGTCGACCGCCGGTGGTTCTTTCCGCCCGCTGGCGGCGTCCTGGTCGTACCGGGACTTGATGCGTTCAACCAAGCGGCCGAGCAACTCGCGGGCTGCTTCGGACTGCTCATCGGCCGTGCTACGCCGTCTAAGGAGATCCTCCGGCGCAACCTGCGAGCTTCTTAGCGAGGCGCCATAGCCCCACAGTGGCCGTTCTGTGATGGCTCCCACCAATGAGAGCAATCGCCGGCTGGCCACCGCCGCCCCAAGCGCGGCACCCACGAGAAAGATTAAAGATGTTCTTGTTCGCATAGGCTGGCCCATAACGCCCAATGGGCTTGAGCGAGCGCCAGTATTGCAACGATCGTCATAGAGATGGTTCTACTTGGCGCTGGAGATTTCATTGTGACTGCGAAAACTGGCACACCGTTCTCTCGGCTAACTATTTTAAACGCATATAGCTCAAACTTTGTGAAGAGCGCAAATGAATCTACCCGACACGAGGATTGTAGATCCTCTGCCCAGGGAAACTCAGAATCACGGACGTGCACTTGATTTCGAGTCTCGTGAAGATTAGCGAGACCGACAACCACCAGCAAAAGCCAACAGAAAATCCGCGGCTCTCTCCCCTCTTCTCTGCGCATGAATGCGCGTGTTTTCGATACAACACGAGGATATGATGGAGATGCTGAACGTCGGGTTGCTCGAGGCCATCGTCGTCGATGACTGGAAGGCCAAGATGTGGGTTCAGTTGCTCCCGAACCTCAGGGTCTGAGGCAGTTAAACAGCGGAGCTGAAAATCCTGAGCAGAAGTCTGAGATATCTAAACGGCTCTGTATCGACATAAGGTTTTAAGACAAGTTATGCACTGTCCATTTTTTGCCTGTTTTGCGGTTTGTCGTCGGTGTGATCCTCGAGTGATTTTCTGGTCGCTTATCATAGTGCCTGGATGGACTTTTGCCGCGCCGGCGATGCCCCGAAGCAACAGCGTGGCTGATACCGATCTCAACAGTGATGCAGCGCGCCATTTATTCGACGTCCAAGGAAAGGTCAACACCTCTCAGCATGCATATCTCTTAGAGAT
>DASRDJ010000285.1:0-2182 GCA_035652655.1 Terriglobales bacterium
TCAGGCAGTTAGTCTCAGCGACGCAATCGGACGCGAGGAACTCCTCCGCTGAAGAGAACGCTCGCGCGTCAAAGCCGAACTCCCGCAGCAAATCGGGAAGTGACTCCCGCACAGATTCGTCGTCATCGACGACCGACACTAGTGGGCGTTTGGCCATCACGGATCGGTCAGGACGTATGGCGCATTCGCCGCAGCATGCGTTCGGGTGGCGCCGCGACTGTGGGCATCCCTTACATCCTTGGGTGCCCGCGGAATGGAAAATGAGAACGTTGCGCCCGGACCATCATTTGGTACACCCCATAGCCGGCCCTGATGTCTCTCAACAATGGAGCGACTGACGGATAGGCCTATCCCCATACCGCCACTTTTGGTGGTATAGAACGCATCGAAAAGTCGGTCCGCACCGTGAGGGTCGAAGCCCACCCCCGTATCCTGCACAATGAGGTGCACGTGATCGTCCTCGCCTGGCTTAGTTGTGATCACCAACTGCCTTGTTCGATCTTCGACGCCGGTCATCGCCTCTAACGCGTTCAAAAAGAGGTTCAGAATGACCTGCTGAAGCTGGACACGATCACCCACTACCTGTGGGAGTTCATCGGCAAGTTCCGACCGCAGAACCACCCGGCTCCTCTGAAGTTCATTCAACGAGAGCGCGATCACCTCTCGAGTAACTTCATTCAGATTCACCAATTCCGTCGTGACGTCTTTCTTGACGAAGAGGGCGCGCAAGCGTGTGATCACATCAGAAGCACGGTTGCCGTCTCGAATAGTCCGTCGCGCGGTTTCCCGAGCGCCGTCGACATTTGGCGGTTCAGCGGCCAGCATCCGAAGACAGGTGCTTGCGTTGGTGATGATCCCGGCCAGCGGTTGGCTAACTTCGTGCGCTATTGATGCCGTGAATGCTCCAAGGCTTGTGACCCGAGACACGTGCTCAAGTTCCGAGCGCGTTTTGCTCAATGCATTTTCCGAGAGGCGGCGCGGCGTCACATCCTGAACTGCGCCGATATACTCCAATCGACCATTCCGATCTTGCGACCGGTGAGCCAGCGTCTGAATGTACTTGACCGAGTTGTCGGGCATTCGCAGGCGGATCTCGTAGTCCAGGTCGTCGGCAGTAGTTCGCGTCCGGTGGATCTTGTCTTTTAACAGCGGAAGATCTTCCGGATGGACTCGAGTACCAATCTGCTCGAACGTGACGATCGTATTCGGCTCAAAACCGAATATGCGATAGAGTTCGTCTGAGAACGTTATTTCGTCAGTGTCAAAACGCCAGGAAAAACTGCCGGTTGAGCTGAGGCGTTGAGCTTCGGCGAGAAATGCCTCGCTGCGTTGCAGCTCCTTCTCCGCCCGCTTTAGATCGTCGATGTCGGTCTGCAATACGTACCAGCGGAGAACCTTGCCATCAGGGTCTCTAACAGGAAGAGCGCGTATGTGGAACCATCGATAGGTGCCATCGGCACGGCGATTGCGGTGCTCACTCTCGTGAGGCTGCCCTGTCTGTACCGCTCGCCGCCATGCAGCCAGCACCGTAGGAAGATCATCCGGATGAACTGTGTCGGCCACATCCCAATCTTTCAGAATCTCGAACGGCTTGCCGAAGTATTCAAGGACATGACGATTGACGCTTTCGACTTCACCAGCCGAATTCATGAGAGCCATGAGGGCCGGAATACTATCGGCCATCGAGCGAAAGGCTCTCACGTGCGCCGGTAAGGGATCTTGGGGGTGTCCTTGCTCGTCAATCGCGGTTCCCGTCCCGCACCATTTGACGATTTGCCCGGACGCGTCGACTAAAGGACAGGCACGGAAGAGGACGCGCCGGTACTCTCCATCGTGGCGCCGCAGGCGCGCTTCCACAGCAGGGGGTTCGGCGGCGGTGATCATGTTTCGCCACTGCTCCAAAAATTCCGGTAAGTCTTCGGGGTGGATTGCACTCCGCCAGCCGTCGCCATTGGCATCCCCCATACCAAGGCCCGTGTATTCCAGCCAGCGGCGATTCAGAAAATCGATGTGGCCGTCAGGGAGAGCGGTCCATACCAATCCGGGAAGTGCATCGACGACACGGCTTAGGTCGCTTTCCATTTCCTTCCTCTCTTGGCAGTCGCCGCCCCCCCTGAGCATGCCCACTCGACGGGGCAAATGTCGATGATACCTTGGTGTCGGTTTAAAGGCCGAAAACGCC
>DASRDJ010000286.1:0-4536 GCA_035652655.1 Terriglobales bacterium
GATACCCGCGAACGATATCGCCAGAAGATTGCCCGGATCACCCTAGACTCCATGGTCCAGTTCGTAGGCCTGCTCGACGCCCAAGGAACCGTGCTGGAAATTAACCAGGTCGCACTCGACGCGGTCGGTATCAAGCTCTCCGACGTCGAAGGCAAACCCTTCTGGACAACTTTCTGGTGGCAGGTCTCCGATGAAATCAACGCCACCCTGCGCGATTCGATTCGCCGCGCCGCTGAAGGCGAGTTCGTTCGCTGGGACACCCAGATCTACGGGCGCGCCAGCGGCAAGGAAACCATCATCATCGACGCCTCGCTGATGCCCGTTAAAGACGAGTTCGGCAACGTAGTGTTCATCACGGCTGAAGGCCGCGACATCACCGAGAAAAAGGCGCACGAGCGCGAAATTGCCCGGCAGCGCGAAGAACTCGCCAAGCTCGACGAGTTGAAAACCCAGTTCTTTGCCAATATCAGCCACGAATTCCGCACGCCCCTCACGCTGATGATGGGGCCGCTCGAAGATGCAATCGCTCAACCCGAAGGCCTCTCCGCGGTTAATCGCGAGCGCATTACACTCGCACACCGAAACTCGCTGCGCTTGCTCAAGCTGGTCAATTCCCTGCTCGATTTTTCGCGCATCGAGGCCGGGCGCATCCAGTCCTGCTACGAACCGACCGACCTCGCAACCTTCACGGCCGAGTTGGCAAGTGTCTTCCGTTCGGCCATCGAACGCGCCGGATTGCGCTTCTCCGTTGACTGCGCCCCGATCGCCGACCCTGTCTACATCGACCGTGAAATGTGGGAGAAGATTGTCTTCAACCTTCTCTCCAATGCGTTCAAGTTCACCTTCGAAGGCGAGATCGAAGTCGTGCTGCACGCTGTAGGTGGTTCGGTCGAGCTTTCGGTGCGTGACACCGGCACGGGAATTCCCGAGCAAGACCTTCCTCATCTGTTCGAGCGCTTTTACCGTGTGAAAAATGCACAAGGCAGGACGTTTGAGGGCAGCGGCATCGGATTGGCCCTGGTCCAGGAACTCGTAAAGCTGCACGGCGGCGTCGTTCGCGTCGAAACCCAGCCCGGTCGCGGCAGCAAATTTAGGGTCACGATCCCGCAGGGCAAAGAACACTTGCCCGCCGATCGCATCGGCGCGGAACGCAGTTCTGCTTCGACCGCGCTGCGGGGCGATGTCTACGTCCAGGAAGCCCTGCGCTGGGTTTCGGACGACCACCGGGCTGCAGAGTTCCCGGTCGAGCCGCTCACTTCATCCGAAACGCTCCCTCGGGCACCCGAGCAGCCTGAATCCAAGCGCTCCTTCATTCTGCTCGCGGAAGATAACGCGGACATGCGCGACTACGTTCGCCGTCTGTTGGGCAACCAGTACGAGGTCGAGGCGGTCGCCGATGGGCAGGAAGCCCTCACGCGTGCGCGCCAGCGCCGGCCCGACCTGATTCTGTCCGACGTCATGATGCCGCGCATGGATGGCTTTGCCCTTCTGCAAGCCGTGCGCGCCGAGCAGTTGTTAAAGCACGTTCCCTTCATCCTGCTCTCGGCGCGCGCTGGAGAAGAATCTCGTATCGAAGGCCTGGCCTCGGGCGCCGACGACTATCTGGTCAAACCGTTTTCCGCCCGCGAATTGCTGGCCCGCGTGAATTCGCATCTCGCCATAGCCAAAGTGCGTGGGGAAGCTGCCCACATGGAACGCCAACTGCGCCGCGACGCCGAAATGCTGGCTGCCATTGTCTCCTCGTCCGACGACGCGATCATCAGCCAGAATCTCGAAGGGGCCATCATCACCTGGAACAAGGGCGCGGAACGAATCTTCGGATACACCGCCGAGCAAGTGGTGGGCGGCAATATCGAACTCATTGTTCCTGCCGAGCGCCGTAACGAACACCGTGAGTTCCTCGACCGCGTGCGGCGCGGCGAGCGCGTCGACCACTTCCAGACAGTTCGTCTGCGTAAAGACGGTATGCCGCTCGACATATCGGCTGGAATTTCTCCTTTGCGCGATTCTGCCGACCAGGTTGTGGGTGCGTCCATCGTGGCCCGCGACATCAGCCGCCAGAAGCGCAACGAGCAGGACGTGCGCGCGAGCGAAGAGCGTTTCCGCGCCATCGTCGAAACTACCCCGGAATGCGTCAAGCTGGTCGCTCTCGACGGCACGCTGCTGCACATGAACACATCCGGCTTGCGCATGGTGGGAGCGCGCTCACCCGAAGCGGTGCTGGGCAAGAACATCTATAGCCTTATTGCACCCGAGCATCGCGACCAGTTCCGTGCCTTCAACGAGAGTGTGTGCCGCGGTGTGCGGGGTTCCCTTGAGTTCGACATCGTTGGCCTGGAGGGCAATCGCCGCCACATGGAGACGCACGCCGCTCCGCTGCTCGGACCCGATGGCAGCGTCGCGCAACTCGCCGTCGCTCGCGACATCACCGAACGCAAGCAGGCCGAGGAGACTCTTCGCCAGCAGAAAGAACGCTTCGATCTCGTCGCCAACGCAACCGAGGTCGGCTTCTGGTTCTGCGATCTCCCGTTCGACAAGCTCACTTGGGATAGCCGCGTCAAAGAGCATTTCTGGCTTGCGCCCGACGCCGAAGTGACGATCCACACTTTCTACGAATGCCTTCATCCCGATGACCGCGAACCCACTCGCCAGGCCATCGCGCGCAGCAATGAAAGCGACTTGCCCTACGACATCGAGTACCGCACTGTCGCCCCCGATGGCCGCGAAAAATGGATTCGCGCTATGGGCCGCACCTTCTATGACGAAGCCGGAAATCCCCGGCGCTTCGACGGCGTCACGCTCGACATCACGAATCTGAAGCACGCCGAAGAGAGTCACCGCAAGCTCGCCGAGACGCTCGAGCAGGAAGTTCGCACGCGCACCCGGCAGCTTGAGGAACGCACCGCCGACGTCGTGCGGCAGGCCGAACAATTGCGCGACCTCTCGCGGCGCGTGCTGCAGGCGCAGGATGAAGAGCGGCGCCACATCGCGCGCGAACTCCACGACAGCGCCGGCCAGACGTTGACCGTGCTCGGCATGAACCTCGCGCAACTCGCGCAGAAAGCCGGACGCAAAGCTCCCGAACTCGCCGGCGACGCCGAGATCATTCAGGAAACGGTGCAGCAGCTCCATCGCGAGATCCGCACGACTTCTTACCTGCTGCATCCGCCCCTGCTCGATGAAAGCGGCTTGTACTCGGCGTTGAGCTGGTACGTGCAGGGCCTGAGCGAGCGCAGCGGTCTTGAGATCACGCTCGAGATGTCGGACAAGTTCGGGCGATTGCACCGCGACATGGAACTGATCGTGTTCCGCCTGGTGCAGGAATGTCTGACTAACATCCACCGCCACTCGGGCGGCAAGACGGCTGTCATCCGCATCGCGCGTTCCGCCGACGCAGTTGACGTCGAGGTTCAGGATCATGGCAAGGGCATGTCGATGGAGCGCCTGGCAGAGATCCAGTCGAAGGGCTCAGGAGTCGGCATTCTGGGAATGCGCGAGCGCCTTCGTCAGTTCGAGGGCAGCCTCAACGTGGAGTCGGGCCCGAAAGGCACGCGGATCCTCGCAAACATCCCAATCCCTAACCCCTCCACGGTCGAACCCGAGGGCATCGAGCCGCTGCCAACCATCCAATAGCGCATCTCCCCAAGCGCATCGCAAGGTACACTTCTTTTGAATCGCTGAATCCTCATGGTCAGTGAACTCCGTGCGAAAGTGGCGGGATTGGCAGACGCACCCGACGTAGGAGATGTCAGCCACCAATCGTGCCGAAAGAGAACACCCTCATCAGCCAACGTACTATCTGTTGCACGAATGCCACGAAAGCTACGCCAACTCCGATCACTAACTGCCGCAACGAATCACTCATAGCGGGATCCAATCACGGGTGATGACCCATCCCTGGATGGCCAGAGAATGCATCAGCACCCGTGATTTGTCTCAACCTCGCAAACTGGCATGTTAGTTGTTTACTGGGGAGGCTGCGAGTCCTCGTTGCGCTGCTCGTCCTGGCGCTTTTTCTCTTCGGGTGTTTGTGGCTTCGGTTGTTGACGTTCCGGAGTTGGAGCAGGCTTTGCCTCGGGTCGATCCTGAGGGCGGTTCGCCTCAGGCCGGTTGCTTGAGGCTGGCTGATTCGGACGATTGTTGGGTTCGGCGTTAGCCGGACGGTCGTTGCGCGCCGGCGGTTGTGCTGGACGATTCGCGTCGGGCCGATTCGGCTCAGGCCGATTGCCTTCCGGGCGATTCGGCTCGGGACGGTTGGCCTCGGGTCGATTATTCGGAGTCGGCTGGTTCGGACGATTATTAGGTTCTGCGTCAGCCGGACGCTCATTGCGCGCCGGCGGTTGCGGCGGCCGGTTTACGTCGGGACGGTTCGGTTCGGCTCGATTAGCTTCCGGGCGATTCGGCTCGGGGCGGTTGGCTTCGGGTCGATTATTCGGAGTTGGCTGATTCGTACGATCGTTAGGTTCGGCGTTAGCTGGACGGTCATTGCGCGCCGGCGGTTGTGCCGGACGATTCGCGTCAGGCCGATTCGGCTCA
>DASRDJ010000287.1:0-2182 GCA_035652655.1 Terriglobales bacterium
TTCCGGCAGCTGGGCACTCATGAAAGAGAGAATACGCCCTTCGGGCCGCCCCCTCTTTCGCTCCGGAACGTGGGACTAGGATGAGTGCAATGGCGATTTTTGTGCGCCGGGATAAACCGGCATGGAGTAGAGGATGAAAGAGCCTTACGGGTAAGGACTAGCGATCCGCTCGGCCTCGAGTCTTGCGCTGCTACCGCGAGGGACCCAGCGAAGCGTAGATAGAGGATAGGCGGGGTGGGTATCCAGCTTCGAAAAGATCATTCCGGACGCCGCCGTCTTTAACATTCGCGGTAGGCAACATGAACAGGAGCGCTAGCGCGAGTTCCTGTCCAGTCCGGCGTAGTCGTAGACCCCAGACACGCCTAGAGACTTCATGCACGAGAACCGGGAGACCTCGGAAACACCTGCGGTCAAACCAGGCAGCAGGTCGGCGGGCGAAGGCGATAGCCGCACGGCTCACGCGTACGTTTCCGAGGAGTCACACAACGGCATAGTACCTATGAACTATTCGAACAACGACAAGAGATCGTCGGCGGAGAGTGGGGAGGGAAGGCCGTTGATCAAGGAGAACGCCGGTCAACCTAGCACGCACTCGACGCAGAGCGGGGAACGCGTGTCACAAGGGCTGGCGGGTGTGCGGAAAGCAGCACGGGAAAATAAGGAGATGAGGTTCACTGCCTTGCTCCACCATCTGACCATTGATTTGCTACGGGAAGGCTTTTACTCATTGAAGAGGAAAGCTGCACCCGGAGTGGACGGGCTCACATGGCACGAGTATGAGGCCGGACTGGAGGAACGGTTAAGCGACCTACACGGTCGGGTCCATCGGGGAGCGTACCGAGCATTACCTTCGAGAAGAGTGTACATACAGAAAGAAGATGGACGACAACGTCCACTGGGGATCGCGGCCGTGGAAGACAAAATCGTCCAACAAGCCGTGGTCACCATCCTCAACCAGATTTATGAGGAAGACTTTCTGGCATTCTCCTATGGTTTCCGCCCGGGACGCAGCCAGCATGACGCGCTGGACGCGCTATCGTATGCGCTCCTGAAGAAGAAGGTGAACTACATTGTGGACGCAGACATCCGAGGCTTTTTCGATAATCTCGACAAAAGCTGGATGATCAAGTTCATAGAGCATCGCGTCGCCGATCCTCGCATACTTCGACTTATCAAGAAATGGTTGAAAGCTGGAGTGATGGAGGAAGGCCAATGGTCAGAACCGGAAACAGGTACGCCGCAGGGTTCGGTGATTTCACCGCTGCTTGCAAACGTGTACCTGTACTACAGTTTCGATCTCTGGGTGAACGTCTGGCGCCAGAAGTGGGCGCAAGGCGAAGTGGTGGTCATCAGATACGCGGATGACAGCATCGCAGGATTCCAGTACCAAACGGACGCGGACCGCTATCTGGAAAATTTACGGGAGCGACTCGCCAAGTTTGGATTGGAACTTCACCCGGATAAGACGCGCCGGATCGAATTCGGCAGGTTCGCCGAGGAGAACCGGAGACGTAGGGGAGAAGGGAAACCTGAGACGTTCGATTTCCTGGGTTTTACCCACATCAGTGGGAAGAACAGCCTGGGACGGTTTGCAGTTCGACGCAAGACGATCGGAAAACGCATGCGGGGAAAGCTCCGACGCATCAAGACGGAGCTCCACAAGCGTATGCACGATCCCTTGTCCCAAACCGGGCAGTGGCTAAAATCGATCGTGCAAGGCCACCTCAACTACTACGCGGTCCCAGGCAACACCGCTAGCCTATCGCTGTTTCGGCACCGGCTGCTCGTGCATTGGTGGCATTCTGCTCGCCGCCGCAGCCAGAAGCACCGGATACCCTGGACGCGAATGCATGACTTGGCGACGCGCTGGCTCCCTGTACCGCATGTGCTCCATCCCTATCCCGATGCCCGTTTCGCCGCTACTCATCCGAGATAAGAACCGGATGCGCTAATTAGCGCCCGTCCGGGTCCGTGGAGGGGGTTGTGAGCGATCACGATCCCTACTCCGATCGACAATCAACCTCTGGAACGCTCAAGCCCGCAGGCATTCTTGATTGACTTGATTATGGACTTGGCCCTAGAGAGCAGTCAGCGTAGTTTGTCGCGAAAATGATTCCGCACTGCTTCATCGAACGTTTTGACTGTTGGCCTTCGTCGTCAGCGCCTTACTCGGATTGTTCGG
>DASRDJ010000288.1:0-2677 GCA_035652655.1 Terriglobales bacterium
GCCGCATGATTTTGGGCCATTTGACAGCACGATAAGTCCTGATTGTCACCATGGAACGACCGGCTCCGATTCGCAGCGCGTGGGTTACGCTGTGAGTCGGTAAGACCAAAACGCAGAGCCACAAGCGAAAGGAGCCGGTCAGTGAAAAGAATAAAATTTGTTGGTTTGGATGTCCACGCCGAGACGATTGCGGTCGCTATTGCGGAACAAGACGGCGAGGTGAGATCGATTGGAGTGATACCGAATCGATGTGAGTCCGTTCGTAAATTGGTAAAGAAACTGGGTCCTGTTGAAGAATTGCGCTTCTGTTATGAGGCCGGTTTGACGGGCTACGTGTTGTACTGGCAACTGACGGCGCTGGACGCCAAGTGCGAAGTAGTAGCGCCAACACTGGTACCGGTGAGGACGGGAGATCGTGTGAAGACGGACCGGCGCGATGCGTTGAAACTGGCCCGGAGTTATCGAGCGGGAGAGCTGACAGCGGTATGGGTGCCGGATGCTGCTCACGAGGCGTTGCGAGATCTGGTCAGAGCCCGCGAAGCTGCCAAGAGCGACCAATTGCGGGCCCGAAATCGTCTGACCAAGTTCTTGTTGCGGCATGGGAAAAGGCCACCAGAGGGAGTAAATCCCTGGACACTGAGTTATATGAATTGGGTGAGGAAGGAGGTGCATTTCGAACCGCTGGCGCAACAAGCCACCTTGTTAGATTACCTGCACGAAGTAGAACACATGGCGGCACGAGTTACACGGCTCGAGCAGGCCATCGACGAAGCAGTTCAGTCAGCGCCGCAGCAGATACGTGAGGTCATCGAAGCCCTGCAAGCCTTGCGCGGGATTGCGAAGGTATCGGCGGTGACGATCGTAGCGGAGCTCGGAGAGCTATCCCGGTTTGGAAAAGCTCGACAATTAATGGCTTATAGCGGGACCGTGGCGCGGGAGCACTCCAGCGGAGAGAGCTGCAAAAGAGGTGGCATCACCAAGACCGGCAATGTGCACCTGCGTCGCATCGTCGTGGAGGCCGCCTGGGCCTACCGCCATGCGCCGGCAGTAACCGCATGCATGCGCAAGCGGCAAGAGCGAGTGAGTGAAGAAGTAAAGGAAATCGCCTGGAAGGCACAGCACCGTTTACACGGCCGCTATCGAAAGCTCACGGCGCGCGGTAAAAACACAGGAAAGGTGATCACCGCAGTAGGACGTGAACTCTTGGGGTTCATCTGGGCCATCGGAGTGAAAGTGGAAGCCGAACAAAGGAAAGCACTGGGTCAAGCGGCATAGTTTCAATATTTTCGGGAAAGTAAAACGCAATGGAGGTGGTACAGGTTGCGGTCTTGGAGCCCACGGGAAGGAGAATCCTCGGCCGCGTTATGCGGAGGGTCTACGGACCAACCCGCGCAGATTGTCCGAGGCAGCTCCCGACGGATCACGATTATGCGGCATCGACCCGCGAATATCTGAGTGATCAACTGTCGCAAAGCTTCCTCGACCGCAACCTGTACTACCTCCTCAGGAGGATTGAATGAAAAACCATCGCCGGTAGTTGACAGGTCGTTCCATATCTAACGCGGTGGTCTTGAAAGGTCGGCGCAACACTTGTGTGCAGTTTACTTGCAGTCGCGAAGCAGATCGCCCGGTCAACGACCCAATCAGCAGACGCTGAATTCAGCTTTTTTCATCAAGTGCTGCTCCTCTGACCTAGCCAACCCGCGTTCCGGAGAAGTGGGCGCGTGGCTGATATAGAATCATGGCCGGAACCGAATATGTTCAACTCAACTGTTGAGCCACAGTACCTGGAGGAGTAATCGGTTTGAAATTTACTTACGTGTTTGTATCCGCGCATGAAGAAACTCGATGTTGCGATCTCAAAGGTTAGTACCCGATGCGTCGATGCATTTCTGGCGGTCAGCGATCTGGGCAGTGCCAAACTCTTCGCCAAACGGAGCATTCCGTGGTCTTCGACCCGGGGATGAACGATGGTCGGTTCCTGCGAGCGGCTGGTTCTTTCCAATGTTCTGCGGGTGGAACCGGACAAACAATTCAGCAGCTCGGCATTGCAAGCAGGTTTGCTGACCCCGATCCATGGGAAATCGTTGCGGTCGGTATGCTCCTTTGGATTGGCGGAGTTTCAATTTTCTGGTATTTCTATCGCACTCAGCAAGGAACAAAGTACGGGAATTTAAGCACTTCTGTATTGGTTTGGAGGCTTCAATTCGTCGCGGTCTATGCCGCTACTTCGCTCGCCACGAACGCCTTCCTACATCGGTGACTGCGATAGGCGTTGGAGATTCTCTTGACGGACTCAATCTCTCTTCAGCAGCGAGCGCGTGACAGTTCGGCGCTACCTATTGCTCGCCGAGTTTGCCATGGTGGCGGGGCTGTTTGTCGCCGATGTGTACCATCACATCTTTTTCAGTAATACCTCGTACTTGTTCCTGCTGGGATGGGCTTCGTTGCGGCTGCGTGGGCTGAGATGGAGAAATGTTGGATTATCGCGGCCCAAGAATTGGGGAAAGGCGTTCGGGGTGGGATTACTGTTGGCGTGGCGATGGAGTTGTCTGAGCTTTTTGTCAGCCAGCCGCTGTTAGCACGATGGATCGGGAAAATGCCCGACCTATCGGATTTCGCGGACCTCGTTGGGAATCTGAAGCTGCTGCTGATTTATCTGGCGCTGGTATGGGTG